>NZ_AP024745.1:0-160000 GCF_019704555.1 Actinoplanes sp. L3-i22
GCACGGGCGCCGACAGGCAGAGGAAGGCCGGACACAAGGTCCACCGGGGGTCGGTGGCGATGGGGGTGGCGCGGCGGTGGCCGATCAGGTCGACCTTGGCTTGCTGTGGCAGGACACGCTCAGCGAGTTGTCCGAGGAGATCGCTTCCCGGCAGCAGCGTGCCTATCTCCGATTCACCCGTCTGCGGGCGATCGTCGAGGACACTGCTCTGCTGTCGGTTCCGGACGCCTACACCCGGGACGTGATCGAGCTGCGACTGCGGCCGGCGATCACCGAGGCCCTCACCCGCCGGCTGAACCGGCCGATCCAGGTCGCCGTCACGGTCCGCCCGCCGGAGGACGGCACCGGCATGCCCGGGACCGTGTACGGCACGCCCATCGAGGACACCGCCGAGCAGGCGCCCCGCGATCCGCAGCCGATGCACTACTCCGACGCGCCCCGGCATCCCGACCCGCGGCCGTACCAGCCCGAGTCGTACCAGCCCGAGCTCCCGGCCTACCCGCCCGAGCAGTCGCAGTATCAGCAGCAGGCCTTCGGCCCGCCGGACCGCGCGCCCGAGCCCTACCCGACCGGGTCCGCGCAGCACTCGTCGCCGTCGCCGTACGGCCGCGGTCTGTCCTCGGGCCGAGACAACCGTGACGGCCGAGATGGCCGGGACGGCCAGGAGGCGCTCTTCGCCGACCCGATGCCGCCCGCGACACAGGCCAACCGGCAGGGGCCGGCCCGCGCCCAGGAGCGGGGTTCCGATCGGGAGATGCCGCCGGCGCCGAACGAGTCCAACGCGCTGCGGCACCCCGCCGACCAGGCACACCTGCGGGACAACCAGCGCCATCAGGACGACCGCCGCGACGACCAGATGCCGATGCGCGCCGGTGACAGCGGCCCCGGCCGGGCCCCGATCGACCTGCGCGGCCCGGGTTCCTCCCCGCGCCCCGGCGGCCAGGACGGGAACCGGCTCAACCCGAAGTACATGTTCGAGACGTTCGTCATCGGCTCGTCCAACCGCTTCGCGCACGCGGCGTCGGTCGCGGTGGCCGAGTCCCCGGCGAAGGCGTACAACCCGCTCTTCATCTACGGCAGCTCCGGGCTGGGCAAGACCCACCTCCTGCACGCCATCGGTCACTACGCAACCACCCTCGGACACGCACGCTCCGTGCGCTACGTGTCGACCGAGGAGTTCACCAACGATTTCATCAACAGCCTGCGGGACGACAAGACGCAGGCGTTCCAGCGCCGCTATCGCGACGTCGACATCCTGTTGATCGACGACATCCAGTTCCTGGAGAACCGCGAGCGGACGCAGGAGGAGTTCTTCCACACCTTCAACACGCTCCACAACGCGAACAAGCAGATCGTGATCAGCTCGGACCGCTCGCCGCGGCAGCTGGCCACGCTGGAAGACCGGATGCGCACCCGCTTCGAGTGGGGCCTGCTCGCCGACATCCAGCCGCCGGACCTCGAGACGCGCATCGCGATCCTGCAGAAGAAGGCCGCGCAGGAGCGCATGTACGCCCCCGACGACGTGCTGGAGTTCATCGCGTCCCGGGTCTCCAGCTCAATCCGCGAGCTCGAGGGCGCCCTCATCCGGGTGACCGCGTTCGCCAGCCTGACCCGCTCCCCGGTACAGCTCTCGCTGGCCGAGGAGGTCCTGCGCGACTTCATGCCGGACGGCGCCGGCCCGGAGATCACCGCGGACCAGATCATGGTCTCCACCGCCGATTACTTCGGCGTCTCGCTGGAGGATCTGCGCGGACACTCCCGATCGCGGGTGCTGGTCAACGCGCGCCAGGTCGCCATGTACCTCTGCCGCGAGCTGACCGATCTCTCCCTGCCGCGGATCGGCCAGGCCTTCGGCGGCCGCGACCACACCACGGTCATGCACGCCGACCGCAAGATCCGCCAACACATGGCCGAGCGCCGGTCGCTCTACAACCAGATCGCCGAGCTGACAAACCGGATCAAACAAAACACCTGATTCGGTACGCCGAGCAGCGCCCTCACCGCAGTGACCCCGCCCCGCCGAGCGACCCATGCCCAGCGGGGCCCGGGCCGCTTCCGGCAACCGGGCTGAATCTCTACTCCAGGTACGCGGTCCCATGGCCGGCATCGGTCAGCCACGGGCCACGCCACGGCCGGCCCCCGTCGCCTCTCCTCGCCGCGTCGTCCCCGGCCCGTCCACAGCCACGCGCCACCCGCGCCCGCTGCCCCGCTGCCCACCGCCGTACGCCCGCCCCGCGCCCGCTGCCCCGCCGCCGTGCCCGCGCCCCGCGCCCGCTGCCATGCCCGCGCGTCGGCCCGCGCGCCGCCGGCCGACGCATCCAGGGCGCCTCTCGCCGTCCACACGGCTGGTCACCTGCCCATGGCCTGGTCAAACGCCGTCCACAGACCCCACGCGCCACGTTGTCCACAGGATCCACACAGACCTATACACAGGCCCTCGACCCGCTATTCACCCCTAGTCACGAGTCCCAGCAGGCATTTCGCCACTCGACGGCTGGCCGCCGCCACAGTTATCACCAGGCCCGGCACGGCATCGACCCCGGTTTACCCACAGCCTGGGGCCCCATCGCACAGCTCGCCGCGCCTCCGGCCCGATCCGGCCCACGCCGCCGGACGGCCCCGGACGCCGGCCGATCTGGGTTTCCCACAGGGACGCCAGTTACCCACAGGCAGGTGACAACGGCATTGAACTGGGACAACGCGGAATCCCCACAGTTATCCACCGGTTTTACACGGGGTTGTCCACAGACTCGGCCGCAAATTCGACCCTGAACTGCAGGAATTCACGGTCATCCATGTCAACTTTTTAGGGCGGCCGGAGCAAAGTTGTCAACGTCGGAACGGGTCTGTTTCGTGCCAACGTTGTCCACAGCTATCCACAGGCGTCCACAGGCTCCCTCCCCAGACAGTGGATATCTTTTCGCTCGTAACCCACAGATGTGGACAACTTCTGGGGAAATCGATGTGGACAACCACGGAGAGTCATCGGTTAGTCAGGTGCCTGTGGACGCCTGTGGATTACCTGTTGAAGGATCTGGGGACGACGGGACGGTCACGTGTCTACGTTCATCCACAGGTCGGGGGACAAACCCAGTGGATTACCGGTGGATAACCGGTGGACAACGGTGGACAACCCTGTGCGCGGAGCCTGGCTGTGGACACAGACCCCCAGTTTTACCCCGGTTTCCCACATGTGAATCACCGGTGGATAACCCTGTGACCTGCAAAAACACGGGTTTTCCACAGTTTGCACAGGACCTATGAAGACGACTAGTTATTTCTCTAATGGAGAACAAAAGAAATCATCAGCGTGTGGAAAGTTGGTTGGGCCGCTCGCGGAGCGCCTCGGGAGGGCAGAAACCCGCACCGGAAAAGAGGGTCAGGTGCCTAGCCTCGGATCCCGGAGACTCGCTGCCGATGGGAAGACCGTCGGGAGAGACAGCACCGATGCGCCGCCAACGGAGAACGGTCCAGGACGGCACCGAGCGGATGTGGACGCGCCCTTCCGGCCCGGTGAAGAGTTAGCCCCGATGAGCGTCGACGCCTCGACCCGCTCCGGACCCCGCCTCAGCGATGGATCGGAAGCAGCCGGGCGTCACCCGCTCGGTCAGACCATCAGCACCGGAAGAGACCCGACAGCCCGGCGACCCCGGCGCTGTCGTCCGGATCGAAGAGCGTTCAGTCGGAAGAGCGTCAACATCGGCCGCCCCCGGCGTTTCGCTTCTCGGGCCGGAGCAAGGCAAGGTAGGGCAGTGCCATAAAGGCTCGGCGGGCCTCGCTCGCCGCACCCGGGGTCGGGCACACGTGCACACGGTCAGCGCCATAGAGTTTCAGTGGGCTCCACGCCCCGTAGAGAAAGCATCGCGGAGGACAGCATGAAGTTCCGGGTGGAGCGAGACTCGCTCGCCGAGGCCGTGGCCTGGACGGCCAAGAGCCTGCCCAGCCGGCCGTCAGTGCCGGTGCTCGCCGGCGTCCTGCTGCGAGTCACCGACGGCCGCCTGCAGGTCTCGGGGTTCGACTACGAGGTCTCCAGCCAGGTCTCCGTCGAGGTCCAGGCGGACGCCGACGGCGCCGCGCTGGTCTCCGGCCGCCTGCTCGCCGAGATCACCAAGGCGCTGCCCGGCAAGCCGGTCGACATCGCCGCGGTCGGCGCCCACCTCGAGCTGGTCTGCGGCAGTGCGCGTTTCACCCTTCCCACGATGCCGGTGGAGGACTATCCGACCCTCCCGGACATGCCATCCAGCGCGGGCCTCGTCGACGCCGCTACGTTCGCCTCAGCGGTTTCCCAGGTGGCCATCGCGGCCGGCCGGGACGAGACGCTGCCGATGATGACCGGGGTCCGGATCGAGCTGAACGGCTCGTCGATGGCGATGCTCGCCACCGACCGCTACCGGCTGGCGATGCGCGAGATCGAGTGGACCCCGGACGACCCGGACATCAGCCTGAACGCGCTGGTCCCGGCGAAGACGCTGAACGACACGGCCAAGGCGCTCGGCCCGGCCGGCGGCTCGGTCACGCTGGCCCTGGCACAGGGCAACGCCGGCGAGGGCATGATCGGCTTCGCGGGCGGCGCCCGGCGGACGACCAGCCGGCTGCTCGACGGGGCGAACTACCCGCCGGTCCGCTCGCTCTTCCCGGCCTCGCACAACGCCGAGGCCCGGATCGCCGTCTCGGCCCTGGTCGAGGTCGTCCGACGGGTCGCCCTGGTCGCCGAGCGCACCACCCCCGTGCTGCTCAGCTTCAGCGAGGACGGTCTGGTCGTCGAGGCCGGCACCACCGAGGAGGCGCGCGCCAGCGAGGCAATGGAGGCCGCGTTCACCGGTGAGGGGCTGACCATCGGCTTCAATCCGCAGTATCTGATCGACGGTCTGCAGAACCTCGGCGCACCCACCGCGGTCTTCTCGTTCGTCGACGCGTTCAAGCCGGCTGTGATCTCGCCCGCTGCCGAAAGCGGCGAAATCATCCCGGGATACCGCTATCTGATCATGCCGATCCGGGTAACGCGCTGATACTGAGCGAGGATCATTCGCACTTCTAGGGGGAAGACCATGCAACTCGGCCTGATCGGTCTCGGCCGCATGGGTGGCAACATGCGGGAACGACTCCGTGCTGCCGGGCACGAAGTCGTCGGATTCGACCAGAACCTGGACATCAGTGACGCCAGCAGCCTGGCCGACCTGGCCGGGAAACTGGCTGCTCCGCGCGTGGTGTGGACCATGGTTCCGTCCGGCAAGATCACCGAGGACACCATCGACGCCCTCGCCGAGGTGCTGTCGCCCGGCGACGTCATCATCGACGGCGGGAACTCCAAGTTCACCGACGACGCCCCGCGAGCAGAGCGGCTCGCGAAGAAGGGCATCAAGTACATGGACGTCGGCGTGTCCGGCGGCGTCTGGGGCATCACCAACGGCTACGCCCTGATGGTCGGCGGCGACAAGGAGACGGTGGCGCACTGCATGCCGATCTTCGAGGCGCTGAAGCCGGCCGGTGAGTTCGGGTTCGCGCACGCGGGCGGCCCGGGTGCCGGTCACTACGCCAAGATGGTGCACAACGGCATCGAGTACGGCCTGATGCACGCGTACGCCGAGGGGTACGAGATCCTCGAGGCGTCCGAGCACGTCGACAACGTGCCCGCGATCATCAAGAGCTGGCGGGAGGGCAGCGTCGTCAAGTCGTGGCTGCTCGACCTGCTGGACCGGGCCCTCGACGAGGACCCGAAGCTGTCCGCCCTCAAGGGCTACGCGGACGACACCGGCGAGGGTCGCTGGACCGTCGACGAGGCGGTTCGCCTCGCCGTGCCGGCCCACGTGATCTCGGCGTCGCTGTTCGCCCGGTTCGCGTCCCGCCAGGAGGACTCGCCGGCGATGAAGGCCGTCGCGGCACTCCGTAACCAGTTCGGCGGCCACGCCGTCAAGCGCTGATCGATGCACGTACGCCGGGTCGAGCTCGTCGACTTCCGTTCCTACGAGCGGGTTGCCGTTGATCTCGAACCCGGCGTGTCCGTGCTGGTCGGCCAGAACGGCATGGGCAAGACGAACCTGATCGAGGCGCTCGGGTACGTGGCCACTCTGGACAGTCACCGGGTGGCCACCGACGCTCCGCTGGTGCGCTTCGGCGCCACCTCGGCGGTGATCCGCTGCGCGATCGTCCACGATGGCCGCGAGCTGCTGGTCGAGCTGGAGATCGTGCCGGGCCGGGCGAATCGGGCGCGGCTCAACCGGTCGCCGGTGCGGCGCCCGCGCGAGGTGCTCGGCGCCCTGCGGATGGTGCTCTTCGCGCCGGAGGACCTGGAGCTGGTCCGCGGCGACCCGTCCGAGCGCCGGCGCTATCTCGACGACCTGCTGGTCGCGCGGCAGCCGCGGTATGCCGGGGTCCGCGCCGACTACGACCGGGTGGTCAAGCAGCGCAACGCGTTGCTGCGGACGGCGTATCTGACCCGCAAGGTGGGCGGGACCCGTGGGCAGGACCTGTCGACGCTGGCCGTTTGGGATCAGCATCTGGCCCATCACGGGGCGGAGCTGCTGGCCGGCCGGCTCGAGCTGGCGGCGGCTCTCGCGCCGCATCTGACCAAGGCGTACGACGCGGTGGCGGCCGGCAAGTCGGCGGCGTCGATCACGTACGCGTCGCGGCTCGGCGACGACGTGACACCGGACCGCGCGGCGCTGCAGACCGCCCTGCTGGACAAGATGCTGGAGCGGCGGACGGCCGAGATCGAGCGGGGTACGACGCTGGTCGGCCCACATCGCGACGACCTCGCGCTGTCGCTGGGCGAGCTGCCGGCGAAGGGGTACGCGAGCCACGGCGAGTCGTGGTCGTTCGCGCTGGCGCTGCGGCTCGCGGCGTACGACCTGTTGCGGTCGGACGGGATCGAGCCGGTGCTGATCCTGGACGACGTCTTCGCCGAGCTGGACGCCGGCCGGCGTGATCGGCTGGCGGCGCTGGTGTCCGATGCCGCCCAGCTGCTGGTGACGTGCGCGGTGCCGGAGGACGTGCCGGCGGCGTTGCGCGGCGCCCGCTTCGACGTGACCACCGGAGCCGTGAGCCGTGCGCTCTGACGGCGGTGGGACTACCCACAGCCTGTGGACAACTGCTGTGGTGCTTTGTGGAGATTCGCGGACTTCGCCGGGAATGTGGACGACGATGTGCGCGGGGCGGACGGCCGGCCCGGGAACGGGGCGCCGTTCAGCGGCGCTGAACGGGCCGTGGAGCGCTCCGGGGTGGGCGATGCCGGGGTCGGTGTGGCTGAATAGGTCCGGCGGGGCTGGTGCGCTTGTTGACGGATCGTCGGCCGGTGTCGTGAGCGCGGGTTATCCACAGGGGGTGGCGGCATGCCGCGAGCGGTGAGTGGGGCCGGCGGCGGACGGCGCAATCAGCGGCCTGCGGCGGAGACCGGATCGGCCACGGGCGGCAACGCGGCTCCGGCCGGCGGGGATCCCGCCGCGGCGAGGAGCGGCGCGAGCGGCGGCGACGAGGCATCCGCGGCCAGGGGTGGCACGGCGGGCCGCGGCGGCGCTTCCGCGGCGAAAGCCGGCGCGACAGGCAAAGGAACCACGGGCGCGACAGGCAACGGAACCGCAGGCGGGACAGGTAAGGGAACCGCAGGCGGGACCGGTGACGGGACCGTTGGTGCGACGGGTGGCGGGACCGCTGGGGCGGCCGGTGGCGCGGATGTCGCCGCGGCTGCGGCGGAGGCAGGGAAGGCCGGGCCGGAGCTGGCCCGCGCGGTGCTGGACGCGGCGCTGACGAAGCGGCGGGCGGCGGCTCAGCAGCCCCGCCGGCGCAATGCCGGCCAGGGCGGGAAGCGGCTGCGCGGATACTCCGGGCCGGGGCCCGATCCGCGGGACCCGCAGCTGTTCGGCGCGGTGCTGGAGCGCCTGATGAAGGCGCGCGGCTGGGAGCGGCCGAAGGCCGAGGCGACCGTCTTCGGCGCCTGGGAGAAAGTGGTCGGGGCGGACATCGCCGCGCACAGCCGGCCGATCAAGCTCGATGCCGGGGTGCTGACCGTCGAGGCGGAGTCGACGGCGTGGGCGACCCAGCTGCGGATGCTGACCGGCCAGCTGCTCAAGCAGATCGCCGGCGAGGTCGGCCACAACGTCGTCAACCGGTTGAACATCCACGGGCCGGCCGCGCCGTCCTGGGCCAAGGGGCCGCGCCGGGTGCAGGGCCGCGGGCCGCGGGACACCTACGGCTGAGGTTTGCCGTCGGGTGAACTTCCCGGATTTTCTGCTGTTCGTGCAACCAGAACGGCTTTTCCAGCGTCTTAGCCCACATGGTCCTTCGGCGATTACTGGCCCTGCTCCTGCCCGTGGCGGGTGTTCTCGCGGCCGCGACGACCCCGGCCTGGGCGGCGGCGTCCGGCGGCTCGGTGCGGGACGGCATGCGCTGGTCGTTGTTCCTGGGCACCGGGATCGGGGTGCTGCTGCTCGTGATCGTGGGCGAGATGTGGTGGCTGGGCCGTCAGGACGCGCGTGCGTCGGTGGACTCCGACCGCACGTGACGGACGGTTGAAGCGCAACCACCCACGCAGAATGAAGGGTGCGGCGATCGTTTTGGACGCGCCAGCGGCCAGATCGCCGTGCCCGGCCCCCGCGGGAGCGGCGGTCTGTACCCGTCGCCCACATGGGACATCAATAATTTGATCTTTAATCGGCGGACGGTGACCGAAAACGATCCGTCAGTAATCGGCGAAGACCGCGAACCCGCGCTCCGCGCAGCGGCGGTAGAAACCGGCCAGGACCGCGAGCTCGGTGCGGGCGAAGCTCCAGTGCGGGGCGTTGCCGGCGTCGTCGCGCAGCGCGGCGAGCCGATGATCGAGCCAGCGCAGCTGCTGCTCGGCGAGCCGGCCCCCGGCGATCGCGGTCCGCATCACCTCGGCGACGGTGTCGAAGGTGACCAGGTCACCGAACTTCTCGTGGCCCTCGACGAAGCGCTCCAGGCCGCCGGCGATCCAGGCGCAGCCGTCCGGGTCGATCACCGGGTCCTCGTCCTCGGCGGCCGCGTCGGTCGCGTAGAGCACGCCGTCCAGGCCCAGGAGCAGGTCGACGAGCTCGGTGTACGCGGTCGCGCGCACCGTGCCGGTCTTCGCGATGTGCAGCGCGAGGGCGCCGGTGGGCGCGGCGATCTCCGGCGCGTCGGCGATCCCGCCGAAGTCGACGAACTCGGCGGGGGCCACCGGGTCGTAGTACTGGTTCGTCCGCGGCCAGTGCACCGCGACGTTGTCCAGGCCCTTGTCGTGCGCCATCGGGGCAACCCTTCCTCGACCTGACCTTGCGGCCTTGCGCCATGCATGGCCCGCGCGGGCGAGGTTACGACACCAACGCCTGCCGTTGACAGGCAGTGTCGCAGCGAGTCCCGGCCGGGCCCGGAAGGCGCGCCCGGCTGGCAGCGTTTGCGGTTGCGCGGCCGGGCGTTCCGTGTAGGGGGAGACGTGGGAGGCGGGCTGAATCCGGCTACGGGACTCTCAGACGCCCGGAAGGGGTGCGCGCCCTCGCCAACTCGCTTCGGCGGAGTAGAATCGACAGGGACCGGGAAAACCGTGCTTGACGGTGTTGGAGCTGCTACACGCAGCTACCTTCGTCACGCTACGCGGTTTTTCCAGCCGATCATCATCCGCGGGCAGTCCGCGGCGACCGGCGTGCGTGGTTCCACCGGTGGTCCGCTGCTTCCGCGGTGTCATCAGCCGGTGCCTCGTGCGCGTCGTTCGCTGCTGGGCGCCCGTCAACCCCGTGCGGGGCCCGACGGGTCCGGTGCGAGAAAGCGGCCGAGGGTGGCAGAGAACAATCAGCAGTATGGTGCCGAGTCGATCACCGTGCTCGAAGGCCTCGAGGCAGTTCGCAAGCGTCCCGGTATGTACATCGGCTCCACCGGCGAACGGGGTCTGCACCACCTGGTCTGGGAGGTCGTGGACAACGCCGTCGACGAGGCGCTGGCCGGCTACTGCGACACGATCGACGTGGTCCTGCTCGCCGATGGTGGCGTCTCGGTCACCGACAACGGCCGTGGCTTCCCGGTCGACATGCACCCCAAGCTGAAGAAGCCGGGCGTCGAGGTGGCGCTGACCGTGCTGCACGCGGGTGGCAAGTTCGACAACCAGGCCTACAAGGTCTCCGGTGGTCTGCACGGCGTCGGCGTCTCGGTGGTGAACGCGCTCTCCACCAAGATGGCCGTGGTCATCCACAAGAGCGGCTTTGTCTGGCGTCAGCAGTACAACCTCTCCATCCCGACCGAGCTGATCAAGGGCGAGACGACCGAGACGACCGGGTCGACCGTCCAGTTCTGGCCGGATCCGAACATCTTCGAGACGGTGGAGTTCGACTTCCAGACGATCTACCGCCGGCTCCAGGAGATGGCCTTCCTGAACCGCGCTCTCACCATCAACTTCACTGACGAGCGGCCGGTGTCGGCCGACGAGAACGGTGAGCCCCGCAAGGTCAGCTTCATGTACGCGGACGGCATCGCCGACTTCGTGCGGCACCTCAACGCCACCAAGAGCGCGATCCACAAGACCGTGATCGAGTTCGGCACCGAGGACGACGCCGCCGGCATGGGCGTCGAGATCGCCATGCAGTGGAACGAGTCCTACGGCGAGTCGGTCTACACCTTCGCGAACCGCATCAACACGCACGAGGGCGGCACCCACGAAGAGGGCTTCCGCGCCGCGCTGACCACGATCGTCAACAAGTACGGCACCGAGAAGAAGTTCCTCAAGGGCGACCAGAAACTGTCCGGTGAGGACATTCGCGAGGGTCTCGCCGCGATCATCTCGGTGACCCTGCGCGAGCCGCAGTTCGAGGGCCAGACCAAGACGAAGCTCGGCAACACCGACATGAAGAGCTTCGTGCAGCGGGTCGCCAACGAGCAGCTCGCGGACTGGTTCGACCGCAACCCGGCCGATGCCAAAATGATCATCACCAAGGCCGACCAGGCGGCCCGGGCCCGGATCGCCGCGCAGCAGGCGCGCAAGCTGGCCCGTCGCAAGTCGCTGCTGGAGTCCGGCTCGATGCCGGGCAAGCTGGCCGACTGCCAGTCCACCGACCCGCGCGAGACCGAGCTGTTCATCGTCGAGGGTGACTCGGCCGGCGGCTCGGCGAAGCAGGGCCGGTCGAGCAAGTACCAGGCGATTCTCCCGATCCGCGGCAAGATCCTGAACGTGGAGAAGGCCCGGATCGACCGGGTGCTGAAGAACAACGAGGTCCAGTCGCTGATCACGGCGATGGGCACCGGCATCCACGACGAGTTCGATATCGGCAAGTTGCGGTATCACAAGATCATCCTGATGGCCGACGCCGACGTCGACGGCCAGCACATCCAGACGCTGCTGCTCACCCTGCTGTTCCGCTTCATGCGGCCGATGGTCGAGCTGGGTCACGTCTACCTGGCCGCCCCGCCGCTCTACAAGATCAAGTGGAACAAGCGTGGGGACGATGCGCAGTACGCGTACTCCGACCGGGAGCGGGACGGGCTGATCGCGCTGCGTCAGCAGAAGAAGGCGAACGCCAAGCCGGACGACATCCAGCGGTTCAAGGGCCTCGGCGAGATGAACTTCCACGAGCTGTGGGACACCACGATGGACCCGGAGACGCGGACGCTGCGCCAGGTGACCCTGGACGACGCCGCGGTGGCCGACGAGCTGTTCAGCGTGCTGATGGGTGAGGACGTCGAGGCGCGGCGGTCCTTCATCCAGCGTAACGCCAAGGACGTCAGGTTCCTCGACATCTGATCCTCCGGACTGACACTGCTGGTCATGTGTCCACAGCGATGGGCACATTTCCACAGTGTTATCCACAGCAATTCGCGGGTCTTTGACCGAATTTGTCTGGCTTCACCTTGAGTAAGGGTTAACAGTGACTGACATTCCCGAACCCCCTGACGGCGACGCGATCCCGGAGGCGCCCGGCGGCGGCGTGAGCCAGCGCGTCGAGCCGGTGGGTCTCGAGGTCGAGATGCAGCGGTCGTACCTCGACTACGCGATGAGCGTCATCGTCGGGCGAGCCCTGCCCGACGTCCGTGACGGCCTGAAGCCGGTACACCGCAAGATCCTTTATGCGATGTACGACGCCGGCTTCCGGCCCGATCGTGGGTACGTCAAGTGCGCGCGCGTCGTCGGTGACGTGATGGGCAACTACCACCCGCACGGCGACTCGTCGATCTACGACGCCCTGGTCCGGATGGGCCAGCCGTGGTCGCTGCGGTACCCGCTGATCGACGGCAACGGCAACTTCGGCTCGCCGGGTAACGACCCGCCGGCGGCCATGCGGTACACCGAGTCGAAGCTGTCCGCGCTGGCGATGGAGATGCTGCGGGACATCGACGAGGACACCGTCGACATGCAGGACAACTACGACGGGCGGACCCGGGAGCCCACGATCCTGCCGGCTCGGTTCCCGAACCTGCTGGTCAACGGTTCCGAGGGCATCGCGGTCGGCATGGCGACCAAGATCCCGCCGCACAACCTGCGGGAGATCGCGGCCGCCGTCCAGTGGGCCTTGGACAACATCGACGCCGACGAGGCGACCACGCTCGAGGCGCTGCTCGAGATCGTCAAGGGGCCGGACTTCCCGACCTACGGCCTGATCGTGGGGCAGCAGGCGATCCAGGACGCGTACCGGACCGGGCGCGGCTCGATCCGGATGCGCGCGGTGGTCGAGGTCGAGGAGGACCAGCGCGGCCGCCCCTGTCTCGTGGTGACCGAGCTGCCCTACCAGGTGAACCCGGACAACCTGGCCGAGCGGGTCGCGGAGCTGGTCAAGGAGGGCAAGCTCACCGGGATCGCCGACATCCGGGACGAGTCCTCCGGCCGTACCGGCATGCGGTTGATCCTGGTCCTGAAGCGCGACGCGGTCGCCAAGGTGGTGCTGAACAACCTCTACAAGCACACCCAGCTGCAGGAGACCTTCGGCGCCAACATGCTGGCGCTGGTCGACGGGGTGCCGCGGACGCTGAACCTGGCGCAGTTCATCCGGTACTACGTCGAGCACCAGATCGAGGTCATCCGCCGGCGGACCGCGTACCGCCTGCGCAAGGCCGAGGAGCGCGCGCACATCCTGCGCGGTCTGGGCAAGGCGCTGGACATGCTCGACGAGGTTATCGCCCTGATCCGGCGGTCGCCGACGGTGGAGGACTCCCGCCAGGGCCTGATGACGTTGCTCGACGTCGACGAGATCCAGGCCACCGCGATCCTCGACATGCAGCTGCGCCGCCTGGCCGCCCTGGAGCGGCAGCGGATCATCGACGAGCTGGCGAAGATCGAGCTCGAGATCGCCGACTTCAAGGACATTCTCGCGAAGCCGGAACGGCAGCGGGCGATCATCTCCGAGGAACTCGGCGAGATCGTGCAGAAGTTCGGGAACGACCGGCGTACCCAGATCATCCCGTTCGACGGCGAGGTCTCCATGGAGGACCTCATCGCGCGCGAGGACGTTGTGGTGACCATCACACGAACTGGTTACGCCAAGCGCACCAAGGTCGACATGTATCGATCGCAGAAGCGCGGTGGCAAGGGCGTGAGCGGCGCAACCCTGCGCCAGGACGACATCGTCTCGCACTTCTACGTGATCTCCACGCACGACTGGATGCTGTTCTTCACGAACAAGGGCCGGGTCTATCGGGCGAAGGCGTACGAGCTGCCCGAGGCGAACCGCACGGCCAAGGGGCAGCACGTCGCGAACCTGCTGGCGTTCCAGCCGGACGAGCAGATCGCCCAGGTCATCCAGATCCCGAATTACCAGGTCGCGCCCTACCTTGTGCTCGCCACTAAGAATGGTCTGGTGAAGAAGACCCGCCTCGACGAATTTGACTCCAACCGCAGCGGTGGCATCATCGCCATCAACCTGCGGGAGGATGACGAATTGGTGGGCGCGGCGCTGGTGGCACCGGAGGACGATCTCCTCCTCGTGTCCAAGCACGCCCAGGCCATCCGGTTCAACGCGACCGACGACGCGCTGCGGCCGATGGGCCGGGCGACGTCCGGCGTGATCGGCATGCGCTTCGGCGACAACGACGAGCTGCTTGCCATGGAAGTGGTGGTCCCCGACATGGATGTGTTGGTCGCCACCAATGGTGGGTATGCGAAGCGGACACCGATCGAGGAATATCCGGTGCAGGGTCGTGGCGGCAAGGGGGTGCTCACCGCGAAGATCACCGAACGTCGTGGTGGACTTGTCGGCGCTCTGGTGATCAGCCCGGAGGATGAACTGTTTGCCATCACCAGCAATGGTGGTGTCATCCGGACTCCCGTGAAGCCTGTACGGCGCACACGGGATCGGAACACAATGGGGGTCAAGCTGATGGACCTCCCTGAAGGTGTAACCATCGTGGCGCTTGCTCGCAATGCCGACGAGCCTGACGAACAGGACTAGTTGATGCCGGAGACACAGGCGAAGTCGGGGGGCCCCGGGAGCTCAGCGGCACCGGGCGATGCGGCGAAGAACGACGGCGCCGCAACGCCCGGACGCGAGTCCGCTGGGCGCGCCGCTGTCCCCGCCGATGCCCCGTCCCCGCCGAAGTTCACCAGGGCGCCGGGCATGGCACCGCCGCCCGGTGAGCCATCCGCTCCCGGGCCGGAGGCCGAGGCCAAGCGCCCCGGCGCGCCGGCCGTGGCCAAGGCCTCGGCCGCGGTTCCGGTCGTGACCAAGGGCAAGGGCGCCGCGCCCGGAGCCGTCCAGGCGCGTCCTGGGCAGACCTCCGGCACCGTCTCAGGCGCCGCTGCGCGCCCGGCGGGCAGCGTTCCCTCGGTGACCCCGCCCGGCGCCGCGAAACAGCGCAGCGCGCCTGTCAGCGGGTCGGCCACGCCGGCCGGCCCGGGTGGCACGTCGGCGGTCGGGGCGGCCCGGGTCTCCGAGGCCGTTCGCTCGGCCCGTTCCACGGTCTCGTCGGCCGCGGCGCGTGGCCCGCGCCGGGCCCGGCTGAACCTCAAGCGGATCGACCCCTGGTCGGTGATGAAGTTCGCGTTCGCGGTCTCGATCGTGCTCTTCATCGTGGTGGTCGTCGCGACCTCGGTGCTCTACCTGGCGCTGGACACGATGGGCGTGTGGACCTCGGTCAACGACAGCCTCAAGGAACTGGTCAGCGCCAGCGGCGGGCCGGGCTCGACCGGTGGTGGCTTCCGGATCACCGCGTGGGGTGTCATCGGCACGTCGATGCTGATCGGCGCCGTCAACGTCGTGCTGTTCACGGCGCTGGCGACGCTCGGCGCGTTCATCTACAACGTCTGCGCCGACCTGGTGGGTGGCATCGAGCTCACGCTCGCGGAGCGCGACTGACGTCCTGATCGGGTTGTGAGCCACCCCCGTTTTGGTGGCTCGCAACCCGATGCGGTAAAGTTCTGTCCGCAGGTGAGGGGCTATAGCTCAGTCGGTTAGAGCGCAGAGCTGATAACTCTGAGGTCGATGGTTCGATTCCATCTAGCCCCACGAGCGATCGGGCGATCCCGTCCGCAGAAACGCGGACACGGGTCGCCCATTGTTTTTCTGGTGTTCCGTTACGTCTCCCGTTTCAGAGTGGGGGTAGCTGATGCTCAAGAAGCTTCTGATCGTGGCGGCCGTGGTCGGTGCTGCTGCGCTGGTGGTCAAGAAGGTCAAGGCCTCCAGTGACGAGCGCGCCCTGTGGCACGAGGCGACCACCGCTCCCGATCTGCGCTGAGGCGTCGTCCGGGGCCCTAGCTCAACTGGCAGAGCACCGCCTTTGCAAGGCGGGGGTTAGGGGTTCAAGTCCCCTGGGCTCCACCAATCCTCCAGCCCTCACCCTTCGGTGAGGGCTTTCGCGTTTTCCGGACTGTTTACGCGTTGCGCTCCAATCAGGACAATGCGTCAGCGCATCCTATTCTTTGCGTTACCTTTCGATGAAATTTTTGATCTACTGACGCGGTGCGACGGCGGGCTCTCCTGGCGGCGGTGACGTTGGCGTCATTGGCCGGATGCGGCAGGTCACGGGCGGTTCTGGAGCTCGCGGACAGTGACGAAGGACACCTATGGGCGAAAGCGGACGGGCCGCTCGGGCGGGGGTTCTGCCTCACGCTCGTGCGCGGGCTGCGCCCGGTCAAGGTGGCGCGGGCGATCGGCGGTAAGAGCCACGAGACGGTCTACTGGGCGCAGCTTGTCGGGCCCGGGGACGGTGAAGAGGGTGGCGGGCGGTATTTCCTCGGGCTGGCCGGCTTCGACGACTGGACGCTGATCCTGGAGGACGGCGGCGACGGCGGGCTCGGAATGGACACCGCGATCGTGGGACCGTTGTCCGAAGGGCGTTCCGTGCTGGCGTACCGGGGCGATGCGATGGGACGCGGGAATCGGCGGACCTATCGTGACGGGCGACTCGAAACGGACGTGATGGATCACACCTCGACGGCCATTTCGTACCTCGAAGGGCAGATCGGGTTCAAGCTGACCGGGGCGTTGCTCGAGTCGAAGACATATCTGCTGGTCACCGTTCCGAAGGTGTAGCTACGCATTTGCCCGTTCTGCGTCTGCCAGTTATCCACAGGGGAATGAAGGAATCCTGCACGCGGCCATCGCGCCGGTTAGCCTGCGATTCGTGAGTGAGCGAAGACGGGCCGCCGCCGTGATCGTGCGGGACGGGCGGGTGCTGATGGTGCATGAGCGCAGCCGCCGATCCGGTGGCGGCGAATGGTGGACTCTGCCCGGCGGCGGGCTGCAGCCCGGCGAGACGGCTGAGGACGCGGTGCGGCGTGAGGTCTTCGAGGAGACCGGGCTGGTGGTCAGCGACCTGCGGTATGTGTTGGAGATGCCGTATCCGTCGGGGATGACCTCGGTGTTCGCGGTCTCCGTCGCCGACGGGGAGCCACGGGCGGGGCGGGATGACGGGTCCGGGCCGGAGCCGCTCGGGTTGGACTGGTTGCCGGTGCCGGAGCTGCCGATCGAGACCAGTGGGGTGCCGGTGCCGCCGTTGATGGTGGTGCTGCCGACGATGGGGTCGCCGGTGGAGCGAGCTTCGGCGGTGGATTGGTAGAGGCTGCGGCCGGGGTGCGCGGTGGACTTCTCCGGGCTTCTCCGGGCTTCTCCGGGTCTCGCCAGGGCTGTGAGGCGCCGAGGCCGGCTCAGATCGAGGCCGGCTCAGACCGAGGCCGGCTCAGACCGAGGCCGGCTCAGATCGAGGCCGGCTCAGACCGAGGTTGACTCGGAGATCGGGGCTGGGGTGGGCAGCGGGGCCGCGATCGTGCGGTGGCGCTCGGCGATGAAGTAGACGACCGCCGCGGCGTAGCTGAACGTCAGCAGCAGGCTCAGGACGCGGATCGACGGCGGCGGGAAGGGCAGCGCCGCGATCGAGAGCGAGACGGCCGCCCAGCCGGCGAGCAGGCCGGTGTTGATCAGGTCGTGGCGTCCCCAGCGGCCGGTGCGGCGGTGGGCCTGGCGCTGGATCTCCACGGTGAAGGCGTGAGACATACCCAGGGCCAGCAGGGCCAGCAGAATCGTGGCGAAGACGGAGTGCTGGCCGCCGGCGACCGCGGCCATGGCGGTGGCGCCGGTCATCAGGGCCAGGCCACTGACGGTTCCGACTCGGGCCTCGCGGCGCTCGGGTGCGTACTCCTCTCCCACAATCTCAGACATTCGGCATGATCCGGCGAAACCTGAGTAGTGGCTGGCGGGATGGTGCTTCTGTCCCGCAATGCGTGGCCGGTTGGTGTCCGGTGGTTGCCGGGCGCGGGTTGGGGCGATGATGGCGGGCGTGATGGGAAGCCTGCAGACCGAATCTGCTCAGTCTCGACCCGATCTGCTCGCGGCGCCGGTGGCCAAGGCGCTCGCGGTGTGGCCGGAGGACGCCCCGGTGGACGTCGATCAGGTGCTGGTGGCGCCGATCGATGCGAGCCTGGCGGACACCGCGGCGTTCTGCGAGGCGTACGGGGTGACCCTCGCCGAGTCGGCCAACTGCGTGATCGTCGCCGGCCGGCGGGGTGAGGTCACGAAGTACGCGGCCGTCGTCGTGCTCGCCACGACCCGGGCGGATGTGAACGGCGCGATCCGTCGACACCTCGACGTGCGTAAATGCAGCTTCGCGCCGATGGATGAGGCGGTGTCCCGGACCGGGATGGAGTACGGCGGGATCACCCCGATCGGGCTGCCCGCCGACTGGCCGATCCTGGTCGACTCCCGGTTGATCGCCACGCCGCACGTCATCGTGGGATCGGGA
This sequence comes from Actinoplanes sp. L3-i22, assembly GCF_019704555.1. Lineage (NCBI taxonomy): Bacteria > Bacillati > Actinomycetota > Actinomycetes > Micromonosporales > Micromonosporaceae > Actinoplanes > Actinoplanes sp. L3-i22. Next base: position 18,142 of record NZ_AP024745.1, read on the forward strand.
GTCCGGCACAGCAAGATCGCGTTGCCCGGCCCGGCGCTCGGAGCGCTCCCGGGTGCCCAGGTGATCGATGGCCTGGCCAAGGAGATCGGCTGACCTGCGGGGCTCCGACCGTAGCCGTCGATCAGTGTCTATACCGTTCCACGTGAAACGCTATAGACCGGCGTCGACGGCTTCGCGGCGGGCGATCTCGGTGAACGCGGCCAGCAGCGTCGCGGGTTCCTGGGCGCCCTGGACCATGTACTTTCCGTCGATGAAAAAGGCCGGGACGCTGGTGATGTTCAGTTCCCGGGCCGCGGCCAGGTCGGTGGTGACCGCGCTGGTGCCGGCGTCCGACTCCAGGTAGGCCCGGGCCGCCGCGGGGTTCAGCCCGATCGAGCCGGCCACCTCGGCGAGGGCCGGGAGCGAGCCGACGTCGATACCCGCGGCGAAGTGCGCGCGTTGGACGGCGTCCAGCATGTCGGCCTGACGGTTCTGGGTCGCGGCCCAGGCGATCAGCCGGTGCGCGGCGAACGTGTTGGCCGCGATGGCGCGATCGAAGTCGAGCGTCAGGCCGTCCGCCGCGGCCAGGGCGGTCACGTGGGCGAGCATCTGGTCGGCCTGCTCCGTGCCGCCGAACTTCTCGGCCATGACCTGCCGGATCGGGAGTGGGCGTGGCACCGGCGCGGCGTCCAACTGGTACGCGCGGTAGGTGACCGTGACGTCGCCGTCGTACCGGGACAGCGCGATCTCGAGGCGCCGCTTGCCGAGGTAGCACCACGGGCAGACGACATCGGACCAGACCTGGATGTCCACGCTTCTCCGTTCCGAAGTGAAGGGGTGAAGGGGCGAAGGGAAGGCGGCCGACCTGGGGGCGAGGGGTGACGGCCCGGGGTGAGCGGGCCGGGCTGGGCGCCGGCTGGCCCGGGTGGTGTGCGGGTGGGTCAGCTCAGCTGGTCGGTGATCTGGCGCTTGAGGCGGGCCAGGATCGCCGTGCCGCCGCGGACCCGGAGCGGGCTGATCGTCTGGCCCAGACCCATCCGGCCGTAGAGATCGTCCGGCACGGCGAGGATCTCGGCCGCGGTCGAGCCGGCCAGGCCCTCGGCGAGGATGCCGGCGAAGGCGCGGGTGGTCGGCGCTTCCGGCGGGCAGTCGAAGTACGTCACGACGGTGGAGTCCGGCTGGACCTCGGCCTTGAGGAAGAACGCGGTCTGGCACTCCGGCACCTGCTCCATGCCCTCGTGCCCGGTCAGCTCGGCGGGCAGCGGGGGCACCGCGTCGGAGAACTCCAGCAGCATCTCCAGGACCACCTCGCGGGGTGCGGAGACGAAGTCCTCAACGATCTCGGCCAGCTTCGGCGGCATATCGGTCACGAGATCCAACCTACGCGTCGATGCCCAGCGCCCGCCCAACAGCCGGGCGTGAGATCAGGCAGCGGCTGTGGTGGGCCGGTGGGATGGGTCAGGCGGCGGCTGAGGTGGGGAGCAGGGCCACGTCGCTCAGGCTCAGTAGGCCGACGACCTGACGGTCGGCGTCGCAGACCAGGAGGCGGCGGACGGCCCGGGACCGCATGGCCTGGACCGCCTCCTCCACGGTCGCGTTCTGCTCGATCATGATGAGCTCACGGGAGGCGATCGAGCCGAGCGTCGTCGACCCCACCGGCAGACCCTCGGCGATCGCCCGGACCACGATGTCGCGATCGGTGACGATGCCGGCCATGGTCGGCCCGTGGGTCACCACCACGTCGCCGATCCCCTGGTCGCGCATCGCCTGAGCGGCCTCGTCGAGCGACGTGTCCGCCGGCAGGTAGACCACCCGCCGGGTCATCGCGTCCGCCACCAGCCTCGCCATGCCGATCACTCCTGTCCGTCGATACGTCGATTACTCCAGTCTGCCCATGACCACCCCGGGGATGTCCACCAGCGACACGTCGTTCCGCTCACCGGTGCGACGATCACGCCATTCGGCGTACCCCTCGGCGAGGCGGCGGCCGACCACGATCGTCCGGGCGATGCCGATCAGCTCGGCGTCGGTGAACTTGACCCCGGCCGACAGGTTGGGCCGGTCGTCGACCAGGACCCGGAGCCCGGCCGCGACAAGCGTCCGGCCCAGGGACAGCGCCGCCTCGATCTGGCCGTCCTTCCCGGCCGCGACGATGTGCACGTCGGCCGGCGCGACCTCGGCCGGCCAGAGCAGCCCGCGCTCGTCGTGGTGCTGCTCGGCGATCGCGGCGACGGCCCGGGACAGGCCGATGCCGTAGCTGCCCATGGTCGGGCGGACCGGCTTGCCGTCGGCGCCCAGCACGTCCACCTTGAAGGCGTCCGTGTAGCGCCGGCCGAGCTGGAAGATGTGCCCGATCTCGATGCCGCGCCGGATGGTCAGGACGCCGTCGCCGCAGGCCGGGCACGGGTCGCCGGCCCGGACCTCGGCCGCCTCGATCGTGCCGTCCGGGGTGAAGTCCCGGCCGGCGACCACGTCGGTGGCGTGCCGGCCGGGCTCGTTGGCGCCGGTCAGCCACGCGGTGCCGGGCGCGACGCGCGGATCGGCCAGGTAGCGCAGCTTGGTGTCCTGCGGGCCGATGTAGCCCTTGACCAGGTCCGGGCGGGACGCGAAGTCGTCGAAGAGGGTGGCGGTGGCCGGGGCGAGCGCGGCGTTCAGGCGCTTCAGGTCGACCTCACGGTCGCCGGGCACGCCGATGGCCAGCACCTCGTCCTCGCGGCCCGGGTGGTGCACGGTGACCACCACGTTCTTCAGGGTGTCGGCGGCGGTCCAGTCCGAGCGGCCGCCCAGTTGCCGGGCGTTGGCGACGTCGACCAGGGCGGCGATGGTCGGGGTGTCCGGGGTGTCGTGCACGGTCAGGGCCGGCGCGGTGACCGGGGCGGCGGGCGGCACGGGCGTGGTCACGGCCTCGGTGTTGGCGGCGTAGTCGCACGTGGTGCAGCCGACGAAGGTGTCCTCGCCGACCTCGGCGACGGCCAGGAACTCCTCGGAGGCGGACCCGCCCATCGCGCCGGACACCGCCGAGACGATCGTGTGGTCGAGGCCCAGGCGACGGAAGATTCGCTGGTAGGCGGCGCGCATATCGCCGTACGCCGCAATTAGTCCGTCGTCTTTGAGGTCGAAAGAGTAAGCGTCCTTCATCAGGAACTCGCGGCCGCGCAGCAGGCCGCCGCGTGGCCGCGCCTCGTCCCGGAACTTCGTCTGGATCTGGAAGAGGCGGAGCGGAAAGTCCCGGTACGAGGTGGTCATGTCCTGCACGAGCAGGGTGAACATCTCCTCGTGGGTGGGCGCCAGCAGGTAGTCGGCGCCGCGGCGGTCCTGGAGCGTGAAGATGTCGTCGCCGTATTCGGTCCAGCGCCCGCTGACGTCGTAGGGCTCGCGCGGCAGCAGCGCCGGGAAGGCGACCTCCTGGCCGTCGACGGCGGTCATCTCCGCGCGGACGATCGTGGTGATCCGGTCCAGCACCAGCTTGCCGAGCGGCAGCCAGGTGTAGCCGCCCGGCGCGGCGCGACGGATGAAACCGGCGCGAAGCAGGAGCCGATGGCTCGGCACCTCCGCGTCGGCCGGCTCCTCGCGCAGGGTCCTGAGCAGCAATGTGGACATCCGAAGCAGCATGGACATCGAGCCTAGAGATGCGGTACGACTAAATCACGCGCTTATCTAGGTGTCGCCAGCGTCACGTTCCGCTTCTTACCTGTCCGGTGGAAAACTGATCCGGCAACCAAAGCTGAACAGACGTTAGGGGGAACGATGGCCTGGCGCAGCTTCGTGGCAATCGGGGACAGCTTCACCGAGGGCATGTGCGACGAGTATCCGGACGGCACGTACCGAGGGTGGGCGGACCTGGTCGCCACTCGACTAGCGGTCGATTCCGGCCCCGACTTCGGGTACGCCAACCTGGCGATCCGCGGCCGGCTCCTGGATCAGGTGATCGCCGAGCAACTCGAGCCGGCGCTCGCGATGAAGCCGGATCTGGTGAGTTTCGCGGCCGGCGGCAACGACATCCTGCGGCCCCGGGTGGACCCACACACCCTGGTCGAGCGGATGGACCCGGTGATCGCCCGGATCCGGGCCACCGGCGCGGACGTGATCATGTTCCGGTTCGCCGACGTCGCGGTGCACATACCCGGTGGTCAGCGCATGATCGGGACTCGTGCGGGGATCCTCAACGACGGGTTCCGGGAGATCGCCGAGCGGCACGGGGCGCATCTGATCGACCTGTTCGCGGATCACACGTACCTGAACCGGAGCATGTGGAGCGACGACCGTCTGCACCTCTCCGACACCGGGCACCGCCGGGTCGCCGGGCACGTGCTGAACGCGCTCGGCGTCGGCGTCGAGGAGGACTGGATGCTGGTCCCGCCGGCGCCGCAGTCCACGCCGTGGCGGCTGGCGCTCAGCGCGGACGTGCGCTGGGCCCGGGAGCACCTGGCGCCCTGGGTCGGGCGGCACCTGCTCGGGCGTTCGACCGGTGACCTCATCACGGCGAAGCGCCCGGTGCTGGCCCCGATCGACGATGTGTAAGCGCTAGCGTGGCAGGCATGTCCGTTCCGAACGATCCGGCGCAGGCGCTGCAGGCCTACGCGCACCCCGACAAACTGGTCACCACCGAGTGGCTCGCCGCGAACCTGGATACGCCCGGTCTGGTCGTCGTCGAGTCGGACGAGGACGTGCTGCTCTACGACACCGGGCACATCCCGGGGGCGGTCAAGGTCGACTGGCACCTGGAGCTGAACGACCAGGTCACCCGCGACTACCTGGACCCGGCCGCGTTCGCCGCGATGTGTGCGGCCAAGGGCATCGGCCGCGACGACACGATCGTGTTCTATGGCGACAACTTCAACTGGTGGGCGTCGTACGCACTCTGGGTCTTCAGTCTTTTCGGACACCGGGACGTGCGCCTGCTCGACGGCGGCCGGCAGAAGTGGGTGGCCGAGGGGCGCGAGGTGACCCGGGAGAAGACCACCCGCCCCAAGGCGGAGTACGCGGTGCCGGTCCGCAACGACGCGGAGATCCGGGCATTCCGTGACCAGGTCATGGGGCACATCGCCAGCGGGCGGCCGCTGGTCGACGTCCGTTCCCCGCAGGAGTACACCGGCGAGCTGACCCACATGGCGGCGTACCCGCAGGAGGGCGCGCTGCGTGGCGGGCACATCCCGGGCGCGGTGAGCAAGCCGTGGAAGTCCGCCGCCAACGACGACGGCACGTTCAAGGCGCACGACGACCTGATCAAGATCTACCGCGACGAGCTGGGCCTGGAGACGGGCGACGACATCATCGCCTACTGCCGGATCGGCGAGCGGTCCAGTCACACCTGGTTCGTCCTGCGGCACCTGCTGGGGTACCCGCAGGTCCGCAACTACGACGGTTCCTGGACGGAGTGGGGCAATCTGGTCCGCGCCCCGATCGCCAAGGGCGCCGAGCCCGGCGGACTCAGTTGATCTTCGCCTGACGAAAGTCTGATGAAAGCCTGACCAGAGAAGGGGCCCTCGGAAAAGGGCCCCTTTTTGTCAGACGGACCCGGTACCGTGCGCTGCCGTGAGCAACACCTTCCAGGTCGATCTACGGGGCATCGTCGACCTGCTCAGTCACCACCTCTACGCGAGCCCCCGCGTGTACGTCCGTGAGCTTCTGCAGAACGCCGTCGACGCGATCACCGCGGTCGGCCCGGACCACGCCGGCCGGGTCGAGATCAGCACCGGCGAGCGCCTGCGGATCACCGACAACGGCATCGGGCTCACCGAGGCGCAGGTCCACGAGCTGCTCGCCACGATCGGTCGCAGCTCGAAGCGGGACGAGCTGGGCTTCGCCCGGCACGAGTTCCTCGGCCAGTTCGGCATCGGCCTGCTCTCCTGCTTCCTGGTGGCCGACGAGATCCACGTGCACACGCGGCGCGCGGGCGCTCCCCCGGTGCTCTGGACCGGATATTCCGACGGGCGTTACGACGTGCGGCCCGGCGAGGAGCGCGAGCCGGGGACCACGGTCACCCTGCTGCCGCGCCGGGGCGCCGAGCACTACCTGACCGGTGCGACCGTGACCGAGCTGGCCGGGCTCTACGGCTCGCTGCTGCCGGTCGAGGTGACCGTGGACGGGCGCCGGGTCACCACCGGGACGGTGCCGTGGGCGCTTCCGGCGAGCGAGCGGAACGCGTACGCCGAAGAGGTCTTGGGTTTTCGGCCCTTTGACGTGATCGAGCTGAACGTGCCCGGCTCCGGCCTGAGCGGTGCGGCGTTCGTGCTGCCCACCCCGGTCAACCCGGCCAGCCGGGGCGGCCACCGGGTCTACCTCAAGCGCATGCTGCTCTCCGAGGGCGTCGAGGGCCTGCTGCCGGACTGGGCGTTCTTCGCCCGCTGCGTGGTGGACAGCACCGAGCTGCGGCCGACCGCCAGCCGCGAGGCGCTCTACGACGACGGCATGCTGGCCGAGACCCGGGAGGCGATCGCCGACCAGCTGCGCGGCTGGCTGGTGCGGCTCTCCGCGACCGATCCGCGGCGTCTCGCCCAGTTCCTGCAGATCCATCACCTCGGGGTGAAGGCGCTGGCCCTGCACGACGACGAGATGTTGCGCCTGGTCGAGCAGTGGTACCCGATGCAGACCAACATGGGCGAGCTGACGCTCGCCGAGTTCCGCGCGAGGTACGGCGTGCTCCGGTACGCCGCGACCGCCGACGAGTTCCGCCAGCTGGCCGCGGTCGCGGCCGCGCAGGACATCGGCCTGATCAACGGCGGCTACGTCTACGACGCCGACCTGATCCAGCGGCTCGCCGTGGTCGACGCCGAGGTCCGCACCGAGCGCCTGGACCCGACCGACCTGACCACCCGGTTCACCGCCGTCGACGCGGAGACCGAGCTGCGCCTGCGCCCGTTCCTGTCGGCCGCCCAGCGCCGGCTGGACCGGCTCGGCTGCGAGGTCGTGGTCCGCTCCTTCGACCCGGCGAGCCTGCCCGCGCTGTACCTGGTGAGCCGGGCCGCCGCCTTCCACGACGAGTTCACCGCGAGCCGGGACCAGGCCGACGACCTGTGGGGCGGGGTGCTCGACGCGCTCTCCTCGACGGTGCCGAACGACCGGCCGCAGCTCGTCCTGAACCACCGCAACCCGCTGATCCGGCGGGTGGCCGCGCTGGGCGACGCCGGGCTCGCCGCGCTGGCCGTCGAGTCGCTCTACGGCCAGGCGCTGCTGCTCGGCCACCATCCGATCCGGCCGGCCGACGCGGCCCTGCTGACCACGTCGTTCCTGGGCCTGCTGGACCGGGCCGTTCCCGAGGAGGAGAGCCGATGAAGACCGCGGAAGAGCTCTGGGGCGCTCTCGAGGAGGCGCATCAGCTTCCGTACGGCGCGGCCCAGATCGCCCTCGTCGAGCAGGTGCTGCGGCACGCGGACGGCGCGGGCGACCCGGCGCTGGCGTTCTACACCCGGCTGTTCGCGACCACGGCGTACATCTACGGCGGCGAGTCGGTGAAGTCGTTCGCCACGTTCTCCTGGTGCGTCAGCGACTTCGACCGGAACCCGCAGCCGTACCACGAGCGCTGGACGCACAACCTGCTCTGGCTGTTCAAGACGATGACCAGCGCGCTCACCAAGTTCCCGGAGATCCCGCTGGCGCGGACCCGCGCGGTGCTCGACGACATGGAGCGGCGCTATCGGGAGAGCGGGCACGGCCTGCAGCCGGTGTTCAAGCACCGGTACCTGGTCGCCCGGCACATCGGCGCGACCGACGAGGCGAACGACTGGTTCGAGAAGTGGCGGACCGCGCCGCGGACCGAGCTCTCCGACTGCGCCGGCTGCGACCCGACCACCCTGGTCTGGCATCTGAACAGCCGGGAGCGGTTCGACGAGGCGGTCGAGCTGGCCACGCCGGTGCTGGCCGGCGAGCTGAACTGCAACGAGCAGCCGCAGAGCATCCTCAGCGAGCTGATGGTGTCGTACCTGCGGAGCGGTCGGCTGGACGAGGCCGCCGACGCGCACCGCCGCTCCTACCTGGTCGAGCGCGGCAACCTGGCCGATCTGTCCGGTATCGGGGACCACCTGCTGTTCTGCGCGCGCACCGGCAACGAGGCGCGTGGCCTGGAGATCCTGCAGCGGCACATCGACTGGCTGGAGCGGGCGCCGTCCCCGGCCGCGGCGATGGACTTCGCGGCGGCGTCGGTTGCGCTGCTGCGCCGGCTGGTCACGTTGGGGCACGGCGACTCGCCGATCCGGCGGGCCGGGCAGCCGGAGACGACCGTCGCGGCGCTCGCCGACGAGCTGGCGGCGTTCGCGACCGACCTGGCGGCCCGTTTCGACGCCCGCAACGGCACCGGTCACCAGGGTGACTTCATCAAAGAGCGAATGGCTTCCGAGCCGTACGACGTGGTGCTGCCACTGTCCCCGACGGCTCGCCGGACCGTTGCTCCACAACAGACCGTGCAACGGGAGCAGAAGCCGCAAATCGCCGAAGTTCCCGCGGATCTCACCGAGACCGAGCTGCTGGACCTGGCCCAGAAGCACGTCGACGAGGACGAGTACGAGCTGCTCGGCGCGGTGCTGGAGGCGTATTCGAGCCGCTTCCCCGAGCCGGCCGACCCGGGGCTCGCCGGTCGCCTCTGGATGCTGCGCGGCTTCCGGGACAACGGCGACGACCACGAGGCCACGATCGCCGACTACGAGAAGTCCGTCGCGGCGTTCGAGGCGGCCGGTGACCCCGGCAGGGTGAGCGCCATGCGGGCCCGGGCCGCGCTGGAGCGGGCCCGGGCCGGCCTGCTCGACCCGGCGGAGGCGCTGCCGCTCGTCCAGGCGGACGTCGTCCACCAGGACGAACGCGGCACCCATCGGGATCGGGCGAGCGCCGGCCTGCGACTGTCCATGGTGTACTTCCTGATGGAGCGGTACGCCGAGGCCAACGAGGCGGGTGACCGCGCCGACCAGCACGCCGCCGAGCTCGGCGACGTCCGCCGGATGGCGTATCACTCGATGATGCGGGCCCGGAACCGCGGCGCGATGGACCGCGAGGACGAGGCGCGCGTAGCCGCCCGATCCGCGTGGGACTTCTACCGGGCGAACGGTCCGGCCCGGGCGAGCGCGGAGGCGGCGACCGTTTACGCCCAGCTCGCCGAGGAGCCGGCGGACGTGGTGGCGGCGATGACCGAGTCGCTGGCCTACGGGGTGTCCGGCGCCGAGTTGATCGCGTACGCGCTGCGGGCCCGGGCGTCGCTGGCCCTGGAACGGCCGGTCGACGCGATCGAGGACCTGGTGGAGGCTGTCGCGATCTGCGCCGAGCAGGAGAACGACCATTCCGGAACATTCGCTCGGCAGGACCTGGCTCGGGCGTACCGGATGGCCGACCGTCTCCCCGAGGCCGCCGAGGTGGCCGAGGAGGCGCTGCTCGGGTTCGAGCGGCTGGGGTTCGTCCCGCCGGCCAACGACATCCGGTACCTGCTGGCCGGCATTTACCGTGATCTTGGCGACACCGGCCGCGCGCTGGAGTTGTACCGCGAGCTGCTCGAGGCGCTGGCCGACAACCCGGCCGGTCGCGGTCAGATCGGGGAGGACGCCGGCGAGGTGCTCTACAACCTGGACCGGGACGCCGAGGCGGCGCTGACCTTCCAGGCCTCGGCCGAGGCGCTGCGCGAGGCCGGCGATCCGGCCGGGGAGCTGCGGGTCCGGCGGCGCCAGTTGATGGCGTTGAACTACGCGGACCAGGTTCCGGAGGCCGAGGAGTTGATCACCCTGGTTACTCGCCGGTACGAGGAACTGCCCGCCGAACTGGCCGAACAGCCGGCCGTCCAATGGGGTCGCGGGGTCTTCGCATTCGAGGCCGGCAATCTCCTGATGCGCCGCGGCCGGTGGGCCGACGCGCTGCCGCACCTCGACGGAGCACCCGAACGACTTCGCTCGATCGGGGCAGACGATGACGCCGATCGGGTGGCGGGTATGCGTTCCGAGGCGCTTCTGCGGTCCGGCCGGCCGGTCGAAGCGTTGGCACTGATGGACTCGTTGCCGGAGGAGCGACGCTTCCCCGAGCTGTACGCCGAGGCCCGGGAGGCCGTCGATCGGCTGAACGACCGTTAAGTAAGGGCTTGACGACGCGTTAAGGTGGCGAGGTGACGACGGTAGATCAGCGGCACCGGACCACCCCGCCGGCGCCCCGGCGGCGGTCACGCCGCGACGAAATCCTCGAGATCGCGGTCGGGCTGTTCGCATCCCGCGGCTATCACGGTGTCTCGATGGACGACATCGGCTCGGCGGCCGGCGTCACCGGCCCGGCGTTGTATCACCACTTCGCCGGCAAGGAGGCGATGCTGGTCGCCGCGCTGATCCCGGTCAGCGACGGCCTGCTGGAGGGCGGCCGGGAACGGGTCGCCCGCCACCCGGCCGAGGCCGAGGCGGCGCTTGCCGACCTGATCGACTTCCACGTCGACTTCGCCCTGGCGAACCCGGCGGTGATCGCCCTGCACCTGCACGAGCTGGACCGTCTGCCGGAGGAGCCGCGCCGGCAGATCCGGAAGCTGCAGCGCCTCTACGTGGAGGAGTGGGTCGGCGTGCTCACCCTGCTGCGGCCCGAGTTGGACGCGGCCGAGGCGCGGGTGCTGGCGCACGCCGCGTTCGGCCTGATGAACTCGACGCCGTTCCTGGGCGGCGAGGTGGAGCGGCGCCGGCGCGCGGCCCTGCTGCGCGACGCCACCATGCATGCCCTGACCGGCCGCTGACCCGGCGCTCCTGAGCCGGCCACCACGCCGGAATCGATCCGGACGAGTTGATCGGGGCCGCCGAACTGGCCAAATGGCTGGTCGGCCGTCCCCTTCCATCGGGTGTTCTCAGAGCCGGGCCGCAGACCCGTCTCTGATGATTCTTGAGCGCGATTCCTGCGATCATTTTTCTGATTTGCTCGCGTGACTTTCCGCTTGCTCACCTCGTTACCAATACCGAGTGGCCGATATCGCCTGTTCCTCTATTAAGAGGTACGGACGTTTGCGGAAGGCCGACGACGAGGGGTGGAAACGATGCCGGGCTGGAGGGTCGAGCGCACGCCGCGTACGGCGTCCGGTTCCGTGCGGTCCGCCCCCGGCGGCTCCCCGTTCATGCCGCCCCAGAGCCAGGGGGCGGAGCGACGGCCGGAGCGCCGCGCCGGACGTACCGGTTCCCGGTGGGTCCTGCGTGCACTCGTCGTCGGTGGCCTGGCCGGAGTGGCCTGGCTGCTCACCGGCGCTGCCGCGAACGCCGCGGAGCCGGACGCCGAGCCGGTCAACGGCTCGACGTTCGAGGTTGTGCTCGACGACGATGTCGAGCCGGCGACCACCTGGGCCGAGACGGTCCAGGAACCCGCGGCGGGAGAACTCCTGAAGGCGGCCGTCCAGCCGCTGGAGTCCGAGCCGAAGAGCCACCATCGCGTCCTGACCATGCTGTTCGGAAAGCCGGCCGAGAAGCCGGTGGAGGACCTGGTCGAGGACGACGACGAGCCCGCGATCGACGCGGATCCGCTCGGCGATGCCCTGCGAACGGCGCTCGCGCCGCTGCGTGCCAGCAGCGGGACCGTGGCCGCCGACGAGCAGCCCGCAGCCGAGGGTGACGTGGCCGATGCCGAGGCCGTGCCGGCGGCGCAAGCCCCGGTGACCGACCCCGTCGTGACCTCGCGACCCGCTGCCGAGCTGCCGGAACATCCGGTCGCGACCGGCATGGCCGCGGCGACGGCACCGCTCGCCGAAGTGTCGCTCGACGTAGCTGAGTCGAGCGGGACAGATCGGGCGAGCACCAGCATCCGGGCCTTCCGCGACCCGGCCGGCGACACCTCTGACGGTGTCGCACCGGCCCGGCGGATCAGGAAGGCCCCCTCCCGGTCGCACGTCCATCGGCATGCCCCGGCCGCCCGGCCGGCCGCGCCGGAGGCGATCCGGGAGGACGTACCCGGCGGTGACGGACCCGCGCCCGCGCGGACGAACCTCGGGGCAGTCAGCGGTATCCCGGCCGGTGGGTCGGGGGCGAACACGGAGAGCGGCTCGTCGGCCGTGCTTCCGAGCGGGATCGCGAACGGCCCGGTGGACTGTCACCGCTGCCCGGTCGCGCCCGATGTCGATGCCCGGCGCAACGACGCCGAGGCGCCGACCGTCTCACCTGACTAGCAGTTGGCCCGGCGGCGCGCAGAGGCCGCCGTCAGAGCACAGGCCGAACGATTCCCGAACCGTTTGCGTACAAGCGGCGAATCGTGCGCGGTCTGCGGAGCCAGCACCGTAGCGGCGCATGTCGACGAGCGGGGTCAAGGTCGAATAAATCGAGCCGGGGCACCGCTGCGCCCAAAATCGAAAAAGCCAATTGAATACGTGCAAATCCTTGCCGACCATTTTTGAAAGGCATTACTTTCCTCATGAAGAAGACGTGGGTTCGTAAGACGCTGAGCGTCGGAATCATGGCCGCCGGGGCCCTGCTGCTCGGCCCGGTCGCCGCTGCCCAGGCCGGCGGGCACCACACCGCCCCGCAGGGTGGCCAGAACGGGATCACGCAGGTCTCCTCGACCAACCTCGGCGCCCTGAACGGCACCCAGTTCGCGATGCCGGTCACCGCGCCGATGAACATGAACGGCAACGCCCTCGCCCTGGGTGGCATCTCCTCCGCCACCGGTGGCGGCGTCAACCACATCGCCGAGGGGTCCCAGGCCCGCCGCGGCGGCAACGGGATCGCGCAGCAGTCCGGCGGCAACGTCGGCTTCGGGAACGGCACCCAGATCTCCGTGCCGGTCACCGTTCCGACGAACATGAACGGCAACGCCGACAGCCTCTTCGGGGTCAGCTCGGCCCGCGGCACCGGGGTCAACCACGTCACCGAGGGCGCGCAGGCCGCCAACGGTGGCTGGGGCAACGGGATCGGGCAGCAGTCCGGCGGCAACGTCGGCATCCTGAACGGCACCCAGATCGCCGTGCCGATCACCATCCCGATCAACCAGTGCGGCAACGCGGACAGCCTGTTCGGGGTCTCCTCGGCGCGGGCCACCTGCGGCAACTTCATCGGTGGCAGCGGCTTCGGCCGTAGCGTGCAGCAGGGCGGCAACGGCGGCGCGGTCGGCAACGACGGCTGGGGTCACGGCGGCAACGCGGTCGGCGCCCTGGGCCACGGTGGCAACCGGGTCGGTGGCTGGGACAACGGGATCAACCAGTCCAGCTTCGGCAACATCGGCTTCCTGAACGGCACCCAGTTCGCGGCGCCGATCGTCGCCCCGATCAACGCCTGCGGCAACTCGCTCGGCTCGCTGCTGGGCTCTGCCCAGTCCTCGGCGATCTGCGTGAACCGGATCGGCAACGACGGCGACGACGTCATGTGGGTCAAGAAGCCGGCCAAGGGACACCAGCACGGCGGCGACGTCCAGGGTGACCAGGGCGACGACTGCTCCTGCAACGACGACGACAACAGCGGCGACGTCCGTGGCGACCACGGTGGCTACGACAACGGTGGCTCGGCCCCGGCCGTCAACGACGACCACGGCTACACCAACGACGACGACAACGGCGACGTCAAGGGTGACAAGGGTGGCAAGGGCTACGGCGACGTCAAGGACGACAACAAGGGCGACGTCAAGGGCGACAAGGGTGGCAAGGGCTACGGCGACGTGAGCCCGGACAAGTACGGCGACAAGACCGGTGGCCGCAACTCCATCGAGAGCACCCCGGTCAGTGGCCTGACCGGCAGCCTCGGCGGCCTGGACCTGCTGAACAGCCTGCGCTGACGCGCTCGCGGAGACGTCCTTCCGGGCGTCTCCGCACACCGGTGCTCCTCCACGCGCCGGTAATCAGGACGGGAGTCCTCGCTGCGGCGAGGGCTCCCGTTCGTCGTTGCCGGGCGGCGACTACTTCGCGCTCGGCTTCGGTCTCACCGAGCCGGACTCGGGCTCGGACGCGGCCGGCATCACCACCCGCGCGGTGCTCGACGAGGCGACCGGCGAGTGGGTGATCAACGGGACGAAGGCGTTCATCACCAACTCGGGCACCGACCTCACCGTCCTGGTCACGGTCATGGCGGTGACCGGGACGAGGCCGGACGGCAGCCGCGAGCTCTCCACGATCATCGTCCCGTCCGGCACGCCCGGCTTCACCGTCGCCCCGCAGTACTCGAAGGTCGGCTGGTGCACGTCGGACACTCACGAGCTGTCCTTCGACGACGTGCGCGTCCCCGCGGCGAACCTGCTCGGCGAGCGTGGCCGCGGCCTCGCCCAGTTCCTGATCGCGGACATGGAGATGCGTGCCCACCTGGCCCGTCTCGGCTACTACGACGCGGCCGCCCGGCTGGTCGCCGGCGCGGACTTCAAGCGGTACGCGGCGATCGCCAAGCTGAACGCCGGCAACGCCGCCATGGAGAACAGCCGCTATGCGACCCAGGTGCACGGCGGCTACGGCTTCATGAACGAGTCGGCGGTCGGCCGCTTCTACCGCGACGCCAAGATCCTGGAGATCGGTGAGGGCACCTCGGAGGTCCAGCGAATGCTGATCGCCCGCGGGCTCGGACTGGGCGCCGACGCGTGAGTCGAGCGGGGGCCGGACTGGGCGTCGCCGCGTGAGTCACACCGGGGTCGGACTTTAAGTTTTAGTAACTCTCCGGAGTCGAATTCCCGACAAAGGGCCTTCTGGGTTCGCCTCGATCGATTCCGGTGCCTAGGTTCGCAGCATGGCGTCCGATCAGGGCTTCGCGGTCCTGCTGCGCAATTATCGGCGGCGCGCCGGCCTGACTCAGGAAGAGTTGGCCGTCCGCGCCGCCATTGGTGTGCGTACCGTCCGTGATCTGGAGCGGGGTCGCGCCTCGCGTCCACAACGGACCACCGCCGAGCTGCTGGTCGGCGCCCTCGACCTGACCGGTTTCGATCGGGCCGCGTTTCTGGCCGCGGCCCGCGGCCGGCCGGCTCACGACTCGTTTCCCCCGGAGATTCCGCACCCTCCGGACACACCGTTCCTCCGGGCCACGCCGACCGACGACCTGATCGGCCGGGATGCCGACATCGCCCGGCTCGTCGCCGGGGTCCCGGCCACCGGCGGGCCGCGCGGGACGACCCTGGTCGGCGTCGCCGGCGTGGGCAAGACCAGCCTCGCCACGGTCGTCGCGCACCGGCTGGCCGACGTCCACCCGGGCGGTGTGGCCGGGGTGGCGGTGGGCGACGACTCCACCGCCGACGAGCTGCTGGACAGCGTGGCCGCCGGGTTCGGCGCGGCCCGGTCGCGGGATATGTCCGGGCATCTCGCCGGCGGGCCCGCGCTGCTCTTCGTGGACGGGGTGGACCGCGCCCCGGACGCGGTCCGGGAGGCACTGGCCGGGCTGCTGGACCGGGTGCCGGGGCTGCGGTTCCTGGCCACCGGGCGGCAGCCGTCCGGGCTGGCCGAGGAGCGGGTGTGGCCGGTGGTGCCGCTGGCGACCCCGCCGGCCGGACTGTCCGTGCGGACGGTCGCGGAGTTGGTGCCGTACTCCGCAATCGGTCTTTTTCTGGAACGTCTCGGCCGGGTCCGCCGGACCCGTCTGGCCGCGCACGAGATCGACCCGCTCGCCGCGCTGGTCCGCCGGCTCGGTGGGCTGCCGCTGGCGATCGAGCTCGCCGCGGCCCGCGGCCGGGTGCGCACCATTCCGGAGATTCTCGCCGGCTATCCCGGCCCGCCGCCGCATCCGGACCCGGCTCGTCCGCAGGCCGTCGTCCCGCTGCACACCGTGGTGGCGGAGACGTATCGGGTGCTCGCGCCGGCCGAGCAGCGGGCGTTGCGGCTGCTGGCGATGTTCCGGCACCGCTGGTCGCGGGAGCTGGCCGAGGCCCTGCTGGACACCGTGGACGATGACCGCGCCGACGTGGTGCACCTGCTGGATCGCCTGGTCGCGCTCGGGTTGCTCAGCGTGAGTGGCGAGGATGCCGTGCGATTCCGGCTGCCGGCCGCGGTCCGGGATTTCGCCACCGAGCGGGCGTCCGCCGAGGGTGAGCTGGAGGACGCCCGGAAGCGTCATGCCCGCCTGGGCCCGGACACCGGCTCCGGCTACGGCGTCGTGCCGTGATCTCCGGTTGAAACCGGAGAGCTGAAGCCGGAAAAGCTGGGCCCGGGCGCGGCGTGCGCAACCGGCGTGACTCGTGCCCCCCACGCGCCGATCGCTGCTACGCCGCGCCCTCAAGCGGCGAGAACGAAGACTCCCCCGTAAGCCCCGTACGTCGCCTCGAACGCGCCGCATCCCCCAGGGCCGCAACAGTAGCCGGGCCGTGCACCGGGCCAAGGGAATTCGCCCGTTCTGCCGGTGGTTCTGCCGGTCTGCCCGGCCCGGCTTGCCGCAGCGTGACCGTTTCTGACCGGTCGGCGACGACCCTCCACAAGGGCCGGTCAGGCGGTGGCGACGGTCTCCGCGCTGCCGGCCGTGGCGCACGGGTTGACCGCGTCCCGGACCGTCCGGAGGGAGTCGAGCAGGTCGTCCAGCCGGTCCGCCGGGAGCAGCCCGACGAACCACTGCTGGACCAGCTCGAGGTGCCCCGGCAGGACCTGGGCGAGGCGTTCCTGGCCGACGTCGGTGATCACCGCGTAGGAGCTGCGCCGGTCGCTCGGGCAGGCCTCGCGGCGGACCAGGCCGCCGCGCTCCATCCGGTCCACGACCCGGGTGACGCCACTGGTGGAGAGGGTGGTCTGGCCGGCGAGGTCGGTCATCCGGAGGCGGTGGCCGGGCGAGCGGGCGAGGCGCATCAGCACCTCGAACTCGACCGGGGAGAGCCGGTGCTGTTCGAACTGTGTGGCCAGGCGGTTCATCAAGCCCGTGTACGCCTCGGCCAGCAGGCCGACCGCGGTGAGGCGAGGGTCGTCCAGATCGGTGTTCACGCACTCAACACTAGCAGGCACTTGACAAGGGGAATATTGCTGAGCATATAGTTGCTCCGTCAGACAAGCACCCCGCCAGACTTGAGAGAAGGACCAGTCATGACCGTCAGCACGCGCGAGTTCGAGGGCCTGCAGTTCCCCGCGGCCGGCACCTACGACCTGGACGCGGCGCACAAGCGGGTCGGCTTCGTCGTCAAGCACCTCATGGTCAGCAAGGTTCGTGGGCAGTTCGCCGAGGCGAGCGCGACCATCGTGGTGGCGGAGAACCCGCTGGAGTCCTCGGTGACGGCGTCGATCAAGACCGCGAGCGTCCAGACCGGTCAGGTCGACCGGGACAACCACCTGCGCTCCGGTGACTTCTTCGAGCCCGAGAAGTTCCCGACGATGGAGTACCGGAGCACCGGCGTGAAGTCGCACGCCGGCACCGAGTTCGTCCTCGACGGTGAGCTCACGATCAAGGGCATCACCAAGCCGGTCGAGCTCGTCGTCGAGTTCGAGGGCGCCACCACCAGTCCGTACGGTCAGCACGTGTTCGGCTTCAGCGCCAGCACCGAGATCGACCGCACCGAGTGGGACCTGAACTGGAACGTCGCGCTCGAGGGCGGTGGCGTCATGGTCAGCAAGAAGGTCAAGATCGAGATCGAGGGCGAAGCCGTTCTGCAGGCCTGATCCCCGCATCGTCCACAGTCGAGGCGCCACCGGACTCCGGTGGCGCCTCGTTCTGTCTGCCCACCGAAAACTGCCTTTCTGTCCGCAATGCCGGTGTTGCGCCCGCGGAAAACCGTTGTCTGGCGGTAGTCGCTCGGGGATGCGAAGGTGGACCGACAGTATTTGCTCGTTCACAGCGCGGTGATCGGCGTCCGTTTCGTCCCCGACCGGAGCGGGAGGGCACCATGGGCACAGATCTGGCACACGCCGTCTTTTCGCCCGACGATCGGGTTCGTTTCCGGCACAAGGTGCGTCGTGGCCTGGATGTGCTGGGCGGCCTGCTGGACGCCGAGGTGTTCGACACCGGCACCGGCATGACCGGGCTGGAGATCGAGATGAACCTGGTCGACGCGGCGGGCGGCCCGGTGATGCGCAACGCCGAGTTGCTGGCCGACCTGGCCGATCCGCGTTTCCAGGCCGAGCTGGGGCGATTCAACCTCGAGCTCAACGTGCCGCCCCGGCACCTGGCCGCGGACGGTTTCGGAGCCTTCGAAAAAGAGATAACAGACGCTTTGCGTACGGCGGAGGAACGCGCCGCCAAGGCCGACAGCCGCCTGGCGCTGATCGGCATGCTGCCCACGCTCGCCCCCGACGACCTGGTGCTGGCGAACCTCTCGGCGGGCAAACGGTTCCGCGCCCTCAACGACGAGATCGTCGCCGCCCGGGGCGAGCAGTTCCCGCTCGACATCCGCGGGGTGGAGCGGCTGCGCAGCGCGAGCGGGACGATCGTGCCCGAGTCGGCCTGCACCAGCACGCAGTTCCACCTGCAGGTCGCGCCGGAGTCGTTCGCCCGCTACTGGAACGCGTCCCAGGCGGTGGCCGGGGCTCAGGTGGCGCTGGGTGCGAACTCGCCCTTCCTGCACGGGCGACGACTCTGGGCGGAGACCCGGATCGTCCTGTTCGAGCAGGCCACCGACACCCGGCCGGACGAGCTCAAGGAGCAGGGCGTCCGACCACGGGTGTGGTTCGGGGAGAGATGGATCACCTCGGTCTTCGATCTGTACGAGGAGAACGTCCGATTCTTCCCGCCGCTGCTGCCGTACCTCAGCGACGAGGACCCGGACGGCGTCCGGACGGCCGGCGGGATCCCGCGGCTGGCCGAGCTGTGCCTGCACAACGGAACCGTCTACCGGTGGAACCGGCCGGTCTACGACGTGATGGACGGCAAGCCCCACCTGCGCGTGGAGAACCGGGTGCTGCCGTCCGGCCCGACCGTGGTCGACCTGCTGGCGAACGCGGCCTTCTACTTCGGGGTGGTGCGCCGGCTCGCCGAGGCGGAGCGCCCGGTCTGGTCCCGGCTCGACTTCGGCACCGCCGGTGCGAACTTCCGGGCCGGGGCGCGGGCCGGGCTGGACGCCACGGCGCGCTGGCCGGGGCTGGGCGAGGTCGGCGTGGTCGAGCTGGTGCTGGAGACGTTGCTGCCGCTGGCGTACGACGGACTTGATCGTTTCGGGGTTCCGCCGGTCGATCGGGATCGGCTGCTCGGGATCATCGAGGGACGCTGCCGGAGCCGGCAGAACGGGGCATCCTGGCAGACCGCCGCGGTCCGCGCCGCGGAGCGTCGGGGGCTGTCCCGGCCGGATGCCCTGCGCGAGATGACCCTGCGCTACCTGGACCTGCAGCGCTCGAACGAGCCGGTGCACACCTGGCCGGCCTGACCGCCCGGGTCAGTCCCTGGGGTTGATGCGGGCGATCGGCGGGTTCGCCGGCGGCGGCGTGATCGTGGAGCGCGGCGTCGCTTCCTTGCGGGCGGCGGCTCGCTTGGTGGCGCTCTTGGCAGGTCGCGCGGCGGCGGCGAGCTCCGGGTCGGCGAACCCCGCGGCCGGCGTGTTCCCACTGGTGGAAGCCTTCGGCGGGGTGGGCTTAGCGGCCGGCCCGGGCCGGGGAGCTTCGGGCTTCGCCGTCGGCGAGGCCGGCTTGGCGGCCGGCGCCGCAGCGGCTGCGACGGGCTCGGGGGTGCGCGACTTGCGACCGCGACCGGTCGGCTCCGAGTCGGCCGGCTCGGCCGGAGTTTCCGCAACGCTCTCGGCCGGGCGCCGCTTGCCGAAGAGGAGCCAGCGACGACGACCAGCGGCCGGCGGTTCCTCTTCGGACAAATCGGGCGCGTACGGCTCGGCGTCCGATGTGAACTTCGCCCGCTTCGTGGGCTTTGCTGAAGCCTTGTCCGGTGGGGTGGCCGGAGCGGGCTGCGGCGCGGGCCGGGGCTGGGCCGGCACCGGACGGGTCGGCGTGGCAGCCTTGGCCACCGCGGCACTGCTCTCCGTGTCGGCGGCGGCGGCCGGAACCTCGGCACTCTGCCCGGCCGGCAGCGGCAGCGGCGGATTCTCCCGGCGGGCCGCACCACGCGACCCCTTGGCCAGCGCGACCGTCAACGCGGAACCGGCCAGCCCGGCGAGCACCGCGTACGGCGCGATCAGGTAGGCGGACTGCAGCGGCCCGGCGGCCTCGGTCAACAGCGGGGCCAGCGACAGGAACGAGATCGCGACGAGCAGCGGCCCGACCGCACCGGACGTGGCGGTGCCCAGTCCCAGATTCCCCCGCCGGGCGGCCGGCCAGGCCATCAGCAGCCCGATCAGGAACGCGGCGGTCAGGGTCAGGGCGGCGCTGGGCCAGTAGATCCCCCCGTACCGAATCGGGGTCTGGGTCTCGGCGAACTGCCAGCTGGTGAGGTAGGTCTGCAGGTCACGATCGGTGGCCAGCTCGGCGGCGACGCCGGCGACGGCGAGGGCCCACAGCCAGGCCGCGGTGCCGAGGAGGTTGGCGGCGACCGGCGCGGAGGAGACCGCCCAGAACGCGACCACGATCCCGGCGACCAGGCCGATCAGCGTGTACCCGACGGCGACCAGCTGCGGTGAGTGGGAGAAGAGGCCGTTCGGCCGGACCGCGGACCGGGCCGGCAGGGCGACCAGCGCCACCGAGATCAGGGCGCCGAGCGCCGCGGCGGCGGAGAGCGCGATACGCCAGAGCGTGCGCCACGGCGCGGGTCGGTCGGCGCGCAGGCGACCGGCGATCACCGCACCCAGGACGGTGGCGCTCGCGGTGATCCAGGTCGCCCAGCCCAGGCTGTTCAGCCAGGTGCTGTCCGATGCGGTCGCGGTGGTCGGCCACTCGATGACGCCGAGGCCGTACCCCAGACCCAGTTGTGCGGCGCCCGCGCCGGCGGCGATTCCGGCCGCGGCGCCGGCCTGTGCTGTCCAGCCCTTCTCGGCCATGCCGGGCACTGTACTGGCCATCGACGAACTCCGCGAAATACCCATCCTGGTCACGCCCCGGATCGCGTTGCTCACGGAACTCCCCCGGGTACCCCAAGATTCGATACCTTGACGCTGCGACGAGATCCTGCGTACGGAGCTGAGGGAGCGGCAATGCCGGACGAGCGCCAGCCCGGTCGGGACGGCGATCCGTCGCGTCCCGACGAGACCCGTCCGATGCGGGCGGTCGACGACGACGCGACCAGGGTGCAGCCGAATCAGCCGTCCGGCGGCCCCCGATCGGGGGACACCCCGACCGAGCCGCTGTCCCCGGCCGGCGGGTGGGATCCGGATCCGCGCGATGCCGAGGATCTGTGGACCGGTCGCGCCGCGGTCCGGCCGCCCGGCCCGGCGACGTCGCGGTACAGCGACACCGCGGAGTGGACTCCGGGCCCGCCCGGTGAGGAGCCGCCCGGTCGCTGGTGGATGCCGATCGTGTTCGGCATCGTGGCGTTGCTGCTGTTCGGCGTGCTGGCCTACGGCATCTACCTGATCGCGCGGAACTCGGGCGCGGGCACCGACGCCCCGGCGCCGACCCCGGCACAGACCCACACCACGACTGTCGCGACGACGCCGCCCACCACCGAGCCGACGACGGAGGCGCCGCCCAGCACGGTCGCGACCACCGATCCGACGATCACCGAGGCAACCGTCCCGGCGCTGCGCGGGATGCCGCTGGAGGACGCGAAGGCCGCTCTGGAGCGCAGTGGCCTGAGCTACCGGGTGATCCGGCTGCCCAGTGACGCCGAGCCCGGCACCGTGATCGACTGCGACCCGGCGGAGGGCCAGGTGGTCCCGCCGGACTCGAAGGTCACCCTCGTCGTCGCGGCCGCGCGGACCGACGGCCCGACCTCGACGACGACGGCGCCGACCGGAGACACCACCGCCGAGCCCGGCGAGAACTGAGCGCGCCCTCGCCGTCGGGTTGGCTCAGCGTGGCGAACGGACCGGCCGGACGGGCGCCACATTGGGGCGCGTCGCGGGCTGGCGGCCGTTGCGAGCCCGCGGATCGGGAGCCTTGCCAACCGGGCGAAGGCCGCTGACCTGCACGAAGATTGAGCGGCGTTCCACGGCGTCGCCGGCCGAGTTGAGCTCGTAGCCGTCGAGCCAGACCCAACCCTCGTACGTCGGCCAGTCGTGCACCCGGATGACCCGGAAGAGCATCGGTGATGCGAATTGGACGCTCGCCGCCTTTGTCACGTGGATGACATCACCGGAACGAGGAAGTAGCACGTCATCTCCTGCCCTGAGATTCTTTGCCGGATGGTTTTGCTGGATTGACTTGTGACACAGATGCACCAGTCTGCCCGGCTCATGCACCTTTGCAACCCTGCGACGGTGCCAACCATCGAGGGTTGCAGAACGTCACCATCGCCGATCCCGCCACCCAGGTCTCGGGCGGAAGTCCAAGAGGGACCCCCGGTGGCTCGGCACCCCGTGTCGGACGTCTGTTTGGTGTGGTTGCGTCGGACTTGGCCACATCACCCAAGAACATTGAGTAATGCAAGCCGTACGGAAAGATTGCACCACCAGTGTCGTCGATGCAAGTTGCATATCCCTCTTCCGTGATTCTGAGTGATCATGGCACATCTCTCAGTGATCTTCGAGGTCTCGCAGGTCGGGCCGATGTGACGGGGTGTCACCGCATGATCCACAGTGCTCTGAGCTTTTCGGACATATATGTTTAAAAGCTGGCAATCACTGTCTAATCGCGGCTGACCTGCCGGGATCTATGTCATCCGATGGGACTAACCCGAACGGAGAACCCCATCCGTGACGGCGCGTCCCCACGTACCCACGGTCGTTACTGATTCAGAGCGATCACTGGCGGGTGGGTCCGTCGGGATCGGTACACCCCTGGGCAGAGGAGGGCCATCGTGGAAATCGAGGTCAAAGGTCTACGGATCGACCTGAGCCGGGCGCAGTGGTTCAAGAGCGTCCGCAGCGGTGCGGACAGCGACAATTGTGTCGAGGTGGCGTTCGTCGACGACGCGATCGCGGTCCGCGACTCCAAGAACCCGTCCGGCCCCGCGCTGATCTTCACCGCGGCCGAGTGGGACGCCTTCGTGAACGGCGCCAAGGACGGCGAGTTCGATCTCTGATCGCGCGCCCACATCTCTCACGGCACCCGACGGCCGACTCGCTGACCTGCATCAACGAGTCGGCCGTGGCTATTTGCCCGATTTTCCCGTCGCTGAGTGCGACGCGCCTCGTTGAATTGTCCAAGCGCGGACCGGACTGCGCTGACGGGCCGGGACGGATCTTCAACGAGGCAAGGCAGTGAGAATGACGATTGGTTCGGAGAACCTCAGCAACGGCTCGTCGACGGCGCAGGACCGCTTCAGCGGGGGCGTGAGCGCCTACCGGCACGGCCGCCGCGACGTGCTGAGCGGTGACCTCGACGGCGACCTGCTGTCCCGCGGCACGTCGGGTCTTCCGACCCGGACGCCCGGGCGCACGCACGGTTCGCACAGCCTCGAGCCGACCAGCGCCCTGGACCGGGCGGCCAAGCTGCCGTCCCTCGATCTCCAGGGCCTGACCGAGCCGGTCTTCCCGGCGAGCTGGACCGACGGCACGAACATGTCGATGGCCGATCACCCGCTGCTGCGCGGCCTGCTCCTGGAGCTTCCGGCGCGCGGCACGCTCCCGCAGTCCGACTGGCTCGACCGCTGGTTCGAGGCGGCGCGCTCGATCCTGGAGCTCCTCTACGTCCAGGAAGCGAAGAAGGCCGCGCACTAAACCAAGGTCAACTTCCAGACCTTCATGTCCCATCTGGGCGACGGGTACAGACCGCCGCTCCCGCGGGGGCCGGGCACGGCGATCTGGCCGCTGGCGCGTCCAAAACAATCGCCGCGCCCTTCATTCTGCGTGGGTGGTTGCGCTTCACCCAAGATCAAAACCGAAGAGCTCCGCGCATCGCGCCCTCCGACGACAAGTCAGAGGGCGCGCGGCTTTGTCAGCGGCCCTGGTCAGGAGCGCGGCTTTCGGTGGCGACCCTGGTCAGGGGCGCGGCTTTCGGTGGCGGCCCCGGTCGGGGGCGCGGCCTTTGGGTGGCGGCCTTGGTCAGGGGCGCGGCGCTGGTCAGCGGACGCCGACGCGGGCGCGCTCGCGGGCCCGGCCCAGCGGGGCCAGGACCAGCGGCGCCAGCCGGCTGTGCCGCAGCGCCGCCCGGATGCCGATCGTCACCACGGCGACCGCCACCACGGTGATCGAGACCCCGGCGATGCCGGTGAAGCCGGTGGTCGCCGGGACGCCACTGCCCGGCAGATGCACCAGGCCGGCGGCGAGCGGCAGACCGACCACCGCGGCCAGGCCGGTGATCTGGAGCGGAGCGGCGATCAGCGGGTGCGCCGCGGCCGCCCGCAGAGCGGGCGGAACCGGCGCCTGCGGGGCGGTCGCGAACGCACCGGTGCCCCGGCGCACCCAGCTCAGCCTGCGCAGGCCCAGGGTCAGCACGATCAGTGCCGGCACGGCTGGGAGCAGGGCAGCGGTGGGCGCCGCGGAGACGCCCGGAATCAGGGCGGTGACCAACGGCACCGCGACGAACAGCGCCGCCCCCGTAGCGACCAGGACGGCGAGCAGCCCGGCCCGGCGGCGCATCAGCCGCGCGGTGCCGGCCGCCGGCAGCCCGTCGGCCAGCAGCCCGGCGGTGAGCCAGACGACGGCGAGGGCGCCGATCAGAATCACGTCCACAGCGGTGTTCACATCGACAGCGTTCACCCGCGTCCGAAGAATCGAAACCGGGATATGCCCCCATCGCTGACCCGTAGGGGTTCGTCTCAGCCCGCTCTCAGGTACCTGAGCTGCGCGTTCGCCGGAACCGCGGAACAGGGGTGTCAACATCGCGACGGACCGCACACTGTGGACCGGGGATCGCGCGGTATGTGACCTCTGCCCCACTGTCGGCCCTGGGACGAAAAAAGATCATCCGCGCCCGAAGACACGGATGATCCCAAACGAAGATCTCAGACCGCGAAGTTGTGGACCTGCTCACCGGTCGGCGTGGCCGGGGTGGCCTTCCACACGCCGGTCTTCTGCGCCGCGAGCCGGGCCAGGTAGGCCGGGTTCAGCAGCACGTACCGCTTCCACAGCCGCTTCGGCTCCAGGCCGAGCCGCCACAGCCACTCCAGCGCGTACTTCTGCATCCACGCGGGCGGGTTCTTCAGCAGGCCGGCGTGGTAGTCGAACGCGGCGCCCACGGCCAGCAGCGGCATGTCCAGCAGCGGCCGCATCGCGTAGGTGAAGACCTCCTGCCGCGGGCAGCCCAGGCCGACCAGCACGATCCGGGCGCCGGACGCCTTGATCCGCTCGGCGATCTCGGCCTCCTCGCCGGGCTGCGCGGCCCGGAACTTGGACGCCTCCACGCCGGCGAGCTTCAGCCCCGGGAACATCCCCATCAGCGCCGGGACCAGGCGGTCCAGCGTCGGCTGGGTCGACCCGTACAGATAGACCGGCAGGCCCTCGGCGGCGGCCTGCTCGACGACCTTGAGGGTCAGCGTCGGCCCGTAGACCCGATCGGTCAGGCCGGCGCCGTGCAGCACGTTCAGCGCCCACCGGACCGGCTGCCCGTCCGGCGTCACCAGATCGAAGGAGTTCAGCCGGGCCTCGTGCGCCGGATCCTGCACCCCGGTCATCACGCCGTGCACGGCGAGCGCGGTGACCGCGAACGGTCGCCCCTCCCGGGCCGCCGCGATGATCCGCTCGGTGGCGGACGCGTAGTCGGTCGCGTCCACCATCACCCCCAGCACGTTGCGCTTCCCCTGGTCCACCCCAGCAGGCACAGCGGCCACGACCACACCCCACGCTCAAACGAGACTCGAAGATCGGACAGCACTCAACAGGCGGGCGAGCATACCGCCGGACCTGGTTTCACCCAATCGTGGACGCCCGCGGCCGTACGGCGAAGGCAGTCGTCCCCACCGCGAAGCCCGCAGGGCGAGCCGTCTCTTCCAAAAACAGACAGTGACATGCGGCACCCACCTCGGCTGCCGCGGCGCCGGGCCCGGATATGACGAGGGCGACCGCAGTTCGCGTTTCCGCGGACTAGGGTCGCCCATTCGTGCTCGTGGGGATGGGGGGAGTTGAACCCCCACGTCCTTTCGGACACACGGACCTGAACCGTGCGCGTCTGCCATTCCGCCACATCCCCATGTGACTAGGTCGCTGAGATCGTATAACCCGCCTCGTTGACCTTCGAAACCGCCCCCAGTGGGGCTGCTTCGGGTTACTACCTGCGACAGACTACGCTGTCGCGAGTAGTTATCGGAGACAGTACCAAGCTCAGTTGATTACCCAGCTGAGTTGATATCGCCCCGCGACGGGGGAAACACTAGCACGGCGTCGTGGGGCGTCATACGAGGGTCAGAAGTGCCGGTCGCTCTTGGGCTACAGATGCGCAAGCGGCGGCCGGATACCATCATGTCCTCGGAACCCGAGGAGGAGCCGGTGAGCGTGCTGCAGCGCTTTGAGAAGCGATTGGAAGGCCTTGTCGAGGGGGCCTTCGCGAAGGTGTTCAAGGGTGTCGTGCACCCTGTGGAGATCCTGAATGCCATGCAGCGGGAGGCCGAGGCACACAAGGCCATTCTCGCCGGTGGCCGCACCCTCGTGCCCAACCGCTACGTGATCGATCTTTCGCCGTACGACCACAGTCGTCTGGCGCCGTACGCGGCCGCCCTGGCGCAGGAGCTTGCGCAGTCCCAGGCCGAGTTCATCGGTGAGCAGGCCTGGACGGTCTACGGCGACGTGATCGTCGAGATCGAGCGCGGCGACGGCCTGGACACCGGAATGTTCCGGGTGACCGCGGAGGTCTACACCGGTGGCGAAGTCGCCCCGGTGCAGCAGCCGGCCTACGACGCCGGCCCGCAGTACTCGCCGTATGACAACCAGCAGCAGCACGGTGGCGGTTACCCGCCGCAGGGCGGCGGCCACGGTGGTCCGCGCAGTGTCGGGCTGGTCTCCGGTGACGGGCGGACGTACCCGCTCCAGATGGGCTCGACCGTCATCGGCCGCGGTGACCAGGCGAACCTGCGACTGCCGGACGTCGGCATCTCGCGTCGCCACGCGCGGCTGGACTACGACGGCAACCAGGTGGTGCTGACCGACCTCGGCTCGACGAACGGGACGATGGTCAACGGTCAGCGGGTCTCCGCGGTGGCGCTCAACCCGGGCGACATGATTCAGCTGGGGACGACCACGCTGACCTTCCGAGTGGACGGCTAGCGGCGTTGCCCGAATTCGTCCTCACCGTCGCCCGGTTCGGCTTCCTGATCCTGCTGTGGATCTTCGTATTCACAGTGGTCGGGGTGATCCGGCGGGACCTGTTCGCGGGTGCCCGGTCGAAGAGCATCGTCGCCAGCCCTCGGGGGGTGGGTGGCGCGATCCTCCAAGGCCGGCCGTCGAAGGCCAAGCGCGGTAAGGCGGCGCGGCAGATGGTGGTGACCGCCGGCCAGCTGGCCGGCACGCGGATCACCCTCGGCGAGGCCCCGATCACTATCGGTCGCGCCGAGGATTCGACCCTGGTCATCACCGACGACTTCGCATCGGCCCGGCATGCCCGGCTGGTGCCCCGCGACGGGCAGTGGTTCGTAGAGGACCTCGGCTCGACCAACGGCACCTACCTCGATCGCGGTAAGGTCTCCGGACCCACCCCCGTCCCCCTCGGCGTCCCGATCCGCATCGGACGCACTTCTCTCGAATTACGGCCATGACCCTGACTCTGCGCTATGCCGCTCAGTGCGACCGCGGGCTGATCCGAGACCTGAACCAGGACTCCGTCTACGCCGGGCCGCGGCTGCTTGCTGTCGCGGACGGCATGGGCGGTATGGCCGCCGGTGACGTCGCGTCCAACATCGTCATCGCCGCGATGGCGCCACTAGACGACGACGTCCCCGGGGACGCGCTGGTCGACGCGCTACGACATGCCGTCGGCATCGCGAACCAGCAGCTGCGGGACACCGTCGACGCCAACCCCCAGCTGGAGGGGATGGGCACCACGCTGACCGCGGTGCTCTTCACCGGCAGCAAGTTCGGCATGGTGCACATCGGCGACTCCCGGGCGTACCTGCTGCGCAAGGGCGAGTTCTCGCAGATCACCAAGGACGACACGTACGTTCAGATGCTGGTCGACGAGGGCCGGGTCAGTCCCGAGGAGGCGAGCAGTCACCCACAGCGGTCACTGCTCACCCGGGCGCTGGACGGCCGGGACATCGACCCGGAGTACTCGGTGCGCCAGGTGCTCAAGGGCGATCGGTACCTGATCTGCAGCGACGGCCTGTCCGGCGTGGTCAGCGGCGAGACGATCGGCCAGACCATGCGGGAGATCGCCGACCCGAAGGCGTGCACCGAGCGCCTGGTGCAGCTCGCGCTGCGCGGCGGCGGGCCGGACAACATCACCGTGGTGATCGCCGACGCGACCGACGCGGACATCGTCGAGCAGGCTCCCATCGTCGGTGGCGCGGCCGCGCTCGACCGTGGCAACACCACCGTGGCGGACGCGTCGACCCCGGCGTCCCGCGCGGCGGCGCTCAAGCAGCCCCCGCCGCGTCCGGCCCAGCCGGAGAACGAGGGTTACGACCGCGAGCCGGAACCGGCCGGTCACCCGGTGCGGACCAGCCTGCTGGTCCTGCTGGTGCTCGGCGTGCTCGGCGGCGGCCTCTGGGCCGGCTGGAAGTACACCCAGGACCAGTATTACGTCGGCGCGACCGACGCGGGCCAGCTCGCCGTCTTCCGCGGGGTGCCCGGGCAGATCGCCGGGCTGAACCTGTCCGCGGTGAACGAGACCAGCACGGTCCGCCTGGAGGACCTGACCACGGTCGCCCAGGAACGGGTCAAGCAGGGCATCCACGCCGACAGCGTGGCCGACGCCCGGAGCATGCTGACCGACCTGACCAGCGACGAGCCGTCGAACCCGAACCTGAAGCCGGTCTGCTCCGTAGTCAGTGTCGCGCCCGCCGTCTCGGCGTCGGCGCGACCGGCCACCAGCCCCGCGACTTCGGCTCCGGCCACCGTGCCGAGCGTTCAACCGTCCGAGAGTGCGTCCACCGCCACCGACACGACCGGTTGCCGGACCGCCGACTGAGCACGGCCTACAACGTCTGGGGAATTTCTTGACCGCGCCCGCCGTACCGGCTCCCTCACCCTCCACCACGGGTGAGCTGTCGCGTATCCCGGGATTGAAGACCCGCCGCAACGCCGAGCTGGCCCTGCTGGGGCTGGCGATGGCGTTGGTGGCGGCGTTCGGCTGGACCGTCGAGGCGAACCAGTACGGCACCGTCTCGGCGACGTTCTGGGTTCCGGCGGTACTCCTGAGCATCCTGTTCCTGGGGCTGCACCTGGTGGTGCGGCTGACCGCGCCGTACGCGGATCCGGTGTTGATCCCGGCGGTCGCGCTGATCAACGGGATCGGGGTGGCGTTCCTGCGCCGCCTCGACATCGCGCGCGCGATCGCCCAGAAGGACCCGATGCCGGGCGTCTTCGCCGGCACCGGCGGGCGGCAGCTGGCCTGGACGCTGGCGTCGCTGATCCTGGCCGCGGTGCTGCTGCTGGTGGTGCGCGATCACAAGGTGGTCTCGCGGTACGCCTACACCCTGGGCCTGGCCGGCATCGTGCTGGTGATGATCCCGGCGGTGCTGCCCGGCAGCCTCTCCGAGGTGAACGGCGCGAAGCTGTGGATCAAGTTCGGCTCGTTCTCCATCCAGCCGGGTGAGTTCGCCAAGCTGGCCCTGGTCTCCTTCTTCGCGTACTACCTGGTCCGCAAGCGCGAGGTGCTGTCGCTGGCCAGCCACCGGTTCCTCGGGCTGGACTTCCCGCGCGGCCGCGACCTGGGCCCGGTTCTCACGGTCTGGCTGCTCAGCCTCCTGGTCCTGGTCTTCGAGAAGGACCTGGGCACCGCGCTGATGTACTTCGGCCTGTTCGTGGTCACGCTCTACGTGGCCACCGAGCGGTCCAGCTGGCTGATCATCGGCCTGCTGCTGTTCTTCGGCGGCGTCTACGTGGCGTACCTGCTGGGTGAGTCGGTGGGCGGCCCGTTCGCGAACTTCTACGACCGGGCGTCGATCTGGCTCGACCCGTTCGCCCCGAAGTACATCGACAACGACGGCTACCAGCTGGTCCAGGGCCTGTTCGGCCTGGGTTCGGGCGGCCTGTTCGGGTCGGGGCCGGGGGCCGGCTCGCCGGGCTTCATCCCCGAGGTGCGTACCGACTTCATCTTCGCCGGCCTGGGTGAGGAGATCGGCCTGTTCGGCCTCTCCGCGCTGCTGGTGACGTACCTGCTGATCGTCGAGCGGGGCCTGCGCGCGGCGCTGGCGGTCCGGGACTCGTTCGGCAAGCTGGTCGCCGGCGGCCTGGCGTTCACGCTCGGCTTGCAGATCTTCGTCATCCTGGGTGGCATCACCGGGTTGATCCCGCTGACCGGTCAGACCACGCCGTTCCTGTCCGCCGGTGGCTCGTCGCTGATGGCCAACTGGCTGCTGGTGGCGATGCTCCTGCGGATCTCCAACGCGGCGCGCGGTCCGGCCGCCGGCGGGACCGGGCCGGAGCGGCCCGGCGGACCCAAGAAAGCCCCCACTCAGCTGCACGGCGCCATGACGGAGGTGATCAAGCCGTGAATGCCCCTCTTCGCCGCGCCGGCGTGGTCGTCCTCGTGCTGTTCGGCCTGATCTTCGCGAACCTGAACTGGATCCAGGCGTACAAGGCCGACGAGTACCGGACGGCGGCCCGCAACCCGCGGGTCACCGTGGCCGAGTACGAACGCCCCCGGGGTGTGATCGAGGCCGACGGCGGCGTCGCGCTGGCCAAGAACACCGCCACCGACGACACCCTGAAGTACCTGCGGGTGTACCCGAAGAAGGAGATCTACGCCCCGGTCCTCGGGTACAAGCCGGTCAGCATCGGCGCCACCGGGATCGAGTCGAGCGAGAACGACTTCCTCTCCGGCGAGAGCGACAAGCTCTTCGCGGACCGGCTCAGCGACATGTTCACCGGTCAGCAGACCGAGGGCGGCAACGTCATCCTGTCGCTGAAGTCGAAGGTCCAAGAGGTCGCCTGGAAGCAGATGACCGACAACGAGCGCGGGGCGACGAAGGGCGCGGCGGTCGCCATCGACCCGCAGACCGGCGCGATCCAGGCGCTCGTCTCGATGCCGAGCTACGACCCGAACCAGCTGGTCACGCACGACAAGACGGCGGCGTCGAAGGCGTACCAGCAGCTCAACGCGGACAAGGACCAGCCGCTGCTGAACCGGGCGCTGGCGCAGACCCTGCCACCCGGCTCGACCTTCAAGGTGATCGTATCGGCGGCGGCGCTGCAGAACGGCTACGACGTCAACTCCGAGATCCCGGCCGGCAGTGAGTACCGGGAGAGCGGCGCGGTCATCCGCAACGCCGAGGACGAGGTCTGCCCCGGTGGCCAGATCTCGCTCAAGGAGGCGCTGACCGAGAGCTGCAACACCGGGTACGCCAAGCTCGGCGTGAAGCTCGGCGCGGACAAGGTCAAGGCGGCCGCGAAGGCGTTCGGGTTCGAGGACGACACGCTCAAGGTCGGCGAGCTGGAGAGCGGCGACGGCCTGAAGGTCGCGGCCAGCCACACCGGCAACATCGCGAACCCGGACGGCAGCACCGACAAGGGCGCGCTGGCGCAGTCCTCGATCGGCCAGCGGGACGTGCGGATGACGCCGCTGCAGGGCGCGCTGATCGCGGCCACGGTGGCGAACGGCGGCGAGCAGATGCGCCCCTACCTGGTGCAGAAGCTGCTGAGCTCGGAACGCCGGACGATCTACACCGCCTCGCCGAAGAAGCGCAGCAACCCGATCGACGGCAAGGTCGCCTCGCAGCTGAAAGAGATGATGGTCAGCGTCGTCGAGAACGGCACCGGTAAGAAGGCGCAGATCGACGGGATGACCGTCGGCGGCAAGACCGGTACCGCGCAGAACGCCGAGGGCGCCGACCCGCACGGGTGGTTCATCGGCTTCGCGTTCGACGACAAGGGTAAGGCCGTCTCGGCGGTCTGCGTCATGCTGGAGAACGTGCAGGGCGGCCACGCGAGCGCCGAAGCGGCCCGGATCGCCGGCCTGATCATGAAGGCCGCGGCCGGCGGGGGAGGAAACTGACATGATCCGCCCGGGGGTCACGCTCGGTGGGCGGTACCGCTTGGAAGAGCGGATCGCCGGCGGCGGTATGGGTGACGTGTGGCGCGGCACGGACGACGTGCTGGGCCGGACGGTCGCCGTCAAGATCTTGTTGCCCGCACTGCTGGACGAGCCCGGCTTCGCCGAGCGGTTCCGCGGTGAGGCGCGCACCATGGCGACGATCAACCACCCTGGCGTGGTCGACGTCTACGACTACGGCAGCGACCAGCAACTCGCCTTCCTGGTGATGGAGTACGTCGAGGGCGACGCCCTGTCCCGCACGCTGAGCCGGGTCGGCCGGCTCACCCCGGCGCGGACCATGGCGCTGGTGGCCCAGGCCGCCGACGCGCTGCAGGCCGCCCACGCGAACGGGATCGTGCACCGCGACGTGAAGCCCGGCAACCTGCTGGTCCGGCCGAACGGGACGCTGGTCCTGACCGACTTCGGCATCGCCCGGTCCGCCCTGGTCGGGCAGCTGACCGTGGCCGGCGCGGTGCTCGGCACGGCGTCGTACATCTCGCCCGAGCAGGCGGCCGGCGACACCGCCACCGCGGCCTCCGATGTGTACGCGCTCGGCGTCGTCGCCTACCAGTGCCTCTCCGGGCACCGGCCGTTCGACGGGTCGACCCCGATCGAGATCGCCATGAAGCACGTCCGGGAGACGCCGCGCCCGCTGCCCGGCGACATCCCGCCCGCGGTCCGCGCCATCGTCGAGCGCGCCCTGGCCAAGGACCCGACCGCCCGCTGGCCCAGTGCCGCGGCGATGGCCGCGGTGGCCCGGCAGGCCGCCGCGTCGCTGACCACCACGGTGCAGCCGCCGGTGAGTCAGCCGATGCGGGCCACCCCGATCAGCCCGGCCCCGGCTCAGCAGGCCCGGGCCTCGGTGCCGCGCCCGACGTCGGGCGCCCGCGGCGCCGCGTCGGTGCCGTCGGTCCCGTCCGCACCGCCGGCGTCCGGTCCACCGGCCGCGCCGGTCGCGCCGCCGATGCCACCGCACTACCGCCCGCAGTCCGGTCCGCCGATGAGTGGCTATCCGCAGCAGCAGATGCCGGGGGCCAAGCCGGAGGGCTCGTTCGGCCGTCAGGTGCTGATCGTGCTCGCGGTGGTGCTGGCTCTGCTGGTGCTGCTCTGTGCCGGTGTCATCTCATTCCTGTATCGACAAGGCAACACACAAGGCGCCGCCGAAATCGCGCTGGGTGATCGCAGCAGCTCGACGGCTATCCTCCGGATGGGCGTGGCCGGCGACCGGGTGTCGACGGCGTCGTACCGTCTTATCAAGGCCGATGCCCAGTTCGGCCGGATCCGACCGAACGAAGGACGACAGACGCTATGACGGCGCAGGCCCGACTGCTAGGTGGCAGGTATCAGGTCGGCGAGCTGCTCGGCTATGGCGGCATGGCGGAGGTGCACCGGGGCCGCGACCTCCGTCTCGGCCGGGACGTGGCGATCAAGATGCTGCGTACCGACCTGGCCCGGGATCCTACGTTCCAGGAGCGGTTCCGCCGCGAGGCGCAGAACTCGGCCGCGCTGAACCACCCGGCCATCGTCGCCGTCTACGACACCGGCGAGGAGATCTCCGCCACCGGTGAGAAGCTTCCGTTCATCGTCATGGAGTTCGTCAACGGCCAGACGCTGAAGGAAGAGCTCGCCCAGGAGCAGCGGCTGCAGCCACGCCGCGCCCTCGAGGTCATCGCCGACATCTGCGCCGCGCTGGAGTTCAGCCACCGGCACGGGATCATCCACCGGGACATCAAGCCCGGCAACGTGATGATCACGCAGAGCGGCCAGGTCAAGGTCATGGACTTCGGTATCGCCCGGGCCCTGGCCAGCGGCGCCACCACGATGACGCAGACCAGCGCGGTGATCGGGACCGCGCAGTACCTTTCTCCCGAGCAGGCCCGCGGCGAGGCGGTCGACGCCCGCTCCGATGTGTACGCGGCCGGCTGTGTCCTCTTCGAACTGGTCGTCGGGCACCCGCCGTTCGTCGGTGACAGCCCGGTCAGCGTGGCCTACCAGCACGTCCGGGAGGACCCGAAGTCGCCGAGCTCGATCAACCGCGAGGTCCCGCCGGATCTCGACGCGATCGTGCTGAAGGCCCTGGCGAAGAACCCGCTGAACCGTTACCAGAGCGCCCAGGAGATGCGCGCCGACGCGCTGCGCGCCGTCTCCGGCCGCCCGGTGATGGCCACCCCGGTGATGAACCAGGCCGAGACCGTCGCGATGAACAACGGCCCCCGGCAGTGGCAGCCGCAGGCGGCGACCACCATGCAGCGGCCGGTCCAGGGTGGTTACCCGGCGGGTCGGCAGCCCGACAACAAGCAGTCCTGGGTGTGGGCCGCGCTGGCCGGCCTGGGCGTGCTGGTGGTGATCGTGCTCGGCGTCGCGCTGGCGCTGAACAAGAACAACGACAAGACCGGCAACACCCCCGCGCCGACGGCCCAGGCGCAGCTGCCCGATCTGAAGGGCCTCACCGAGTCGCAGGCGCAGTCGAAACTGACCCAGCTCGGCTTCACCAACGTCTCGGCGACCGACCCGACGACCGACGCGGACTGCAAGGGCGAGGTCAGCGCACAGACCCCGACCAAGGGCACGACCGTCCCGGTCGACACCGCGGTCACCTACACGATCTGCAACGCGCCGGACAAGGTGACCGTGCCGTCCGGCCTGGTCGGCAGCACCCGGGCCTCCGCCGAGCAGGCGCTGAAGAACGCGAACCTGGTGCCGGTCATCAAGAACGTCGACAGTTCCGCGCCGAAGGACCAGGTCGTCGCTGTGGAACAGGAGGGCGATTCGGTCGCCCCGGGCACCAGGATCACCGTGAGCGTTTCCAACAACCAGCTCGTGCTGGTGCCGGACGTGATCGGCCGGTCGCAGGACGCCGCCACCGCGCTGCTGCAGGAGGCCGGTCTGAACGTGACGGTCAACAAGGTGCAGGACGGCGGCGACCCGGGCACCGTGATCGCCCAGAGCAAGAAGGCGAAGAGCAAGGTCAACACCGGTTCCCCGATCACGATCACCGTGGTGAGCGACGAGCCGAACCCGAGCGACTCCGCCTCGCCGGACCCGACGGACGGCGGCACCGGCGGCGGCCTCAACGGGTAACCCGCAACGAGAACGAGAGCCGGTCGCCTGTCAGGGCGGCCGGCTCTCGGCGTCTTCCGAGGTGCGTCGAGGCAGCGTGGTTCAGGCGGTGGCGAACGCCGAACGACGCCGCGTCTCCACCTCGGCGGCCAGCTCCGGGGCCTTGGCCAGGGCGTCCGGCAGACCGCAGGTGGCCAGCCAGTTCGCCAGCATGGTGTGGCCGCCCTCGGTGAGCACCGACTCCGGGTGGAACTGCACACCCTCGATCGGCAGCGTCCGGTGCCGCATCGCCATCACCACGCCGGACTCGGTGCGCCCGGTCACCTCGATCTCGTCCGGCAGCGTCTCCTCGAGCACGGCGAGCGAGTGGTACCGGGTCGCGGTGAACGGATCCGGCAGGCCGGTCAGCACCCCCGAGCCCTTGTGGTGCACCAGCGACGTCTTGCCGTGCAGCAACTCCGGGGCGCGGGTCACGGTCGCGCCGAAGGCCGCGCCGATCGCCTGATGACCAAGACAAACCCCAAAAAGAGGGACCTTCCCGGCGTACGTCTTGATCACGTCCAGCATGATCCCGGCGCGCGTCGGCTCCCCCGGTCCGGGTGACAGCAGGATGCCGGCCGCGCCCATCTCGCCCACCTCGGCGACGCTGATCTCGTCGTTGCGGCGGACCTCGCACTCCGCGCCGAGCTGGCCCAGGTACTGCACCAGGTTGAAGACGAACGAGTCGTAGTTGTCGATGACCAGGATGCGGACGTCAGTCACCGGCCAGGCCTCCTCCGGAGTCGGGTTGGTTGGAGGTCGTGCTGTAGGGGATCGCGTCCGGCGCCGAGGCGTCCGGGTCGGGTGACGGGACGGCGCTGGGCACCGCCGCGTTCTGATCCACCGAGTTCGGGTCGATCTGCGAGGTGTCGCCGACCTGCACGTCGTCGAAGGGCAGCAGCGGCGTGGCCCAGGGGAAGACCACGTACCAGAGCAGGGAGCCGACCGTGGCGAGCAGCACCACGGAGATGCTCAGCTTGCTCCAGACGTTTCCCGGGAACTTGCGCCAGATCCAGGCGTACATCCGCTTATGCCTTCAACTTCATCTCGGCCGGGATCCCGGCGTCCGCCTTGGTCTGGTCCCGGGGCACCGTCTTCACCAGCTCCGCGTGCACGATCAGCCGCTGGTAGTTGTTGAACTTCGGGTTGCAGGTGGTCAAGGTGAGCAGGGCCTTGGTCGGGGTGGCGTCCGGCTCGTTCGGGACCGCGGCGACGACCTCGACCTGGTTCG
The DNA here is from genome assembly GCF_019704555.1 of Actinoplanes sp. L3-i22. Classification (NCBI taxonomy): domain Bacteria; kingdom Bacillati; phylum Actinomycetota; class Actinomycetes; order Micromonosporales; family Micromonosporaceae; genus Actinoplanes; species Actinoplanes sp. L3-i22. Next base: position 54,339 of record NZ_AP024745.1, read on the forward strand.
GCTTGACGACCTGCTGGCCGTAGACCTGGTAGACGTACCACGCGTCGCGGGTCTCGACGCCGATCACGTCACCGGCCTTCAGCTCGTCGATCCGCCAGAAGATCTTCTTGATCCGGTGGCCGGCGACCGAGAAGTTGCCGATCTGGCCGGGCTTGGCGGTCTCCGGGTAGTGGCCGGGCGCGTACTTGATGTCCTGCGGGCGGACGCCGTCGACGACCACCCACTCCTTGTCCAGCTTCGGGATGTAGATCCGGCCGACCAGGTTCTCGCCCGGAGCGGCCGGGCCCTTCGCCGCGTTGGTCGGCGTGACGGTCGGGTCGGCCCACGACTGGTCCAGCTCCTGGGCCAGGTGGTCCTGCTCGTTCTGCACCGCGGCGGAGTTGCCGAACACCTCGTAGCCGGCGAACAGCAGCACGATCAGACCGAAAGTGATCATCAGCTCGCCGGCTCCGCGGATGCCGCTGCGGACCTTCGACGGGCGGGTCAGCTCGGAGTAGACGCTCTTGTAGCCCTCGCCGGTCTGCTCCGCGCGGAGCTTGACCACCTTCTCGCCGCGCTTCGGCTCGCCGGGCTGCTCCGGCTCGAACTCCGGCTCGGCCGGTGCGGCCGGGAGGCCGTCGACCGAGGCGGCGCCGAGGACGACCGCGGGGCCCGCGGCATCCCGGGCGGCGGCCGCCGCCGCGCCCGGGGGCAGGGCGGTGAGCTTGCCCGGGAGCGAAGCCCCGGCGGACAGGGTGGGCAGGACGCCGGTGGGGGCGTCGATGGTCCGGATGATCTGGGTCTCGGACGGGTTCGGGTTCACCGCGGCCGGGGGCTCGGCCGGTTCCGGCGGCTCGTTGCTCATCCAGCGGGTGTTCGCGGTCCCCATCTGAGGAGCGGGCCGGCTCGGGGTCGCCGCGGGGGCAACCTGGCCGGGGTAGCCGCCGGACGCGGTGTGACCGCCGGAGTGGGCCGCTGCCGCCGCCGGGCTGCCGGGGGGCGACCAGGGGGCGGGCGCGGCGGTTTGCGGCGTCTGCGGGGCGTTCCAGGGGGTTTGCGGGGTGGTTGCCACCGGGTCCGGCCGGCTCGCGGGCATCTCGGCGCGGGCCGGTGCGGCGGTCTCGATGCGGCCGGTCGCGTCCGGATCCCAGGACGGGGCGGTCGCGGCCGGGGGGACCGGGTCCGCGTGGCGGCTGGCGACCGGGGCGGTCTGGCGGGTGGGCTCGGCGTCCCAGCTGGGCGGGCTGCTGGGCTTGACGGTGTCCGCGTTCCAACCCGGCGAGGCCGGGCTGCTCGGCGCGGCGGACCCGTAGACGGGACTGCCAGGAGCGGCGGAACCGTAGGCCGGGCTGCTCGGAGTCGCGGACCCGTGGACGGGGCTGCCGGGAGCGGCGGAACCGTAGGCCGGGCTGCTGGGGGCGCTGGTGCCGTAGGCCGGGCTCTGCGGGCGGGTCGGCTCGGCGTTCCAGCTCGGGTCGGTGGAAGCGGCGGTCGGCACCGAGATGCTGGGCAGGGTCATGCCCGGCATCGGAGCGCCGTGCAGCGTCACGCCGGTCAGCGCGCCACCGGGCACGGCGGGGCCGGGCGCCGCTGCGGCGATCGGCGGGGACGGCTCGGCCGACCGGGCGAGCGGGACCGCGGAGCCGGGAATCTGCTGCGTATCGGCGATCTGCGGGGCGGCTTCCGCCCGTACCGTAATCGGGTTTTCGATCTTTTCCGGGTTGCCGGGAGCGGGGAACGGCTGCGGCGCGGCAGGCGGCTGAGCGGCCGACGACATCGCGCGGCGGCGGGCCGCGGCTGCGGCGGCGCTCACCTCGTCCAGGCTGACGTCGGTGCGCGCGGCCTGGATCCGCTGCTGAGTGGCCTCGTCGGCCTGGAGGATCGCGGTGTCCGCCGCGGCCTCCGGCGGAGTCCGGGCCGGCTGGGCCGCGGTCGCGCCGGTCGCCGACGGGTCGGCGGCGGCGGGCTCGGCGGCGCGCGCGGCGTGGGGGGAACCGGCCGGACTCGGGCTCACGTTCGTGCCCAGGCCGACCGGGGGTGTCAAGGGCCCGCCGGGCACACCGTCCGGCGAGGCGTCGCTGAGACGCGGAATATACGCGGTCTGGGCCTCGGCATCAGGCGCTCGGTGTCGCCCTCTGCCCGCCGTGCTCCCGGGGAACTCCGCCGGCGTGCTCGTCACTGGGCCGCCTGCGCGGATCGGAGGTCGGTCGAGCCGTCGTACGCCCGCACTGTCACGTCCTTTTCCATCTTCTCCGTGTAACCGAGACCGAAGTCGGTGACGGCCTCTCGGAACTGCTTGACTCCTTCTGCGGACTCCAACGCGCGATGCATCGCTGTGGGTTCGCCGATTGCCGTGATCTTGAAGGGCGGGGAGAAAACCTGGCCGTGAAGGAGCAGCGTGTTGCCGACACAGCGTACCGCGCTGGTGCTGATCACACGCACATCCATGATCGTCATGGCCTCGGCTCCGCCGGCCCACATCGCGTTCACCACAGCCTGGACATCGCCCTGGTGAACGACCAGATCGTCGTTGTCCGGAGCGTTGTCGCCGAAGTCCGATCCGCGCCGGGGTGAGTCGTTCAGGGCGACCGTCAGGCCGGGGCCGTGCAGGGCGGTGAACCCCGCCGGTTCACGAATGGCGTCGGCTTGCTCACGTGCGGTCGCCACCGGGGTGTCGACCTCGGCGAGCCGGGCCGCCTCCTGGTCGACCTGAGCACGCAGCGCCGATTCGCGCTTTTCGATGTCGGCGAGGCGTTCACGTTTGTCGGCGATCAGTTGCGCCAGTTGGGGCCTTCGGTCGTCGCGCAGTGCCGTACCGTCGGCGGTTGTCGCGGAGGTGGTGAACAGCAGGCCCGCAGCCAGCGCGATCAGCGGAACTCCGACGGACCAGATGGTCCGGCTGCCGTCGTGGCGCGGCCGCAGACCGCCGGCGGCGCGCCGCAGCGCGAGCCGCCAGGAGGCCCCACGTTCGCTCTGAAAAGCCACCCCAGCCTCCCTCGAGAACCGTCGCCGGGTATTTTCTCGCCCCGGCGGGTGCCTGTGTGCGCGTCGACTTGATTACGCTAGCTGGCGAACAGTATTCGCCACGGGCAGCATTCGGAGTCCCCGGAGCCGCTCACCGGTGGTTGTTCACCACTTGTTGCCCACAGGAGAGCGCCGTGCCCAAGTCTCAGGTTCGTAAGAAGAAGGTCTACACCCCGCCGTCCGACATCCGCCCTGCGGCTGCGGCGGCCGGCAAGAAGCCGAGTCCGACCTGGCTGCCGGCCACCGCGGTGATTCTGATCGTGGTGGGTATCGGGTGGCTGGTCACCTACTACCTGTCCTCCCAGCAGTGGCCGGTGGAGAGCTGGCGATACTGGAACCTCGCGGTCGGCTTCGGCTGCATGGTGGCGTCGCTGGGCATTTTGTCGCGCTGGCGGTAAGCGCGCGGCCGCGTGTGAACTTCGTCTAAACCAGGCGCACCCCCGCTCGGCGTGGGGTGCGCTTTCGGCTGAGGGGCCGCAAGTCCTTGACCTGCGGCCCACACCGGCCTATTACTCATGGGTAACATAGGCTGGCGCCCAGCCGACCGAGGAGGCACTACACAGATGGGCATCGCGCAGATCATCGCCACCGTTCTGGCGGGGGCGGTCACGGTGGTGGCCGTCGCGCTGGCGGTCCGGGCCGTCCTGACGATCACCAAGGTGATCCGGTCGGGCCAACCGGCACCGGAGCGGTTCACCGACCGGGGTACCCGTACTAAGACCCTGCTCAAGGAGTCAGTCGGGCACACCCGGATGCTCAAGTGGTCCGCGATCGGGGCGGCCCACTGGTTCGTGATGTTCTCCTTCATCATCCTGTCGTCGCTGGTCCTCGAGGCCTACTTCGAGGCGGTCACGCCCGACGGCGAGCTGCCGATCATCGGCCACTGGGCGATCTTCGGATTCGTCACCGAGTGGTTCGGCATCCTCGGCACCGTCGGCATCGGCTACCTGATCTTCGTCCGGCAGCGGCAGAAGCCCGGCGCGGTCAAGCGCAGCCGGTTCCTCGGCTCCACGATGTGGCAGGCCTACTTCGTCGAGTCGATCATCGTGGGCGTGCTGGTCTGCGGGTTCGTCATCCGCGGGCTGAAGGTCGCCAACGGCACGTTCCCGTACCCGGTGTGGGCCGCCCCGCTCTCGCACGCCATCGGCGCCGGCCTGCCGGCCTGGGCGGACGGGCCGACCTGGGGCGCCCTGATCAAGCTGCTCATCTCGATGGGCTGGCTGATCACCATCTCGCTGAACCCGACGATGGGCGTGGCCTGGCACCGCTTCCTGGCGTTCTTCAACATCTACTTCAAGCGCAGCCCGGAGAAGCCGGCCGGTTCCGGCCTGGGCGCGCTCAAGCCGATGATGAGCAACGGCAAGCCGCTCGACTTCGAGGAGGCCGACCCGGAGAAGGACCTCTTCGGCGTCGCCCAGGTCGAGCAGTTCACCTGGAAGGGCCTGCTGGACTTCTCCACCTGCACCGAGTGCGGCCGCTGCCAGTCGCAGTGCCCGGCCTGGAACACGGCCAAGCCGCTCTCCCCGAAGCTGATGATCCTGTCGCTGCGGGACCACGCGTACGCCAAGGCGCCGTACCTGCTCGGTGGCGGCGGCAAGGACCTCACCGGCGAGGAGAAGGCCACCGAGGCCCAGCTCGCGCACATGGACGTGCTGGCGCTCGCCGAGGGCAACCGCCCGCTGATCGGCACCGCCGAGGACATGGGCGTGATCGACCCGGACGTGCTCTGGTCCTGCACCACCTGCGGCGCCTGCGTCGAGCAGTGCCCGGTCGACATCGAGCACATCGACCACATCGTCGACATGCGCCGTTACCAGGTGCTGATCGAGTCGTCGTTCCCCAGTGAGGCCGGCGTGATGCTGCGCAACCTGGAGAACAAGGGCAACCCGTGGGGCGCCCCGCAGAACACCCGCGAGGACTGGACCAAGGGCCTGGACTTCGAGGTGCCCAAGGTCGGCGAGGTCGAGGACTTCGACTACCTGTTCTGGGTCGGCTGCGCCGGCGCGTTCGAGGACCGGGCCAAGAAGACCACCCGCGCGGTGGCGACGCTGCTGCACGAGGCCGGGGTCAACTACGCGATCCTGGGCGAGGGTGAGACCTGCACCGGCGACCCGGCGCGGCGGATCGGCAACGAGTTCATCTTCCAGATGCTGGCCCAGCAGAACGTCGAGACGCTGACCGAGGCGTTCGGCGAGAAGAAGTCCAAGAAGATCGTCGCGACCTGCCCGCACTGCTTCAACACCCTGGGCAACGAGTACGAGCAGCTCGGCCTCGAGGTCGAGGTGGTGCACCACACCCAGCTGCTCGCCCACCTGGTCAAGGAGGGCAAGCTCACCCCGGTCCAGCCGATCGAGGGCGACGTGACCTACCACGACCCCTGCTACCTGGGCCGGCACAACCGGGTGTTCGACGCGCCGCGCGAGGTGCTCGGCGAGGCGGCCAACCTGGTCGAGATGCCGCGTAACCAGGAACGTTCCTTCTGCTGCGGCGCCGGTGGCGCCCGGATGTGGATGGAGGAGCGGATCGGCAAGCGGATCAACGTGGAGCGCACCGAGGAGGCCCTGGCCACCGGCGCGAAGACGATCGCGGTCGGCTGCCCGTTCTGCTACACGATGATCGGCGACGGCGTGACCGGCAAGGGCAAGCAGGACGAGGTCGAGGTGGTCGACGTGGCCACGGTCCTGCTCCGCTCGCTCAAGCAGGACGTCTGACCTAGCGGTTCATGATTCACGTGAAACGGCCGGTCCCGGACGGGGCCGGCCGTTCCTCATGAGCTGATCACGGCCGCCGTGCTCGCGGCGACCGCGCCGGCCATGATCGCGGCCTGGATGTCCTGGATCGCCTTGCGGACCGCGGCGGCGGCCCAGTCGCCCTGCCCGATCTCCTTCAGCCGGGCCCGGACCACTCTCCGGTCCAGGTCCGCGAGAATCTTGCGGTCCAGCTCGGTTGCGGCCGCCAAGGCACAGAGCGCGGCCGTACGGGGTGGGACCGGTCCCGCCCCGAGCACCGCCGCCCGGAGCTTCTCCCGTGCCTCGGTCCGCGCCACCGGCTCGGTGCCGAAGGCGGCCGGGTACCGGGTCCGCGGAAAGACACCGAGCACCCGGCTCCGTTCGATCCGCAGCACGCCGGCCGCGGCCAGACCCTCGACCACCCGGCGCTGGGTGCCCTTGGCGAACCACTTCACCCAGTCCACCGGCTTGCGGGACCGGCGGTCGGTGGCGATCCGCGCCCAGGCGTCGTCGAGCAGCGGGTCACCCAGCGAGCCGGTGCCCCGGGTCACCACCCGGCGGTCCACCACGTCGATCCGCTCGGCGAGCGCCAGCTCCAGCAACACGGCTCCGCCCAGGCCGTGATCGACCCGGGTGCTGTCGATGATCCGGCGGCCGAGTTGATCGTGGGCGAGGAGCGTGAACTCTTCGAGGAGGTTCATCACCCGACGGTAAAGGTGCTTGTCACCACCACGGTTGGTATCGGATGGTCCCGGTCCGGCAGAATGAGGGCCGAGGTGAAGCGATCATGGACGGCCTGCTCCTGACCGCGGTGCTCCCGCTGGCGGCGTTCGCGCTGCTGACGGTGGGCAACGCGTTTTTCGTGGCCGCCGAGTTCGGCCTGGTCACCGTCGACCGGGCGGAGATCGATCAGCGTGCCAAGGCGGGTGACCGCCGGGCCAAGACGGTCCGAACCGCGCTGCACGAGCTGTCCTTTCAGCTCTCCGGCGCCCAGCTCGGCATCACACTTACCGCACTGCTCACCGGCTATCTGGCCGAGCCGGCGCTGTCCCGGCTGATCAGCCCGGTGGTCGAGCCGGTGACCGGATCCGCCACCGAGACCGTCACGCACGTGCTCGCGCTGGTCGTCGCCACCCTGGTGTCGATGCTCTTCGGCGAGCTGGTGCCGAAGAACGCGGCGCTGGCCCGCCCGATGCCGCTGGCCCTGGCCACCGCGGCCCCGCTGCGCGGCTTCTCCCGGCTGCTCAAGCCGATGATCACCGCGCTGAACGGGACGGCCAACTGGCTGGTCCGCCGGCTCGGCATCGAGCCGCAGGAAGAGCTGGCCAGCGCCCGCTCGCCGGAGGAGCTGGGCCTGCTCGCCGCGATCAGCGCCCGGGCCGGCGCGCTGCCGGCCGAGACGGCGACGCTGATGCGCCGCACGATCCGGTTCGGGGAGAAACGCGCCGCCAAGGCGATGACCCCGCGGGTCGACGTGGTCGGGCTGAAGACCACGGCCAGCGTTGCCGACCTGATCACGATCGCCCGGCGGACCGGGCACACCCGCTTTCCGGTGTACGAGAACACGCTCGACGTCGTCACCGGCGTGGCCGGGGTCAACGACGCGCTCGGCGTCCCGCCCGAACGGCGGGCTGCGACCAAGGTCTCGGCCGTTGCACGGGAGCCGGTGTACGTACCGGAAAGTCTTGGTCTTGACAAGGTTTTGGCTGCTCTTCGGGCTGCCGACGCCGACCTGGCGATCGTCGTCGACGAGTACGGCGGCACCGACGGCGTGGTGAGCGTCGAGGATCTGATCGAGGAGCTCGTCGGGGAGATCGCCGACGAGTACGACACCGAGGTCGGCGAGACCGGCACCGCCGAGCTGACCGCCCCGGGCGGCGAGAAGACGTTCCTGGTCGACGGCCTCCTGCGGGAGGACGAGGTGCTGGAGCAGACCGGCTTCCAGCTGCCGGAGGGGCCCTACGAGACGCTCGCCGGCTTCCTGCTGGCCCGGCTCGGGCACATCCCGGTGGTCGGCGAGTCCCTGGAGGAGAACGCGTGGGAGTTCACCGTCATGGAGGTGGACCGGCACCGCATCGAGCAGGTCCGGGTCGTCGCCCCGCCCGAGGAGCCGGCCGATGACTAACGTGATCATCACGGTGGTGCTGCTGCTCGGCAACGGCGTCTTCGTCGGCGGCGAGTTCGCGCTGATCGCCTCCCGGCGGACCGCGCTCGAACCGCTCGCCGAGACCTCGCAGCCGGCCCGCTGGGCGCTGTCGGCGATGAACCAGATCCCGCTGATGATCGCCGGTGCCCAGCTCGGCATCACGATCTGCTCGCTGGCGCTCGGCGCGATCGCCGAGCCGGCCCTGGCCCACGTGCTGGAGGGGCCGTTCCACTCGATCGGCCTGCCCGAGCGCGCGGTGCACCCGGTCGCGTTCGTGCTGGCCCTGATGGTCGTGGTCTTCCTGCACACAGTCATCGGCGAGATGGTGCCGAAGAACATCACGCTGGCCGGGCCAGAGCGGTCCGCGCTCATCCTCGGGCCGTTCATGCTGGCTTTCTGTACGGCGACGAAGCCGCTCCTGGTCGCGATGCGCTGGGCGTCCCGGACCGTGCTGCGACTGTGGAAGATCGAGGCGACCGACGCGGTCAAGACGGTGTTCACGGCCGAGGAGCTGGCCGGGATGGTCACCCAGGCGCGGAGCGAGGGGCTGCTCGGCTCGGAGCAGTACGCGCGGATCCACGCCGCGCTCGGCCTGAACAACCGGACCGCGGCCGACACGCTGCTGCCGTGGTCGCGGGTGACGACGGTGGCGGCGGACGTGTCACCGGCCACGCTGGAGGCGGTGGCGACCCGGAGCGGGCGCTCGCGGTTCCCGGTGGTGCAGCGGGACACCCGGCGGGTGCTGGGGTTCGTGCACGTCAAGGATGTGCTCGGGATCCCCGGCTCGCAGCGGCGGCTGCCGATCCCGGCCGAGGTGATCCGGCCGCTGGCCGTGGTGTCGCCGGAGCGGAGCCTGGCCGAGCTGCTGCTGACCATGCGGCGGGATCGGCTGCACATCGTGCTGGTCAGCGACGGGCGGCGGCCGCTCGGGGTGATCACGTTGGATGACGTGCTGCACGCGGTGATCGGAGAGCCGGCGCACGCGGCGGTGTCGGCGCGCTGATCTGTGCGCTGTTCGCCGGGTGTTCTTCGGCTCCTCTTCGACCCGCTTCGGCGTGCTCTTCGGCGTCGATTCGTGAAAGGTTACGGTCGGGTCTTTCAGGTTCGGCATTTCGGGCTAACGCGTACGAGTGGTCTTTTCTGTGTCCGGAGTTTCGACACAGGGGCCAACTGACAATGCGGACAATAGCCCCATGTTTCGCTCCCGGCGGCGTGCCGTTCCGATCGGTGCCCTGTCCGCAACCCTCGTACTGGGCAGCCTCTTCTTCCTGACCCCCCGCGTGGTCAGCACACCCGCGGGCGCACACCCCGCGCTCGAGATCCTGCCGTCACCCACGGCCGGCGTGCTGCCCAACGCGGCCCGCTTCCCGGCGCCCGCAGACCTCAGCCGGGTCCAGACCGCCAGCGCGCCGGTCGCCCTGCGCTACGACTTCGACGACGGCGTGGGCAAGCCGATCGAGGACACCAGCGGGGAACACGAACTGCGGCCACTCGGCGAGAACGGGGGGACGCTCCGCCTCGTACCGGGCGGAACCGGTCTCGCCGTCGCCTACCCGGACCGGTGCAACCTGCCCAAGGAGCGGGAGTGCCCCCGGGCGATCCTCGAAGGGCAGCGGGACGACAGCCTCAACCCGGGCCGGCGGCCGCTGCGCTACGGCGCGTCGGTCCTGATGACCCACGGCGACCTGGCGGACGGCGCCAACGTGGTGCAGAAGGGCTACTCGGTCGGCGGGGTCAGTCAGTTCAAGCTGCAGGTCGACCACAAGCAGGGGCATCCGAGCTGCGTGATCGCCGGGAACCGGGCCCGGATCTACCGGGCTGAGCCGCGGATGGACGTGGCGGACGGGCGCTGGCACGACCTGGAGTGCAGCCGGACCTCGGACCGGCTGACCCTGCTGGTCGACGGCAGGCCCTGCGCGGCGGTGACGATCCCGCCGGCATTGTCCATCGCCAACGCCGAGCCGCTCCGCATCGGCGGCAAGGGCCCCGGCCTCTCCAACGACCAGTTCGCCGGCGAAATCGACAACGTCTTCGTCGACATCGGCGCCTGACCCCATCCTGGCTGAACCCGCCGACCTGACCACCCGACACACAGCCGACTGCTGAACCCACCCATGACCGAGCCACGCGACGGCGTCCCGACAACCCGGGGCATGGCCGACGCTGATTCAACCTCGCCAACTGACCCGCGCCCCACGGCACGCTGCGCACGAATGGCCGCCTCCCGCACCAAAGCCGCGGGAGGTGCCGGCCAGGATCCGAAGAGCGGACAGCCCCCGCCGCAAACTGCGCGCGAACGACCGCTGTCGCGCTGACGGCGCGAGAAGCGTCGGCCAGGAGCCAAGGAGCGAACCGCCCAGCCGCGAGCCGCGTGCGAACGGCCGCGCCAGCGTGAAGGTGCGGATGGTGCCGGCCAGGAGCCGAAGAGCGAGCCGCCCCGGCGCGAGCTGCGCGCGAGCGGCCACTGTCGCGCCAAGGGCGCGGAGAGCGTCGGCCAGGAACCGAGGAGCGATCCGCCACCACCGTAACGCGGGGTCTGGGGGCTCGGCCCCCAGGCAGAAAGGCGAAGAGGCCCCAGTCCACGCTTTCCGTGGACAGAGGCCCCCTGCATCTGAGCGGGTGACGGGAATCGAACCCGCGCTGTCAGCTTGGGAAGCTGATGTTCTGCCATTGAACTACACCCGCAAGCGGCATCACTGTACCCGATTATCCGGCGCCGTGGCGGAAGCACCCCGCAACGTGGGTGGCCGGGCGGAAACGGTCAGCCGACCATGGCGAGCTTGCGGGGTAACTTGCGGGGGGCTCGCCAGCTCTGCGAGATCGGCATCGGCAGGGGGGCCGCGGCGAGCGGCAGGGCGCCGGCCGGCCCGTGGTGGCGCAGGGTTGCCGACTCCACGTTCAGCTCGAAGAGCTGCCAGTCCACCTCCGGGGACGCGCGCAGGGCGTCGGCGATGGACGCGACCGTGCGCGGGTCGCGGACCGGGTAGGCCTGGCCGGACAGGTAGGCCTCGTCGTCGCTGAGCTCCGGCGGGTAGGAGTGCAGCGCGTAGCGCGGGTCCCGCTCCAGGTCGCGCCGTTTCGGCGAGTTGACCAGGAAGCAGTAGAGCCCGCTGCCGGCGAAGACCGGCGAGATCGGGTGCACCCGCGGGCCGCCGTCGGGGCGGATCGTGGCCAGGTAGCCCATGCCGGGGCCGTACTGCTGCAGGAGTGCGCGGATGCCGGCGGCGAGCGAGGGCTCGACGGCGGCGAACTCGGACCAGGATGCCATGCGAGCAGTCTATCGAACACATGTTCGAACCTGCCAGCGAACACGCCGACCGGGTGACATGAACCCGGCCGCCGGACACGCCGGTCGGGGACCGGTGAACAGGCTCGGTATGGTGTTGCGATGCTGCTCTCCGACCGTGACCTGGTTTCCGAGATCAAGGCCGGTTCCTTCGCGCTGGAGCCCTTCGAGCCCTCGCTCATCCAGCCGTCCAGCATCGACGTACGTCTGGATCGGTTTTTCCGGGTGTTCAACAATCACCTCTACACCCACATCGATCCGGCCGAGCAGCAGGACGACCTGACCGCCGAGGTCGAGGTCGAGGACGGGCAGCCGTTCGTGCTGCACCCCGGCGAGTTCGTGCTGGCGTCCACGCTTGAGGTGATCACTCTCGGGCAGCAGCTCGCGGCTCGGCTGGAGGGCAAGAGCAGCCTGGGCCGCCTCGGCCTGCTCACGCACTCCACGGCCGGCTTCATCGACCCGGGCTTTTCCGGTCACGTCACGCTGGAGCTCTCCAATGTGGCGAATCTGCCGATCAAGCTCTGGCCGGGCATGAAGATCGGGCAATTGTGCATCTTCCGGCTGTCCAGCCCGGCCGACCACCCGTATGGTTCGTCCGTCTACGGGTCTCGCTACCAGGGCCAGCGCGGTCCGACGGCGAGCCGCTCGGCGCTCAACTTCCGGACGTGGCCGACCCGCTAGGGTCGCCGCATGTCCCATCTGGATCGCACCCGGACGGCCTACGACACGGTCGCGCGTCCCTACGCCACGCTGCTGAAGGACGAGCTCCGGCAGAACCCCTGGGACCGTGCGGTCCTGGCCGCGTTCGCCGAGGTGGTGACCGGGCCGGTGCTGGACGCGGGCTGCGGGCCGGGCCGGCTCACCGGGCACCTCGCCGACCTCGGGCTGGCGGTCGGCGGGCTCGACCTGTCACCCGAGATGATCGCGGTGGCCCGGGAGACGCATCCGCTGCTGGAGTTCACCGTCGGCTCGGTGCTGGACCTGGACCTGCCGGAGGCCTCGCTCGGCGGCGTCGTCGCGTGGTATTCGCTGATCCACACGCCGCCGGAGGAGTTGCCGCGCGCGTTCACGGAGTTCCACCGCGTGCTCGCGCCGGGCGGCCACCTGGTCATCGCGTTCAAGGTCGGCGACGGGCTGCGGCATCCGATGATGGGCAGCTACGGCCCGACGATCGAGCTGGACATCTGGTGGCACCCGGTCGGTTTCTTCGCCGGGCTCGGCGCGTCCGCCGGGTTTGCCGAGGTCGCGCGCCTGGAACGGGCCGCATCGGAGACCGAGCACCAGCCCCAGGGTTACCTGATGTTCCGCAAACCCTGAAAGGCAATTGCGACGGTACGACGTGAGCCCCGCCCCCAGGCTCAGCGATGGACGCGCAGACCCTGGGCGGAGGCGGCGCCGAGCACCTGGTCCACCTGGGCCGTGCTCAGGCCGGTCGTCGGCACCCGCACCCACCGGCCGCCGCGCAGGCTGAACATCAGCTGGCCGGAGAGCGCCTCGACGCTCCGGAACGCCCGCCAGGCGTACGCGTGCCGCCCCACCTCGTCCGAGCGGGCCACACCCCCGTCGCTGATCTCGTAGGTGGCCGGCCGGCCACCCCGCATCGACCGGCGCGCGGTCCGGTTGAGCAGCACCAGCGGCACCGCCAGGGCGAGCGCCGCGCCGGCGATCAGGAGGCCGGGCTGCAGGTCGCCGGTGACGAACTGGATCAGCGCGGTGACGAGCAGCAGCACCCAGCCGGCGCTGCGGGCCACCAGCACCGGGGTCCGCAGCCGTCGCCTGGTCGCCGCCGCGATCAACGCCGGATCGGGGGTCGCGATGATCTGGATCTGCACCATTGCAACGTAGCTCTCATACAGGGCAAATCGTCACCGCCCGGACGGCCGATCGGCCCTGCCCGCTCAGCCCTCCGCCACCCGGCGCGCGATGTCCCCCGATCGGGTCGCCGCGGATCCCACGCCGGGTTTCCGTCGGCGGGTCGGGTGGCCGGAGCGGAGATCTACGATGACGACGTGTATCTCATGATTTCGACTTACCAGAAGCCGCTCGCCGAGGTCGACCAGGCGCGGGACCAGCACCTCACGTTCCTCGCCGGGCTGGAGGAGCGGGGCCTCGCGGTGACCGCCGGCCGGCAGGACCCGCCGGTGGGCGGGATCATCCTGCTGGACGTGGACACCGAGGCCGAGGCGCAGGAGCTGATCGCCCAGGACCCGTACGTGGTGCAGGGGCTGGCCACCTACGCCGCGATCGGCTGGCAGATCGGCCGTGGCGCGCTCGCCGGCTACCAGCGCAAATACTGAGCACAGAGGACCTCACGGCTCGAGGTCGGCGGCGGTCAGGAGACTGCGGATGGTCAACTCGGCGGTGACCCCGGGCGGGCACTCGTCGACGATCACCGCAGTCCCCAGGTACCGATCGCCGAGCAGCCCACGCAGGCCGCGGGCCTGGGCGCCGGTCGACGCCCAGTCGTCGACGACGAGCACGCGGTCGTCGGGGGCGAGCAGCTCACGCCGTACGCCAAGATGTTGAATCTCTCCTCGATGATCGGCCGGGACCTCGGCCCAGAGCATCGGCTCCGCGATGGCCCGGCGCGCCCCGGCGCGGTACGCCTCCACGAACCCGACGCCGAGCGCCCGCGCCACGAGCGGCCCGAGCAGAAATCCGGTCACTTCGGGTGACACCACGACAGTGGGACGCTCGGCCCGGAAGAAATCGGCGAGCGCCGGGCCCACTCCGTCCAGAATTGCCGGATCCCGCCACCAGCCGGACCGGTCGCTGACCAGATAGTCGGCCGGCGGACCCGGGTCCGTCCAGCGAAAACCCTGGCGGAGACGGTCACGGAGATCGTCGTTCATCGGCACATCGTGTCATCGCCGCGCCGCCTCCCGTGGACCGACCGAATGACCCCGCCACTGACAGGTGGTCAGAACCTCATCGGACAAGGGGTCAAGTTGATGCCCGATGTGACGTGGATCGGGCATGCTGTTCCGCGGAACCATGCCTACCTTCGCGCCGGGCCGCCGCCCGATGAGTTCAGGGAACCGCGCCGGCCTCGGCGCGGCCCTCGTGCTGCTCGTGATCGTGTCCGCGATGGAGTCCACGGACACCACCTCGGCCGCCTACGTCGGCCTGCTCGCGATCGCCCCGATGGTCGCCGCCCTCTTCGCCGCCTGGCAGTACGTGGTCGGCGTCGGCGTGGTCGCCACCGTGCTCGGCGCGGTCTTCGTCGGCCAGGCCGGTGCGGCCGGCCCGAGCGGGATGGTCTATCTGCTCGGCGTGCTGCTGGCGACCGGGATCGCGGTGGGTGCCGCGACGATGCGCCAGCGCCAGACCGAACGGATCGCCGAGCTGCGCCAGCTGGCCTCGGTGGCCCAGCAGGCGGTGCTGCGTCCGATCGGGCCGCAGGTCGGCTCGTTGGCGGTGTCCGGGCGGTACATCTCGGCGACCGCGGCCGCGGACATCGGGGGCGACCTCTACGAGGCGCTGCACACGCCGTACGGCGTCCGGATCATCATCGGTGACGTGCGCGGCAAGGGTCTGGACGCGGTCCGCCTGGCGAGCATCGTGCTGGGTTCCTACCGGCATGTCGCGTTCGAGCGGGCCGACCTGAAGTCGATCGTGGCCGACCTGGACCGGGCCGTCGCCCGCAGCGTCGGCGACGAGGACTTCGTGACCGCGGCCCTGGTCGAGGAGCGTGGCGGCACGCTGACGATCGTCAACTGTGGACATCCGGCGCCCCTGCTGCTCCGCCGTGGCCAGGTCATTCCGCTGGAGCCGCCGGCCCCGGCGCCGCCGCTGGGGTTCATGCCGGAGGTGAAGGCGCGGGTCGAGCGGCTGGAGCCGGGCGACCGTCTGCTGCTCTTCACCGACGGCCTGGGCGAGGCGCGCCGGGACGGCGAGTTCTTCCCGACCGCCGATCGCGCCTGGCGACTGCTGGGCCACGGCACGGTCGGCGACGGGCTGGCGTCCCTGGAGACCGCGCTGGTCGACTGGGTGCACGGGCGCCTGGAGGACGACATCGCGCTGGTCCTGCTGGAGTACGCGGGTCCCGACGCCGGCGCCTCGGTCCCGGTGCCCAGCTGGGAAGTCGGCGCGGCCGGAAGCTGAGCCGGGTCCCCGAGCCGCCGGAAGCTAGGCGGCGGGACTCTCCTCGGGCTCCGCGGGAGCCGGTGCGGTGGGCGAGGACGGCACCGGCGACGGTGCCGGCGGGGCCTGCTCGGGCTGGCGGTGCCGGCCGACGTAATTTCGCGGCTGGTTCGCCTGGCGGGGTTCCGGAATCAGGCTTTTGATCGTGGCGAACATGGTTGTCCCCCTTAAAGCTTGGTCTATCCGGAGCAACGAACCTCGTGGGTGTGCGATACGTGGATCCCGGTTCGAAACCCGCAAATGGCCGAACGGCTGTCCGGGTGACCACCCGATCGGCGACGCCGGTTCCTCGATCCGACGAACACGCCCCCCGAGCAGGTGGGTTGGTCACAGATCGCTGCCCGGGTTGTCGCTGCCTACCGATCAGTAATACAGTGCTAGTTACTGACGGGTAACTCGCGTTCGGAGAGCGGGCCAAACACCATGACTCACTACCAGAGCAACCTTCGGGACCTCCAGTTCAATCTGTTCGAGGTCTTCGGGGCGGACCAGGCCTTCGGCCAGGCGCCGTTCGACGAGATCGACGCGGAGACCGCGCGCGACGTTCTCGCCGAGGTCAACCGGTTGGCCCGCGAGGACCTCGCGGCCAGCTACACCGACGCTGACCGCAACCCGCCGGTGTTCGACCCGGCCACGCACACCGCGCCGCTGCCGGAGTCCTTCAAGAAGTCGTACGAGACCTTCATGGCCTCCGAGTTCTGGCGTCTCGACCTGCCGGGCTCGCTGGGCGGCACGTTCGCCCCGCGCACCCTGTGGTGGGCGCTCGCCGAGCAGATTCTCGGCGCGAACGCCCCGATCTGGATGTACGCGTCCGGCCCCTCCTTCGCCCACGTGGCGCACACCGAGGGCACGGACGAGCAGAAGGAGTGGGCCAAGCTCTTCGTCGAGAAGCAGTGGGGCTCGACGATGGTGCTGACCGAGCCGGACGCCGGCTCGGACGTCGGCGCCGGCCGCACCAAGGCGATCCAGCAGCCGGACGGCTCGTGGCACATCGAGGGCGTCAAGCGCTTCATCACCTCGGGTGAGCACGACCTGACCGACAACATCATCCACTACGTCCTCGCCCGCCCGGTGGGCGTCGAGGGTGTGGGCGGCCCGGGCACCAAGGGCCTGTCGCTGTTCATCGTGCCGAAATACCACTTCGACGGTACGACCGGCGAGCTCGGCGAGCGCAACGGCGTCTACGCCACCAACGTCGAGCACAAGATGGGCCTCAAGGTCTCCAACACCTGCGAGATGACCTTCGGCGAGCACGGCACCCCGGCCAAGGGCTGGCTGCTGGGCGACAAGCACGACGGCATCCGCCAGATGTTCATGATCATTGAGTACGCCCGGATGATGGTCGGCACGAAGGCGATCGCCACCCTCTCCACCGGCTACCTGAACGCGCTGGAGTACGCGAAGAACCGCGTCCAGGGCGCCGACCTGGTCAGCAACGACAAGGCGGCTCCGCGGGTGACCATCACCCACCACCCGGACGTACGTCGTTCGCTGATGCTCCAGAAGTCGTACTCCGAGGCCCTGCGCGCCCTGGTGATCTACACCGCGTCGTGGCAGGACAAGGTCGCGATCGCGGAGGCCGCCGGCGACGAGAAGGCCGCCAAGATCGCGAGCCGGGTCAACGACTTCCTGCTGCCGCTGGTCAAGGGCGTCGGCTCGGAGCGGGCGTACGAGCTGCTCGGCCACGAGTCGCTGCAGACCTTCGGTGGCTCCGGCTTCCTGCAGGACTACCCGCTCGAGCAGTACGTGCGGGACGCGAAGATCGACACCCTGTACGAGGGCACCACCGCGATCCAGAGCCTGGACCTGATCTTCCGCAAGATCGTCAAGGACAACGGCCGCGCGCTCGGCACGATCGCCACCGAGATCCAGGGCTTCATCGAGAGCGAGGCCGGCAACGGCCAGCTCAAGGACGAGCGGCTGGCGCTGGGCAAGGGGCTCGGCGAGCTCCAGCAGATCCTCGGCGTGACGATGGGCTGGCTGGCCGCGGTGCAGAACGGCGAGGCCCGCGAGCTCTACAAGATCGGTCTGACCTCGCGCCGGATCCTGCTCGCCCTCGGCGACGTGGTCCTCGCCTGGCTGCTGCTGCGCCAGGCCGAGGTGGCGCTGAACGCGCTGAACGGCGAGGTCTCCGAGGCCGACAAGAAGTTCTACACCGGCAAGGTGGCGGCGGCCCGCTTCTTCACCCGCGAGATCCTGCCGCGGCTCGGCTCCGACCGCCGGATCATCGAGAACACCACCCTCGACCTGATGGACCTGGACGAGGACGTGTTCTGAGCTAAAAAGCTTTTCCCACTCTCCTGAAAAAGACGTAGGCCGGCGGACAATGGCGTCCGCCGGCCTTCGTTGTTCTCCAGATCTTGACCTAATTGGAGGACGTAACCGTATCGACGTACCGGTAAGATCGTGCTCGATATTTGAGATCATCGAGCGGGGGCTCTGGTGCGCATCATCGCTTCCTGTCTTTCCTCCCTTCTTCTGGTCGGCCTGGCCGCCGGTCCGGCGGTCGCCGCCGAGCCGGTGAGCCCGGTGCCGGCCGCCGCGGCCGCCGAGGTCGCATCGCTGCTGCAGTCCACCGGCCTGACCGCGGGTCAGCTCGTGCCGGCCCGGGGCGTGCTGGTCACGCCGGTCCCGGCCGCCGACGGCGTCGTCGAGCGGGTCGAGTTCGTGATCGACGGTCAAGTGGCCGCCACCGTGACCAACTTCGGCAACGGCGCCGTGCTCAAGCCGCCGGCCGGTTACAACGGCGACCTGACGATCACGGTCAAGGCCTACGACCAGGACGGCAACGTCTCGGAGCAGGTCGTCACGGTGCTCGCGGACACCGTCGCGCCGGTCGCCACGATGCTCACGCCGACCACCGACGGCACGTATGTCACCTCGCCGACGAACGTCGTGGTGACCAGCGCCGACTCGGACATCGACACGATCTTCGGCCAGGACGGGATCACCCTGACGCAGATCGAGGGGACCACCCGCTGGGCCGGCAAGCTCCCGGTCGTCAACGGGACCATCGCCGTCGTGGTCCGGGACCGGGCCGGCAACGACACCACCCTGATCCGCCCGGTGGTCCTCGACAATCAGGGCCCGTTCCCGGCGAACGTCACGCCGGTCAACGGCACCGTGGTCCGCGGCGACTTCGTCACCTCGATCGGGTCCGCCACCGACCCGAGCGGCGTCGAGAAGGTCGAGCTCGCGGTCAACGGCGCGCCCGTCGGCACGGCCACCTCGGCGCCCTACACGATTCCGGTGACCGGGGCGCCGAACGGCTCGGCGCTGCTGGTCTGGACGCTGACCGACACCCTCGGCAACAAGCGGGTCGTGAACGGCGTGGTGAAGGTCGACACCGAGGGCCCGACGGCCACCGGGTACCGGCCGGCGCACAAGGCGCACGTCGGCGCCTCGTTCTACGCGCAGCTGCTCGGCGTGACCGATGTCGTCGGCTTCGCCTCGGTCGAGCTCTCGGTGAACGGGAAGTCGCTCGGGTCGAGTCCCTACGTGGCCTACGCGTTCCCGGTCACGACCGGCGGCGCCAACGGGTACGTCAGCCTGACCTGGAAGGTGACCGACAAGTTCGGCAACTCCCGGATCTACAACCAGCTGGTGATCGCCGACAACACCGGGCCGACCATCACGATCACCAAGGCGCCGGCCAACAAGGCCAAGGTCAAGGGCACCGTGAACGTCTCGCTGAAGGCGACCGACTTCAGCGGCATCAGCCGGGTCGAGATGCTGGTCAACGGCAAGGTCGTCGCGCGGGACACGCACTCCGCCTACCTGCTCTCGGTCAACACCGCGAAGCAGAGCAAAACCATGAAGATCCAGATTCGGGCGTACGACAAAATGGGCAACGTCCGTTACGCCAGCACCCGGACCTGGTACCGGAAGTAGCGGTCCTCAGCCGCGGGCGGTGTGCCGACGTGTCAGGCGCATCGCCTTCGGCTGGGCCTCGGACCAGGCCGCCTCGCTGGTGTGCACGGCGAGCCCGGAGGTCTTCATCTCCATCGCGGCGCCGTCCCACTGCTCGTCCGGGATGAGCAGGGCGGACACTTCGGACATGGTCGGGTTGTGGCCGACGACCAGGATCGTGCGGACCGTCTCCGGCACCGCCCGGAGCAGGTCGAACACCTCGGTCCGGCCGCCGTAGTAGAGCTGGTCCTCGTAGTGCACCTCGGGTGCGCCGTGGCCCGGGCTGCCCTGGGCCAGCGCCACCGACGCGGCCTGCCAGGTCTCCCGGGTGCGCTTGGCCGGCGAGCAGATCACCAGGTCGGGGTGCAGTCGCTCGTCCGCCAGCCAGGCGCCGGCCGCATCAGCGTCCGATGTGCCCCGATCAGTCAGACTCCGGTCGAAGTCGGGTAGTTCGCCGGGAGTCTCCGCTTTGGCGTGGCGTAGCAGGATCAGCGTCCTCAAGGTCATTGGAACAGCTTGCCTGATTGGAACTTCGCGCGTCCGGGTAAGGCCTCGATCGACGTATTCAGGATGGTCGAGCCAGGTTCTCAACCGGATGGCCCGGCCGCTTTCGAGGAGGACCCGATGGGCATCGGCGCAAGTATTTTCCTGCTCGCTCTGGGGGCGATCCTGGCGTTCGCCGTCAACGCGGACATCAGCGGCCTCGACATCAGCGTGATCGGCTGGATTCTGATGGCCGCCGGCCTGATCGGACTGGTCACCACGCTCTGGTTCTGGAACAGCCGCCGGCGCACGGTCGTCACCCGTTCGACAGCCGCCCCGGTCGCTGGGACGGGCTACACCAACGAGTACCGCGAGGTGCGCCAGGACGACGTGCCGCCGCCCCCGCCGCCCGCGTACCGCTGAACTCCGTACCCCTAATTGCTTCAGACAGTGAAATCGGCCCGGCGGCGAACCGCCGGGCCGATTTTCGCGTGCGACCGCCGTCAGGCGTAAAGCGCGAAGTAGATCGCGATGTGATGGCAGATCGCGGCCACCAGCGTGCAGGCGTGGAAGAACTCGTGGTGACCGAAAACGGTCGGCCACGGGTTCGGCCGGCGCAGGGCGTAGAAGACCGCCCCGATCGTGTAGATCGCGCCGCCGACCAGCATCAGGACCAGGCAGGTCACGCCGCCGACGTGCAGCACGTTCGGGATGATGCCGACGGCGACCCAACCGAGGGCGACGTAGAGCGGCGCGCCGGCCCAGCGGGGCAGGTTCGGCCAGATCACCTTGAGCGCGACCCCGCCCACGGCGCCGCCCCAGACCAGGCCGAGCATCAGCTCGGCCATGCCCTTGCTCAGCAGCTGGACGCAGAACGGCGTGTACGTGCCGGCGATGAAGATGAAGATCATCGAGTGATCCATCCGGCGCATGATCTGGTAGCCGCGCTCGCTCCAGACGCGCCGATGGTAGAGCGCGCTGATGCCGAACAGGCCGCACACCGTGATGCTGTAGATCAGGCAGCTGATGAACGGGGCGATGCCCGGCCGGGTCAGCGCGATCGAACAGAGCACGGCGCCGCAGACCAGGGCGACGAAGAACGCGTACTGATGCAACCGGCCGCGGAGTCGCGGCTTGCCGAGGTCGGTCGGCTTCATCCGAAACGGGGCTGAGGTCGTCACGAGATCCAGGTTACGGCACCGTAGGTTACCAGCGGGTAGTGATGCCGCATACGGTTGACCCTGCGGGATGATTTTCTGTGTGACCCCGATTGATCTGAACGCGGACCTCGGCGAGGGCTTCGGCGCCTGGCGACTCGGTGACGACGACGCCCTGCTCGACGTCGTCACCTCGGCGAACGTGGCCTGCGGATTCCACGCCGGCGATCCGTCCACGATGCATCGGGTCTGCCGGGCCGCCGTCGGCAGGGGGGTCGCGATCGGGGCCCAGGTGGGCTATCGGGACCTGGCCGGATTCGGTCGGCGGCGGATCGACTACGAGTTCGGCGAGCTCCGCGACGACGTGCTCTACCAGATCGGGGCCCTTGAGGCGTTCTGCCGGGCGGCCGGCGACCGGGTGCGGTACGTGAAGCCGCACGGCGCCCTCTACAACACCGCGGCCGTCGACCGGGGGCAGGCCGAGGCGGTCGTGGCGGCGGTGCTCGCCTACGACCGGGCGCTTCCGGTGCTCTGCCAGCCCGGGTCGGTGCTGTTCGAGGTGGCCGGGGCGGCCGGGCTCACCGCGGTCGGCGAGGGCTTCGCGGACCGCGGATACCTGCCCGACGGGCGGCTGGTGCCGCGGTCGCGGCCGGACGCGCTGGTGCACGAGCCGGCCGCGGTGGTCGAGCGGGTGACCCGGATGGCCGTCGACGGCGAAGTGGTCGCCGTCGACGGCACGGTGATCGCGGTTCCGGTCCGCTCCATCTGCCTGCACGGGGACACCCCCGGCGCGGTCGAGCTGGCCCGCGCGGTGCGGGCCGGGCTCCCGGTTCCGGTACGGCCGTTCAGCCGTCCAGACCCCGGAGAATGAGCGGCAGACGGTTCGGCGCGGCCGGGTCGACGACGATCGGCACACCCCAGTCCTGCCGGGTCAGGTGACAGGCGCCGTACTCGGCGTCGACGTCGCACGTCGCGGCCTGGGCGACCACCTGCAGCACGCCCTTCGGCACGTCCGGGTTGAGGACCAGCTTGCGGGACAGGTCGGTGGTGGTGCCCTCGCCGTCGAGCAGCAGCTCGGCCGGGGACGCCGAGACGGTCAGCCGCAGCGGCGAGCCGAACTGGCTGTCCAGCTTCTGCCCGGGGGCGGGCGTGAAGATCACGTCGAGCGTGACCTCGCCCGGCGCCAGGTGGGACGGCGGGCGCTCGGTCTTGTGCCGCTCGCCGGCGACCGTTTTCACCACGCCGGGCGCGAGCCGGGTGAGCCGGTGCGCGGCGGACTCGACGACCAGGACGTCGCCGCCGCTCGTGACCAGGATGTCGCTGGGCTCGGCGAGACCGGAGTCCACCGTGGAGACCTCGTTCGACGCCGGGTCGTAGCGCCGGACCGCGCCGTTGTACGTGTCCGCGACCAGCACCGAGCCGTCCGCCAGCGCGGCGACACCGAGCGGGTGCTGGAGCAGCGCCGTGTCGGCCGGGCCGTCCACGTGACCGAAGTCGAACAGGCCCTGACCGACCGCGGTGTGCAGCGCGCCGTCCTCGATCCAGCGCAGGGCCGACGTCTCGCTGTCGGCGATCCAGAGCCGGTGCTCGGTGGCCGACAGGCCGGACGGCTGGGCCATCCAGACGTCGGGCAGCGGGCCGTCGCGCAGCGCCTCGACCGTCGTGCCGGCGTAGACGCCGACCGTGCGCTGGATCGGGTCGAACCACCACAACTGGTGGATGCCGGCCATCGCGATGATGACCTTTCCGTCGAACCAGGCCAGATCCCACGGCGAGGACAGATCGGCGGCCAGCGCGTCGTGCGCGTGATCGTCCACGCTGGACCGCCACGGCCGGCCCGAGCCGGCGACCAGGGTGATCTCGCCGGACGTCAGGTTCAGCCCGCGCAGCTGGTGGTTGACCGTGTCGGCGACGACCACGTCGTAACCGGCCGTCCCGGCCACCGCCGGGGGCAGCAGGACCAGGCCCTGCGGCTCGCTGAACGGCTGATTCCGCTCCTCGCCGCCGAACCGGTGGACCAGGGACTCGCCGTCCGCGGACAGCTCGACGACCGAGTGCCGGGCCGAATCCGAGACCAGCAGGTTCCCGCCGGGCAGCTCGATCGCCTTGCCGGGGAAACGGAGCAGACCGTCCGGCGCGGGGGGCGGAACATACGGCCCGTCGCCGCGGTGCAGCGTGCCGTCCGCCTCGTGCTTGGCGACCAGCTCGTCGATCAGCCGGGACAGGCCCTCGGCGTGACCCTCGCCGGCCATCGAGGCGACCAGATAACCGGTCGGGTCGACCACGGCCAGGGTGGGCCAGGCCTTCGCGGCGTACTGCTGCCAGACGTGCATGTCGCCGTCGTCGAGGACCGGGTGGTGCACGCCGTACCGCTCGACGGCGGCGGCCAGGGCCTTCGGGTCCCGCTCGTGCTCGAACTTCGGGGAGTGCACGCCGATCACGACCAGGGCGTCACCGTACTTCTCCTCCAACGGCCGCAACTCGTCCAGCACGTGCAGACAGTTGATGCAGCAGAAGGTCCAGAAGTCGAGCAGAAGGATCTTGCCCCGCAGGTCGGCCAGAGTGAGGGCCTTCCCACCGGTGTTGAGCCAGCCGCGACCCTTGAGCTCGGGGGCACGCACGCGAGAAGTCATCCGACCATGGTGCCTCAGCGCGATCCTGACCGGCCTGGTGGCCGATCAGGATCACAACATGCTCAGCCGGCCGGCTTGACCAGGCAGTAGACCTTGTCGTCCGCCTGAAGGAACGGCTGCGCCTGGTCGGCGCACTTCTCCTTCGCGTCGACGACCTGCTTGACCTGGTACGCGTCCGACTCGGTGCACGCCACCTTGGACACCTTGGTGCCGTTGCGCACGCAGTCACCCACGGCGTAGCTCTCGCCACCACCGCCGGCGATCAGGTAGACCAGGCCGAAGACGACGGCCAGCAGCAGGGTGGCACCCAGCACCACGGCCAGCGTCACCGGGCCGGTCTTCACCACCGGCTTCGGCGGGGCGGGCGGCTCGTCCGGCTTGAACTGGTCGAACCCGCCCTGCTCGGCCGGGCCCGGCCAACTCGTGGTGTCCTCCGGGCCGGGCGGGGTGACCGTGGCCCGCGCCGCCGGATCGGCGCCGAACGGGTCCGAGGTCGGCACGCCCGGCATCGGGGTCAGGGCCGGGGCCGGAACGTACGGCGAGTTGCCGCGGCCGGACACGTCCGTGGTGTGCTCGTTGAACGGGGCGGTCGGCGGGGCGCCGGTGGTGAAGTCACCCCAGGCCGGGCCGCCCTGCTGCGGCGCGCCGAATGGGGTATTTGCCGGGCCGCCCGGGAACGTCGAGGACGGCGGCGGGAACGTCGGCTCCTCGCCCGGGCCGAACTGCGGCGGGGGCGGGGGGAACGACGGGGCACCGGCCGGCGAGCCGGCGAAGGCGGCCGGCGAACCGGGCGGGGGGAATCCCTGGGACGGGAAACCCTGCTGCGGGAAGCCGGGGGAGGCGGAGCTCGGCGGCGGGAAGCCCGGAGCCGGCGAGCCGGACGCCGGGGTCCCGTAGGCCGTGCCACCCTCGGACGGGATTCCCGACGGAGTGCCGTAAGCCGTGCCACCCTCCGACGGGGTGCCATAGGCCGTGCCGCCCTCGGACGGGGTGCCGTAAGCCGTGCCGCTCTCCGCCGGGGTGCCGTAGGCCGTGCCGCCGCCCTCGGGCGGGGTCACGCGGGCGCTGCCGGACGTCGGGCTGGTCGGGGCGCCGGGCTCGGGCGGGGACACGCGGGCGCTGGCCGAGGCGCGGGCGGTGGCCCGGGCCGGCGACTGCGGCGCCGCTCCGGGGGTTTCGCCCTGCGGCGCCGGGAACGTCCCGAAGCCTTCCTCGCCACGCTGAGAACCCGGGAACGCGCCGAAGCCACCGGAGCCCTCCTCGCCACGCTGCGGCGGCGGGAAGGAATCGCCGGGGGAGCGCTGGGCGAACGGGTTCGTCTGCGCGCCGCTGGGGCCCTGGCTCTGACTCTGACCTTGGTTCTGGCTCTGGTTCTGGCTTTGGCCGAAGCCGTTGCCCTCCTGGCCGAAGCGGGAGCTGCCCTGGCTCGGCTGCTCCGGAGCGAAGCTGTCCTGCGGGTTGAAGCTCTCCTGCGGAGCGAAACTCTCCTGCGAGGTGAAGCTGTCCTGCGGCTGCTCCCCCGGTCGCTCCTGCGGTGCGAAAGGCGACTGCGGTGCGAAAGGCGACTGCGGTGCGAATGACGACTGCGGTGCGATCGGAGACTGCGGCTCAGGCGACCGCTGCGCGAACGGATTCGCCGCCGCCCCGGATTGAGCCGCGAACGGATTCGCCGCCCCGGCGTCCTGCGCATACGGATTCCCAGGCTGGCCGGAGCTCGGCGCGAACGGATTCGCCGCCGCCCCGGAATCCGGCGCGAACGCCTCCGGCATCCGAGCCCCAGGGAACGGAGCCGCGCTGAACTCCTCAGCAGCCGGCGTCTCCGCAGGCTCCTCAGGCGCCGGAGCCGGCCGCCCATACACCCCGGCCCGCGGCGCGGAGGTGGCCGGCGGCGGCAACTCGGCACCGTCGGTAGGCGGGGTGACCAGGCCGGGCACCGAAACGCTCGCGGTCGCCGGACGTGCCGACCCGGAGGCGGGCCGGGCGGTGCCGGCATCCCGCGGCTGCGGAACCGATCCCGAAGCGGGCCCGGAGACCGAGGCCGAGCCGGACGACCCGGGCGCGGAGGTGGACGACTGAGGCATGGAAGCGGTTCCCGGCATCGAGGAGGAGCCGGGCACCGAGGCGGCGCCGGATGACCATGGCGGCGCGCCACCGCCGGAGGACGGGGCGACCGGCGGAACCGACACGGCCCGGACCGACGGCACGGAGGCCGCCCCGGACGGCGAGACCGAAGCCGAACCGGGCGCGGGCAGTGAGCCACCGGAGCCGAGCGCGGCACCGGGCACCCGCTGCGGGAAGCCACCCGGGCCGGCCGGCGGCTCGAAGGCGGGAGCGGAGGACGGGGCGGACGCGGGCTCGCCGAACGAGGGCGGCATGTTCCGCGGCGTGGACGCACCGAACGGGGTGGCCGACGACGACTCACCGAACGGCGACGGCAGCTCGGACGCCTGGGCGGGCGTGCCGTAGGACGCCGGCGCCCCGTACGTCGACGGAGTCCCGGTCGGCGGCGCGGCATACCCCGACGTACTGCGGATCGGCAGGTCGAGGTTGGGTCCGGAGCCGTTCGGCTCGTCGGCCGCGGCCGGTCCGGCCGGCGCCCGCAGCGGGAATCCGCCGCTGTCGCCCTGCCGGGTCGGGAACGTGTTGGCGGCCGGCGCCGGCTGCGCCTGCTGTTGCGGCTGCTGCTTCGGCGCCGGCTCGGCGGCCGGGCGGGCGGCGTTGCCGAGCCAGCTGTTCTCGGCCGGGCCGGTCAGGCCGGGACGGCCGGAGGCATCCGGAAGATCGGTGAGGGTGGCACCGGGGACGCGCGCCTTCTGCTCGCCGAACGCGGAGAAGGTCGACTGGTCGGCCGCGGCCGCGGAGGCACCCGGAGTCCGGGTGGGCAGGCCACTGCTGGTGGTCGGCGGCGGGAATCCCGGCGCATCCCCCGAAGACGACGGCGGAAAAGCATCCCCCGAAGGCGGCGGAAAGGCATCGCCCGAGGACGGCGGCGGAAAACCCGAAGGCGGCGGCGGGAAGCCGGACGCGCCCGAGGAGGAAGACTGCGGCACGGAGGCGGACGCCCGCCCCGGCGGCGTGAACCCGGCCGGCCCGAACGGCCCGGCCGACCCGAAGTCCGGCTGCTGCGGCTCACCGGCGGGTGCCGGCGGCGCCCACGCGGACTGCGGCTGCTGCGATCCATACGTCGAACCCGGCGAGACCGAACCGTAGGGCGAGGCCTGCGGAGTGACCGAGCCGTACGGCGAAGCCTCTTCCGGCTCCGGCGCGCGCGCCGATCCATACGGTGTACCGCCCGGGCTGGAGCCCGAGCCGAAGGTGGAGACCGCCGGAACCACGAACGGTGACCCCCCGCCCGGCGCCGTCTGCGGCGGCGGACCGTACGACGTGGGGGTGCCCTCGGTCGGAGGCGGCGCCGATGCCCGGCCCGACACTCGCTGACCGTCGGATTCGGGTCCGCCCGACGCGGCCTCGGCCGGCTGACCGGCGTGCTGCCCCTCGGACGTCATACGCGCCTCCTCATCAATGCGGCCGTGCCAGCTTTGCACGGACGCGACCCCTCGGCGACCATCCGCCGCGGGTCGTGCCAGCTACTCAGGCCTGGCCGTGCTGGGGCGCCGAAGAGAGCCCCGGTTCCCACTCCGACCGGCCGTGCCGGGTCGGGAACCAGTGCCCAACCGTACCGGGCGTTCGCGACGGAGAAAATCCCGGTGTACGCCACAGAGGGAATGCCACGCGGGGTGTCCGTCCGGTCGCCGATACGAAACAGCCCGCCCGGATGATGCGGGCGGGCCGGTTGGTGAGCGCTCTGCCTAGAAGGGCTGACGCTGGGCGAGGAAGGCGATCTCGTCGCGCATGGCCTGGGTCGGAGCGGCCTGCATGGCGCGGTCGATGGCGCGGTGCTGGCGGTTGATCTGGCGGCGGCGACGGATGCGGTCGATCACGTTCACGGTATTGCTCGTTTCCCCGGTGGTGGCCGGTATCTCGATGTGCCACCTTCGGGCCGCTTGTGGCGGACACCCTCGGCGCGCATCTCTGCTGTGCCTTAAGTGTCCGCCGCAAGGGTGGACCTTGCCAACTATTTAGATGGTGATCCCGGTCATCTGCCTAAGAATCTAAAGTCTGTCGGGTAGATGACCTTCAGGTAATCAGGTCCAGGCCAGCAGGGCCGCTTCCGGGTCGGTCAGGAACTCACCGATGTCCCGGAGGAACTTGGAACCCAGCTCGCCGTCGATGATCCGGTGATCGAAGGAGAGCCCGAGCGTGGTGACCTGGCGCACCTTGATCTTGCCGTTGTGCACCCACGGGGTCGGCCGGATCGCACCGAACGCCAGGATCGCCGACTCGCCCGGGGGCAGGATCGGGGTCCCGGTGTCGATCCCGAACACGCCCACGTTGGTGATCGAGAGCGTGCCGTGCGCCATGTCCGACGGCGGCGTCTTGCCCGATCGCGCGACGCGGATCAGCTCGTTGAGAGCTTCGGCGAGCTCCCGCAGACTGAGACGACCGGCGTCCTTGACGTTCGGCACGATCAGCCCGCGCTCGGTCGCCGCGGCGATCCCGAGGTTCACGTACTCCTTGACCACGATCTCGTTGGTCGACGCGGACCAGGACGAGTTGACCATCGGGTGCCGCCCGACCGCGAGCAGCACCGCCTTGGCCACCAGCAGCAGCGGGGAGACGCGCAGGTCGGCGAAGTCCCGCCGGGCCTTCAGCTTCTCCAGCGCCTTCATGCTCCGGGTGACGTCGACGGTGAGGAACTCGGTGACGTGCGGCGCGGTGAACGCCGAGGCCACCATGTTCTCGGCGGTGAGTTTGCGCACCCCCTTGACCGGGATGCGCTGCTCACGGGCCGCGTCGAAGACCGCGACGGGTCGAGCTGCCGGGATTGCCGCCGGCTTCGCGACGCCTTCGGCGGCCTGGTGTACGTCATCCCGGGTCACCGACCCCAGCGGCCCACTCCCCGGAATCGTGGCGAGGTCCACACCCAGGTCCCGTGCGAGCTTCCGCACCGGCGGCTTGGCCAGCACCGGCCCACTGCGAGCCGGCACGGCAGTCGCCGCCGGCGCAACAGCGGGTGCGGCCGGAGCAACAGCCTGGGCCGCCGGGGGGACGACCGAGACCGGCGCCGCCGCGGCACTGACCCGCGGCCGCCGCTTCACGCTTGCTTCCCGGACCCCGTAGCCGACCAGCACCGGAGTGCGGCCGACGCCGGGCGCCGCGGGTGCCGGGCTGCCGACCATGCCGGGCTCGACCGCGCCCTCCTTCGGCGCGATCTGGACCGCGGCCAGCGACTCGGCCGACGGCTCCGGCAGGTCGCCGGCGCCCGGGTCGGTGTCGATCGAGATGATCGGCCGGCCCACCTCGACGGTGGTGCCCGCCTCGTGGAAGATCCGGGTCACGACGCCGGCCCACTTCGCCGGGATCTCCACGGCCGCCTTCGCCGTCTCGACCTCGACGATCGGCTGGTTCAGCTCGATCGTGTCGCCGACCTTGACCAGCCAGGCGAGGATCTCGCCCTCGGTCAGGCCCTCGCCCAGGTCGGGCAGGTTGAATTCCTTTATCCGCGACATCGGGGTCACCAGCCGAAGGAACGGTCGACGGCGTCCAGCAGCCGGTCCAGGTCGGGCAGGTACTCCTCCTCGGAGCGGGCGGCCGGGTACGGAATGTCGTACCCCGTCACGCGCAGCACCGGAGCCTCGAGCGAGTAGAAGCACTCCTCGCTGATCCGGGCCGCGAGCTCGCCGCCCAGGCCGCCGCTGCCGGGCGCCTCGTGCACGACGACCGCGCGGCCGGTCCGCTTGACCGACTCGAAGATGACCGGGTAGTCCACCGGCGA
This sequence comes from Actinoplanes sp. L3-i22, assembly GCF_019704555.1. NCBI lineage: Bacteria > Bacillati > Actinomycetota > Actinomycetes > Micromonosporales > Micromonosporaceae > Actinoplanes > Actinoplanes sp. L3-i22. Next base: position 83,664 of record NZ_AP024745.1, read on the forward strand.
GAGCGTGCGCAGGTCGATGACCTCCAGGCTGCGCCCGTCCTCCGCCGCGGCGGCCGCGGCGTCCAGCGCGACGCGCACCATCGGCCCGTACGCCAAAATTGTCGCGTCGGACCCGGGCCGCGCCACCCTGGCCGAGTGCAGCGGATAGGCGCCGGCCAGCGAGGCGTCGAGCTCGACCTCGCCCTTCTCCCAGTAGCGCCGCTTCGGCTCGAAGAAGACCACCGGGTCGTCGGACGCGATCGCCTGCTGGATCATCGTGTACGCGTCGGCCGGGTTCGAGCAGCTCACGACCTTGAGGCCGGGGGTGTGCGCGAAGTACGCCTCGGGGGACTCGGAGTGGTGCTCGACCGCGCCGATGCCACCGCCGAACGGGATCCGGATGACCATCGGCACCCGGACCTTGCCCTTGGAGCGGTAGAACATCTTCGCCACCTGGGCGACGATCTGGTTGTAAGCGGGGAAGACGAACCCGTCGAACTGGATCTCGCAGACCGGGCGGTAACCCCGGATGGCCAGGCCGACCGCGGTCCCGACGATGCCGGCCTCGGCCAGCGGGGTGTCGATGACCCGGTCCTCGCCGAAGTCCTTCTGCAGGCCGTCGGTGATCCGGAAGACGCCGCCGAGCTTGCCGACGTCCTCACCCATGATCACGACCTTTGGGTCGCTCTCCAGCGAGCGGCGCAGGCCGTGGTTGAGGGCCTTGCCCAGGGTGATCGTCTCGGCCATCAGTGCCCACTCCCCTCGAACGTCGCGTGGTACTCGGTGAACGCCTTGCGCTGCTCATCGAGGTCCGGCGAGCCGTTCGGATAGACGTGGTCGAACATGGTGACCGGTTGTGGATCCGGCATCGCCAGCACCCGCTCGCGCAGGTCCAGGGCGAGCGTGCGGGCGGTCTCGTCGACCTCGGCGAAGAAGTCGTCGCCGGCCAGCTTCTGCTTGGTCAGGAACGCCTTGACCCGGGAGATCGGGTCCTTCGCCTTCCACGACTCGACCTCGGAGGCGATCCGGTAGCGGGTCGGGTCGTCCGAGCTGGTGTGCGCGCCCATCCGGTACGTGTAGGCCTCGATCAGGGTCGGGCCCTGGCCGGTCCGGGCGTTGTCCAGCGCGGCACGGGTCACCGCGTAGCTGGCCAGCACGTCGTTGCCGTCGATCCGGATGCCGGGGAAGCCGTAGCCGGCCGCCCGCCGGTACAGCGGGATCCGGGTCTGGCGCTCCAGCGGCTCGGAGATCGCGTACTGGTTGTTCTGGCAGAAGAAGACCATCGGGGCGTTGAACACCCCGGCCCACACGAAGGCCTCGTTGACCTCGCCCTGGCTGGTCGCGCCGTCGCCGAAGTAGGCGATCACGGCCTCGCCGTCCGCACTGCCGGTCTTGCCGTCCATGGTGATGCCCATGGCGTAACCGGTCGCGTGCAGCGTCTGCGAGCCGATCACGATGGTGTAGCTGTTGAACTTGTGCTCGTTCGCGTCCCAGCCACCCTGGTCGACGCCCCGGAACAGGCCGAACGGCATGATCGGGTCGATCCCGCGGCAGTACAGCACGCCGTGCTCACGGTAGGTGGGGAACGCCATGTCCTGAGCGCGCAGCGCCCGGCCGGAGCCGACCTGCGCGGCTTCCTGACCCAGCAGACTGGCCCAGAGTCCCAACTCGCCCTGCCGTTGCAGGGCGGTCGCCTCGGCGTCGAGCCGGCGCACGGTCACCAGATCGCGGTAGAGACCGCGGTACTCGTCGTCGGTGAAGTCGACCGAGTACGTGGTGCCGTCCGCCGTGGTGACGCTGCCGAGGTGCTCACCGTCGGGCGTGAGCAACTGGACGAAGCCGCCGGCCGGAGCGTCACTGCCCCCGGACGAGGGGGGTGCCGCTACGGCTTTGCCTTTCGCCATCCGTGTCTCCCTGTATCTCTCTGCGCCCGCGGCGGGTGTCGCCCGGCCAACGAGGCGGAACCACATGGGGTTGCCGTGCGTGTGCCGGGTGAGGCTGCCGCGCGGCGTTCCGGCTGGGACTGCGCCCCTACCGGGACGGCCCGCCGTGCCCCGCTGGTCGGCGGAAGGCGACGGCGGCGGTGCCGTCGCCCCCATCCTGACAGAGGGAGTGAGTGACGTTACAGAGTGCGTGGATCACGAATAGAGATTTTCTGTTGACGTATCGTTAAGGGTATTTGTCCGCTTTAGACCTTTTTGTACGGTCACTACCGTACGAATGGCCCGACTTCGCCGCTGCCGAACGGCCGACGGGTCGTTCACCCCTTTGACCGAGACGGATCTAGGTTGATCTTTGGTTCGAAAGGGACACCCGCGTGCCGCACCGACCCGACGACGACGGCTACGAGCCGCCCCTGAAGGTGCTCAGGAAGCGGTTCAACGGGGTATACCGCGAGGACCACGGGCTGTCCGGCCCGACCCGGCGGTACCTGATGCTGGTCGCCATGCTGGTCGCGCTCGCCTCGGTGCCGACCCTCGCGGTGATCACCGCGGGGACCCGGGAAATCTCCGGGAACGACCGCAGTGGCGCGCTGGACGCACCCTTCCTGCCGCCGCCGATGACCGGTCCGGTGCGACCTTCACCCCCAACCCAAAACCATTCGGCGTACGACCATCCGGGGCGCCCGCCGTCCGTTTCCGTCCAGCCGTCGACGGCTCCCCCCGGCGTGTCGCCCCCCGTCCGGACGGCCGATCCGGTCCCCACGGTGCCGGGCCTGCCGGAGGTTCCGGCCGATGAGCCGCCCGTTTTGTCGGCTAAGCGACGTTCAAATCCGGCCGACGGCGGCATGCGGCGTCCGAAGCCGGTCGCCACGTTCCCGACGATCCCGAATCTGCCCGCGGTTCCGGACGACGACTGGCAGATCCCGGTGGGTCGCCGGGCGTTCCCGGATTCTTCAGATGACGGCGATTCCGGTGACGGCGACTCCGGTTCCTGGCGCGACGACCCGTCCGCGGACGAGGACGCCGACGACTCGACCGATCCGGACGCGGCCGACGAACAACCGGCCGACGAACAGTCGGCCGACGAAGAACCGGCCGATCAGGACCAGGACGACGAAGACCAGGCCGACGAGGCCGACGAGCACGACCACTCCCCGCACCACGAGTGCGAGGTCGCCTTCCGTTCCACCGTCTCCGACCGGCCCCGAGTCGGTCCCGCTTCAGCCGGAGGTCAGCACGTGACCGAACGCCCGCAGAACGTCAACGCCGCCCGGATCCTCGACTACGACTACCCGACCGGCCGCAACGTCCGCCGGTCGATGGCGCAGCCCTACTCCGAGGAGGGCGGCCGGAACACCAACCGTCCGTACCGCGGCCACCACCGCGCCGAGCACACCCTGCACGACGAGAACGGCCCGGCCCGCCGCCGCAGCTCCCGCGTAGGCCGGCACCACGCCGGGTCGGATGCCGCGGTGCCGCTGGCGGCCGACGTGGAGAGCGCCGGCACCGACGCCTCGCTGGCCGTCTCCGAGGCGCCCGACTTCGGCGGTCGCAACGCGCGATGGCCGAGGGACGGCCGCTGACCCGCGTTCTGGGTCTGTCCCGCCGCGCGGTCGCGTGGGCGGGGCGCTCCGGATCTGCCCCGCCGCGCGGTCGCGTAGTGCGGGGCAGGCCCTATTCGTCGCCGAGGCGGTCGCTGTTGGCCTCGAGCCAGGCGTCGATCGCGTCCGAGTCGTTCGGGTCGACGCCCTCGGCGATCAGCTGCGCCACCGCCGCGGTCGCCGGGCTGCGCCGCTCACCGGTGGAGTAGAGCCGGACGAACTCCGGCACCAGCTTCTCCACCTCCTCCGCGGTCTCGGCGATCGCGGCCGCGGGCAGCCCGCGCCGCCAGGTCGCGTACGCCGACCAGGCGCGCACCACCTGCGGCAGCATCGCCGCGTCGTCGATGTCCAGCACCGCGCGGCGATGCACCCAGTCCAGCAGGAACAGTCCGGCGATGGCCGGGCTCCAGCGCAGCGGATCGCCGCCCGGCAGGGTCGCCGCGTGGTCGAAGAGCAGGCCCAGGCAGAACTGCAGGGACGGCTGGTCGGTGTCCGGCCCGGCCAGCCCGGCGCGCGCCGCCTCGGGCGAGGCCAGGAAGTCCCGGAGCAGCTCGGCGGCGTTCGCCCCGCCGGGCTCGTCGAGCGGCGGCGTGGTCGCCGCGGGCAGCAGCGCCAGCCGGGACGCGGCCAGCGCGCGGTCGGTGGAGAGCGACCCGTCGGCCGGCAGCTCGCCGAGGTCGTCGGTGATCCGCAGATGCCGGTCCACCTCGTCGCGCAGGCGGCCCGGGTCCTCGTCGCGGAACCAGGTCAGCTCGTCGCTCTCGCAGACCGTCCGCACCTGGGTGAGGACGTGGTCGGCGGCGGCCGAGACGAACATGTCCTTGACGATGCCGATGTTGTGGTCGACCAGGGTCACCACGGCGTGGTCGGGACCGCCGTCGGCGCTGTCCTCGTACGCGTACGTCACCAGGTACGACGTCTGATCGCCGTACACATCGCCGTAGGCATAGCAGCCGGTCGGCCGGACCCGCCCCAGCTGCCCGGCCCACGACGGACCGTGCTTGTCGTGCTCGATCCGGTCGGCACCGGCCGCGTCCGGCACGAGCGTGGCGAAGACCTCGCGAATGGTCGAGGCGGCCGGCTCGGGGCTGTGGTCGGTGGCGGTCAGGAAATCACCGACGAAGTCGCGGACGGCCAGGGCGCGGTTCTCCGGGGCGATCGAGTAGACGCTGCCGAGCAGCGCCGTCCCGAGCATCTCGGCGTCCAGCGCGCAGTCCAGCTTGATCACGTCGCGGGCCGCGTGCAGCACCGCCTCGTACACGCTGTGGGGTGCCGACATGCCGCGAGCCTACCGCCCGCGGCATGTTCGTGAACTATTCCGTACGCACCATGCCGAGCGCCTCACGTGCCTGGGCGTACGCGTTGAGCACCTCACGCACCGGCGCCACCACGTATCCGCGGCCGACATCGGTGACCGCGGCCCGCAGCTTCTGCTCGGCCCGTCGCCGCGCCCGTCGCCCACCCGCCTCGACCAGCGGCTTCAGCAGCAGCCAGAGCAGCAGGCCGAGACCCAGGCCACCGAGCAGCAGCAGGGTCGCCAGCGGCACCGAGCCGACCTCGGGGTCACCGATCTCGGGCAGGCCGAGGGCGGTCAGCGCGTACCCCAGCACCAGCCAGAGCAGGCCGGCCGCGGCCGCGGCGAGCAGCACCCACTGCAGCCCGCCGGCCACCCGCCACCAGGCCGGATGCCGCTCGGCGCCCAGCTCGGTGGTGGCGATCGCCCGGTCCAGCGCGTCCGGCAGATCGCCGGCCCTGGATCGGGCGGCGGCGTTCAGCGCCGGGGCCCAGATCTCCGGCAGCGGCGCCGCGGCGCGCGCGGCGACCGCGCGGACCGACAGGCCGACCGCCGACTTCTGCGCCGCGTCGGCTTCCGGCAGCGACGTCCGGGGTACGACGTCGGTCGACACCCCGTCGGTCGCCGGCTTGTCCGCGAGGTGCAGCCGGCGCAGCGGGTCCGGCCGCAGCCGGCGCAGCCCCCGGACCAGCGGCCAGCCGGTCGCCGCCGCGGCGTGCTGCCGGTAGGCGGAGGCCGCCGCGTCGGCGACCGCGGGCACCCCGGCGGACGCCGCGAGCGCGTCGGTCAGCTGCCGCACGGTCGCCCGGTCCACCTCGTCCTCGGCGGCCGGCGGGCCCATCATCTCGGCCAGTTCCTCGCCGGCCACGTCCAGGTCGGCGTCGAGCCGGCGCAGCGCGGCCTGCCGTTCGGCGACCGTCGACTCCAGCGCGTCCCGCAGGTCGCGCAGCATGCCGGGCTGCTTCGCCGAGGAGGCCAGCACCGGCGCGCCGGTCAGCCCGTCGTCCTCCAGCAGCCGCCGCAGGTCGGTCAGCACCGCCTCGGTGTCCGACTCGCTCAGCCGGTCGGCCTGGTTCAGCGCCACGATGGTGACCCCGGCGTGCGTGCTGAACTGCGAGAGATAGGCCTGGTGCAGGATCCGGTCGCCGTACTTCTGCGGGTCGACCACCCAGACGATCTGGTCGACCAGCCCGAGCAGCCGGTCCACCTCGAGCTGGTGGGCCTGCTCGATCGAGTCGAAGTCGGGCAGGTCGAGCAGGACCAGCCCGCGCAGCGAGGCCTCGTCGTCACCGTCCAGCGCGCTCTCCCGGACGAAGCGCTGCCGGGGCAGCACGCCGACCCAGTCCAGCAGCCGGTTGGCCGGCTCCAGCGGGCCCCAGACCACGGCGTGCGCGGTGCCGGTGGTCGGCCGGCGCACGCCGACCGGCGACAGCTTGAACCGCGCCAGCGCGTTGAACAGGCTGGACTTGCCGCTGCCGGTGCTGCCGGCCAGCGCCACCACGGTGTGGTCCAGGGACAGCGTCAGCCGCCCGCTGGCCCGTTCCACCACGGTGTGCGCGTTGACCAGCTCACCGTCCGGCAGGTACGGATCGACCAGCCGCAGGAACCGGGACAGCGCCTCCAGACGTTTCGCCAGGCTCTCGGCGTCCACCCGATCGGTGTCACGCACCTTTTCCACCAGACTCATGACCCCGATCCGGTCAACGCGATGTCCTTCCTGGCGCTCTCCACCTCGGCGGCGGCTCGGCGCAACAGTGTGCCGGGTTCGGCCTCGAGCCGCACGGCCGCGGTCCGTTTCGCGTAGCGCGCGGCCTCGGCGTCGAGCAGTTCGTCGAAACGGGCGACCAGCTCGGTGCGGGCCCGCGCGGCAAGAGTACGGATCGCCTGGTCCCCGAAGACCGCCTCGAGCACTTTCTGCGCGGCGACCGTGGTGCCGGCGCCGACCGCGACCTCCAGGCCGGTCGGGATGAACGCGGTCGCGGTGAACACGGCGATCATCACGGCCAGGCCGGCGCCGTTCACCGCGTACGCCGTGCCGCGGGCGACCGAGCGCTTGTCGCCGCTCTCCCGCCGGACCAGGTCGAGCACCCACTTCTGCCAGTCGCGGACCATCCGGTCGGCGCGCTCGGGCAGGCCGGGCGAGGCCGACTTCAGCTCGGGGAGCAGCAGCGCCGCCCCGGCCGGGTGCTGCTGCCAGGACGCCCAGGCCTGTTCGGCGGCGTCCGCCGCGACCCCGCGCAGCAGCGTGACCAGCTGGGACTCCAGCGCGATCTGCAGGTTGCGGCTGGGCTCGGGGCGGCCGGTGACCGCCGCGATGAACTTGTCGCGGATGGCGCCGACCCGGGACTCCAGGGCCCGGATGAACTCGCCGGTGCCGACGAACTCCTGCCAGCGGGCCAGCACCTCGCCGCGGAGCAGCCGGCCGTCCTGCAGGCCGTCCCGGACGGTCTGCTTGGCCGCCCGGTACGCCGCCTCGACCCGCTCGTCCAGCGCCTGGGCCGCGCGGGTCTGGTCCTCGGCCGCCTCGGCCAGGCCGGCCACCACCGGGACCAGGGCGGCCAGCGCCCCGTTGAGGGTCTGCCGGGCCACCGCGTCCCGGGCCTGCGGGTCCGCCGAGAGCTGGGCGAACCACTGCCGCATCGGCTGGATCACCGGGGCCGGCAGCATGCCGCGGGCGTCCAGCTCGCTCTCCGGCAGCACGAACAGCGGGGCCGCGCCGAGGTCGTGCTCGGTCAGCATCTCGCCCAGGTGCGTGGAGATCTCGGCGGCCGCGTCCAGCGGCACCCGGTCCAGCACCAGGGCGATCACCGTGCCGCGCAGACGGGCGGTCTTGAGCAGCTCCCAGGGCACCGCGTCGGCGTACCGCGCCGCGGTGGTGACGAACAGCCACAGGTCGGCCGCGGCCAGCAGCTGGGCGGCGAGCTTGCGGTTGTGGTCGACCACCGAGTCCACGTCCGGCGCGTCCAGCAGGGCCAGGCCGGGGCCGATGCCGCGGGCCCCGACGATCTGCAGCGAGTTCGGATCGTCACTGGTCTTGACCGTGCGGATCAGCCCGGGCAGCAGATGTGGCTGCTCGAACCAGCCGAGATTTTCCGGGTGCGCGACCAGCACCGGCGAGCGGGTGGTCGGCCGCAGCACGCCGGACGTCGTCACCGGCTCCTGGATCAGGCTGTTGACCAGCGTCGACTTGCCGGCGCCGGTGGACCCGCCGACCACCACGAGCAGTGGCGCGTCGAGCCGGGACAGGCGGGGGATCAGATAGTCGTCGAGTTGGGCGAGGAGGGCGGATCCGACGCGCCTGGCCTCGTCGGCGGAGGGCAGCACCAACGGGTACGAAACCGTGCCGAGTGCGGTGTGCAGCCGGTTCAGTGCCGCCGCGAGCCTGCCCACGGCGGGTGGGGGTGCGACCGATGCGGTGGTGATGCCGTTCTCCTTGTTCGCGGGACGGGCCAAGCCGGACCCCGTACGATCAGCAATGTCTGCTCGTGTCGGGCCGAAGCCTACGGCAGATGTGCTGACCTGGTCTTTCTTGCTTGCTTCAGCGGGGACAGGGGCCGAGGCCTCCTGCTCGACCGCCTCTCCGTGCGTCGTCACGGATAAAGCGTGCACGATCTATCCAGGTCGGGCAACGGGTACCGGTATGCCGTGACCGGACAGGTACAGAGGTGTTTGCGCTCGGTACGGGCCTTCAGCGCTCGACTTGCGTCACTCCGACTCAACTTCGATTTGACGGTTGGCGAACCCGTGGCATCATTGAGTCGGTTCCACTCAACCCTGTACGGACTCACGCTCGTACGACACAGCCGGTAATCGAAGCGAGGAACACCATGGCACGTGCGGTCGGCATCGACCTCGGCACCACGAACTCCTGCGTCAGCGTTCTGGAAGGAGGCGAGCCCACCGTCATCGCCAACGCGGAGGGCTCCCGGACGACGCCGTCGATCGTGGCCTTCGCCCGCAACGGTGAGGTGCTCGTCGGCGAGGTCGCCAAGCGCCAGGCGGTGACGAACCCGGACCGGACGATTCGTTCGGTCAAGCGGGAGGTCGGCACCAACTGGTCGATTGACATCGACGGCAAGAAGTACACCCCGCAGGAGATCTCCGCGCGGGTGCTGATGAAGCTCAAGCGCGATGCCGAGGCGTACCTCGGTGAGCAGATCGCGGACGCGGTCATCACCGTCCCGGCGTATTTCAACGACGCGCAGCGTCAGGCGACCAAGGAGGCCGGCGAGATCGCCGGTCTGAACGTCCTGCGGATCGTGAACGAGCCGACCGCGGCCGCCCTGGCCTACGGCCTGGACAAGGGCACCAAGGAGCAGACCGTCCTGGTCTTCGACCTCGGCGGCGGCACCTTCGACGTCTCCCTGCTGGAGCTGGGCGACGGCGTCATCGAGGTCAAGTCGACCTCCGGTGACAACCACCTCGGTGGCGACGACTGGGACCAGCGGATCATCGATCACCTGGTCAAGACGTTCCGCGGTGAGCACGGCATCGACCTGTCCCAGGACAAGATGGCCCTGCAGCGTCTGCGCGAGGCCGCCGAGAAGGCCAAGATCGAGCTGTCCGCGGCGACCACCACCAGCATCAACCTGCCGTACATCACGGCCGGGGCGAACGGCCCGCTGCACCTGGACACGTCGCTGTCCCGGGCCGAGTTCCAGCGCATGACGCAGGACCTGCTCGACCGGTGCAAGGGCCCGTTCGAGTCCGCGATCAAGGACGCCGACGTCAAGCTCGCCGACATCGACCACGTCATCCTGGTCGGTGGCTCGACGCGGATGCCGGCCGTCACCGAGCTGGTGCAGAGCCTGATCGGCCGCGAGCCGAACAAGGGCGTCAACCCGGACGAGGTCGTCGCCGTCGGCGCCGCGCTGCAGGCCGGCGTGCTCAAGGGCGAGGTCAAGGACGTCCTGCTGCTCGATGTCACCCCGCTGTCGCTGGGCATCGAGACCAAGGGCGGCATCATGCACAAGCTGGTGGAGCGCAACACCACCATCCCGGCGCACCGCTCCGAGGTCTACACCACGGCGGACGACAACCAGCCCTCCGTGCTGATCCAGGTCTACCAGGGCGAGCGCGAGATGGCCGCCTACAACAAGAAGCTCGGCACCTTCGAGCTCTCCGGCATCGCGCCCGCGCCGCGTGGCGTGCCGCAGATCGAGGTCTCCTTCGACATCGACGCGAACGGCATCGTGCACGTGTCCGCCAAGGACCTGGGCACGGGCAAGGAGCAGAAGATGACGATCACCGGCGGCTCCGCGCTGCCGAAGGAAGACATCGAGCGGATGATGCGCGACGCCGAGTCGCACGCCGACGACGACAAGAAGCGGCGTGAGGACGCGGAGTCCCGCAACCTGGCCGAGCAGCTCCAGTGGCAGACCGAGAAGTTCCTGGCGGAGAGCGGCGACAAGCTCCCCGAGGACAGCAAGAACAAGATCGGCGAGGCGCTCGGTGAGCTCCGCGGCGCGCTCGGCGGCACCGACATCGAGAAGATCAAGTCGGCGCACGAGCGGCTGTCCCAGGTCTCGCAGGAGGCCGGTTCGCTGCTCTACTCGCAGAGCGAGGCCCCGCAGGCCGGTCCCGCGGGTGAGGGTGCGCCCGGCGGCGCGACCGGCGCCGGCCCCACGGCCGGTGGTGGCGACGACGTCGTGGACGCCGAGATCGTGGAGGACGACAAGAAGTGAAAGCCAAGGACGACGACATCGACGGTCCGGCGACCGAGCGGGAAGTCATCCAGGGCGAGATCGACACGACCGAAGAGGCTCCCCAGAAGAAGCGTGGCGCACACCGCGCGCCCGACGAGGAGGACGGGACTCCGGTGGTCGAGGAAGCCAAGCCCGCCCTCGGTGCCGAGCTGTCGGCGCTGCGCAACGAGCTCGACGAGCGGACCCACGACCTGCAGCGGGTGACGGCGGAGTACGCCAACTACCGCAAGCGGGTCGACCGCGACCGGGGCGCGGCGGCGGAGCAGACCACCGGCGCCGTGCTCACCGCGCTCCTGCCGGTGCTGGACGACATCGACCGGGCTCGCGAGCACGGTGACCTGGTCGGGCCGTTCGCCTCGGTGGCGGAGCAGCTCACCGCGGTGACCGGCAAGCTCGGCCTGGTCGCCTTCGGCGAGAAGGGCGACCCGTTCGACCCGAATCGCCACGAGGCGGTCGCGCACCAGACGTCCGCGGACGTCACCGAGCCGAGCTGCATCGAGGTGATGCGGCGTGGTTACACGCTGGGCGAGCGGCTGCTGCGCCCGGCGATGGTCGCCGTCGCTGATCCGGAGTGAGTTTCCGATTCGGTCCCGCCCGCCGGTTCTCCGGCGGGCGGGACCTCACCCGTAAGTTGAGGAGGGAGGCCGAGTGAGCTCGAAGGACTGGCTCGAGAAGGACTTCTACGCCGTTCTCGGCGTGAACAAGTCCGCCTCAACCGACGAGATCAAGAAGGCGTACCGGAAACTCGCCCGCGACCTGCATCCCGACCGCAACCCGGACAACAAGGAAGCGGAAGAGAAATTCAAGGCCGCTTCCGAGGCGTACGACGTGCTGGCCGACGACAAGAAGCGCAAAGAGTATGACGAGATGCGCTCCCTGTTCGGCTCCGGCGCGTTTCGTCGTGGCGCGGGCCGGCCCGGTGCCGGTGGCGCCCAGTTCGATCCGTCCGACCTGTTCGGCGGGTTCAGCGGGGCCGGCGCGGGTGCCGGGGGCGCCGATCGCCGGTTCGGCGGCACCGGCTTCTCGGACATCTTCAGCTCGATCTTCTCCGGCGGTGGCGCCGGCACTCCGGCCGGGCGGCGTGGCCCGCAGCGCGGCCGGGACGTGGAGACCGAGGTGACGCTGGACTTCGCGCAGGCCGTGCGGGGCACCACGCTCCCGCTGACCCTGCGCACCCCGGGCGCCTGCGACACCTGTCACGGCAGCGGGGCGAAGCCCGGCACCACGCCGCGCGCCTGCCCGAAATGCCAGGGCACCGGCCTGATCTCCAGCAACCAGGGTTCGTTCAGCTTCTCCGAGCCGTGCCGGGACTGCCAGGGCTCCGGCAGCATCGTGGACGAGAAGTGCCCGGAGTGCCGGGGCAGCGGTGGCGTCACCAAGAGCCGGACGATCAACGTGCGATTCCCGGCCGGCGTCGCCGACGGGCAGCGGATCCGGCTGTCCGGCCGCGGCGAGCCGGGTGACCGGGGTGGCCCGGCCGGCGACCTGTACGTGCAGGTCAAGGTGCGTCCGGACGACCTGTTCGGGCGCAGCGGCGACGACCTCACGCTAACCGTGCCGATCACCCTGGCCGAGGCCGTGCTCGGCACCGACCTGCGGGTGCCCACCCTGGACAATCCGGTCACGCTGCGGGTGCCGGCGGGGACGCCGAGCGGTCGCAAGCTGCGGGCCCGGGGCAAGGGCGTGGCCCGCAAGGAGGGCCAGTCGGGCGATCTGATCGTCACCGTCGACGTGCAGATCCCGTCCGGCGTGACCGGTGAGGCCCGGGACGCGCTGGAGACGTTCGCGAAACTCACCCCGCCTGCCGGGCGGGAGCGGCTCGAAGCGCGCCTGCGCAAGGCCGTCTAGGGACCTTCCGGAGGTGGCACATGTATGAAGAGATCAGCATCTCGGTGGAACAGGCCTCCGACGCGAAGGTCCTGATCATCTCGGTGGCCGCCCGGCTCGCCGGGATGCACCCGCAGACGCTGCGGCAGTACGACCGGCTCGGCCTGGTGCAGCCCGGCCGGGCCGGCGGCGGCGGCCGGCGGTACAGCGAGCGTGACGTGGCGCTGCTCCGTGAAGTGCAGAAACTGAGCCAGGAGGAGGGCGTCAACCTGGCCGGCATCAAGCGCATCATCGGCCTCGAGCAGCTGGTCGGTGACCTGCAGCACCGGGTCGCCGAGCTGGAGCAGCAACTCGACGACGCGTATACCCGGCTGGCCCAGGTGGAGGCGATGAATCCGTACACGAACCGGGGTGATCTTGTTCGTCAGGAGACCCACTCGACGGCTCTCGTGGTCTGGCGCCCGCGTCGCTCACCGGACAGATGAGCGGTTCCGAACACAGAACGGCGGCCCTCCGGATGTCGGAAGGCCGCCGTCACTGCATGTAGTTACCGACTGATTACCGTCGGTTGAAGAGGCCGACGCGGCGCGGGTTGCGCACCAGGCCGCCCTCCATCCAGTCGTGGTGGTCGAACAACTCCGGCCGGGTCATCAGGACCCGGCAGTTGTGCGCCCAGATCTGCATCGGCTCGTCGCCGACCTGCTCGGCGCGCTCCATGAACTTCTTGAGCCGCCGTTTGCGCTGGCTGGTCGCGTTCTGTCGAACGCCGTCCGCCGCGTAGATGTACATACAGTGCTGCGCGAACCGCCGGGCCGGGCACTGCCGGTCCATGGCCAGTTCGAACAGCGTCGGGCCGAGCACGTCACCGGAGATCAGCAGGTCCCAGTCCCGTGGCATCGAGCTCAGTGGTACTGCCTCGGGGTGGTAGGCCCACGCCTCCAGTTCGGCCGGCCGGGGATCGACCGGGTTGTCGAACCCGCTGAAAGTCGCCTCTCGCACACTCAACGCCGCCGCCTTATTCACCCGTTCGTACCGCGACAAGGATCACACTGTCCGTCGCACGTGTCGAACGTCCCAATACAGAGAGTCGTCGCGGCGCAACGGTAGCGCGATCAAGGGATGAACGGAAGTGTCAAGTGTTCACATTCAGATACTGGACAGTAACTTTTGGCTCGGTTCCTGGTCGCATCGGTGGTTACCAAGATCACTCAACGCTGGGCAGGGGTTTTGCCGTGGAACGCTGTGCGGCCATCCGTCTGCGCACCAGCTTCTTGAACCACGCGTAGTCCGGCAGGCGGGCCAGCATCGGGCCGGAGATGACCGTGATCAATACGTACGCGGTGGCGAGCGGAGCGAGTCGCGGCTCCACCCCGGACGCGACCGCGAGCCCGGCGATGACCACCGAGAACTCGCCGCGCGGGGTGAGCGCGAGCCCGGTCCGCAGCCGCCCGGGCAGCGCGATCCCGGTGCGCCGGGCGGCCAGGTAGCCGGTCGCGACCTTGGTCAGCATCGTCAGCACGGCCAGGCCCAGCGCCGGGAGCAGCACCGGCGGCATGTCGGCCGGGTCGGTGGAGAGCCCGAAGAAGACGAAGAACACCGCCGCGAACAGGTCCCGCAGCGGCGACAACATCTCGGTGGCGTGGTGCGCGACCGGCCCGGAGAGCGCGATCCCGACCAGGAACGCGCCGACCGCCTCGGAGACCTTCAGCTCGGCGGCCACCCCGGCGACGAACAGGGTCAGTCCGAAAACGCTCAGCAGTAGCGCCTCCGGATCCTTCACCGACATGAACCGGCTGATCACGGTGCCGTACCGGATCGCCACCACCAGCACCGCGACCACCGTGACCACCGCCACACCCAGCGTGCTCAGGCCGCCGAGCAGCCCCGCGCCGGCCAGCACCGCGGTGGCGATCGGCAGGTAGAACGCCATCGCCAGGTCCTCGATGACCAGCACCGAGAGGATCACCGGGGTCTCCCGGTTGCCGAGCCGGCCCAGGTCGCCGAGCACCTTGGCGATCACCCCGGACGAGGACACCCAGGTGATCCCGGCCAGCACCAGCGCGGCCTTCGCGTCCCAGCCCAGCAGCAGCGCGAACAGGGCGCCGGGCAGCGCGTTGAACAGCATGTCGATGACCCCAGCCGGCGCCGCCGAGCGCAGGTTCCCGACCAGCTCGTCGGCCGAGTACTCCAGACCGAGCATGACCAGGAGCAGGATCACCCCGATCTGGGCGCCGATCCCGATGAAGTCCTCGCTGGCCGAGAGCGGGATCAGGCCGCCGTGCCCGAACGCGAGGCCGGCCAGCAGGTAGAGCGGGATCGGCGACAATCCGAACCGCCGGCCCGCCCGGCCGAGCATTCCGAGGCCGAACAGCAGGGCCCCGATCTCGATGAGCAGGACCGTGGTGTGATGCACGACCGGTCAGCCGTGGGTGTCGCCGGCCAGGATGGCGGTGACGCCGTCCAGGCCGTCGCGGGTACCGACGGCGACGACCACATCGTTCGCCTCGAACTGGAAGGACGGGCCGGGCGAGGGGATCACCTCGCGGTCGCGCAGCACGGCCACGATCGACGCGCTGGTGCGGGTGCGGGCCCGGGTGTCGCCGAGGAGGCGGCCGACGAACGGCGAACCGGCCGGCAGCGCGATCTGCTCGGTGAGCAGCCCGGCGGCCTGCTGGCGCAGACCGGCCAGCTGACCCAGCATCAGCGACGCGCCGAGCACGTCGGCCAGCGCCTCCGCCTCGTCGTCGGTCAGCGGGATCGAGGCCAGGCAGGCATCCGGGTCGTCGACGTCGTAGAGCACCAGGTCCCGGCGGCCGTTGCGGTGGGAGACCACCCCGACGGTACGCCCGGAGGACGTCACGAGATCGTGTCGGACGCCGATTCCCGGCAGCGGAGTCTGTTCCACCCGTACGCGCACGATCACCACGTTAGCCCGCGGAGAGTGACTTTCGTCGCAACCGTCAAGCCTTCTCGGTCTTGATCTCCAAGACCGGTTCGGGCGCCGTGCGTGCCGGCGCTCTCGCAACGGCCAGGAGAAGCAAACCCAGAAGGGCAAGACCCAGATTCATGACGTACGCGAGTCGGTAGTCGAACTTCTGGGCGATGCCGAACAGGGGTGCCGCCAGAATCTGCCCGAGTGGGAAGGCGTTGGTGAACATGGTCGTGGCCCGTCCCGGATGCGCGGGCATCAGATCCTGGACGTACGAGATGCCCAGCCCCGAGCAGGCCGCGATGAACACCGCGTTCAGCACCTGGGCCGCCGCCAGCATCCACACCGAGCCGGCGACCGCGGCCATCGCCTGATACGCCACCCCGAACCCCGCGCCGATCAGGATCAGCCGGCGCAGCGGCACCCGGGTGCTGAGCGCGCCGAAGCCGAGCATCAGCGGGATCTCCAGGGCCGCGCACAGCCCGAGGACCAGGCCGGAGTCGCCGATCGTGCCGTGCAGGTCGGTGCTGACGTACAGCGACATCGCCTGCACGCCGAGAACCATCGTGGTGGTGATCAGGACGAAGCCGCCGATGATCGGGTACATCACGCGCGGCGGGCGGGCGTCGTCGGGCCGGCCGTCCTTCGTGGTGGGGGCGGGGGCCTCGATCTCGGGCAGCCATCGTGTGGTGATCAGGGCCGCGACCAGGTAAAGGACGGCGGCGGTGCTATAGACGTACCGAAAATCGGTTTTGTCCAGAATGATGGCAGCGACCGGCGGGCCGCCGACCCAGGCGATCGAGAAGACCGTGCGCAGGGCGCTGATCCCCATCGCGGCCCGGGTCGGATCCTCGCTGGTCAGGACCTGTCGGGCGTACGCGAAGGACTGGGGGTAGAGCGAGCCGGCGATCGCCGTCGCCGTCACGGTCAGCGCGAGCAGGACCCAGTAGTTGCGGACCACCGAGGTCAGCCCGGTGCCGGCGCAACCGGCCAGGGCCGCCGCGATGAGCAGCGTCCGTCGCATCGGGCGACGGTCCGAGACGCGGGCGATCAGCTGGGACATCGCGACGCCGGAGAGCGAGGCGACGATCAGGAACGCGGAGACCTGTACCGGACCGGCGTGCACCGCGGTGCTGAGGAAGAGCCCCAGGAACGGGCCGACCACCGCGGTGGCGATCCCGGAGGCGAGGAAGATGAAGCCGAGCGGGAGCAGCCGCCGCGACAGGAGGCGCGTCACTCCCTGCACGTTACGGCGCTTCCGTCGGAGAGCGCTCTCGGCGGTGGTGTCCGTCACCCCGAGATTTTCCGGCGCCCTTTGCTGGGCAGATTAAAGTTGAGTGAAATACGCTCAAGTCTGTTGGGTTACACCCGGTGGGACGCCGATCAGGGGAGCTCATGAACGCCGAACGTTTGACCACCAAGAGCCGCGACGTGATCAAGGGCGCCGTGGCCAACGCCGCACAGAGCGGGCACGCCACGGTCGAGCCGTGGCACATGCTGCTCGCGCTTCTCGACACCGCCGGGTCCACCGCGCCCGCGCTGCTCCGGGCCGTCGGCGCCAACCCGGCCGACGTCCGCCGGGCCGCGGCCCGCGCCGTCGAGCAGCTGCCCAGCGCCCGCGGCTCGAGCACCGCCGAGCCCAGTCTCTCCCGCGAGTTCGTCAACGCGATCGGCGAGGCCGAGCTGATCGCCAAGCCGCTCGGCGATGAGTACATCTCGACCGAGCACCTGCTGGCCGGCCTGGCCCGGGTCGGCGGCGCGGTCGGCCAGACGCTGAAGACCGCCGGTGCCACCGAGGAGGCCCTGGTCACCGCGTTCCCCCAGGTGCGGGGTGGGGACCGGAAGGTGACCAACGCGGATCCCGAGCAGACCTACAAGGCGCTGGAGAAGTACAGCGTCGACCTGACCGCGCTGGCTCGGGACGGCAAGATCGACCCGGTGATCGGGCGGGACGCCGAGATCCGGCGCGTGGTGCAGGTGCTCTCCCGGCGTACGAAAAATAATCCGGTTTTGATCGGAGAGCCCGGTGTCGGCAAGACCGCGATCGTGGAGGGCCTGGCCCAGCGGATCGTCGCCGGTGACGTGCCGGAAAGCCTGCGCGACAAGAAACTGGTCTCCCTGGACCTCGGCGCGATGGTCGCCGGCGCGCAGTACCGGGGCCAGTTCGAGGAGCGGCTGAAGAGCGTGCTGGAGGAGATCCGCAGCTCGAACGGGCAGGTCGTGACATTCCTCGACGAGTTGCACACGGTCGTCGGCGCCGGCAAGGGCGAGGGCTCGATGGACGCCGGCAACATGCTCAAGCCGATGCTGGCCCGTGGTGAGCTGCGGATGGTCGGCGCCACCACGCTGGATGAGTACCGCGAGCACATCGAGAAGGACCCGGCGCTGGAGCGGCGCTTCCAGCCGGTCGTGGTCGGCGAGCCGACCGTCGAGGACACCATCGGCATCCTGCGCGGGCTCAAGGGTCGCTACGAGGCGCACCACCGGGTGCAGATCACCGACGCCGCGCTGGTCGCCGCGGCCAGCCTGTCCGACCGCTACATCAGCGACCGCTTCCTGCCGGACAAGGCGATCGACCTGATCGACGAGGCCGCCTCCCGGCTGCGTATGGAGATCGACTCCCGGCCGGTCGAGCTCGACCAGCTGCAGCGCCAGGTCGACCGGATGCGGGTGGAGAAGCTCGCGCTCAGCAAGGAGACCGACCCCGCGTCGGTGGCCCGGCTGGAGCGGCTCGACCGCGACCTGGCCGACCGCGAGGAGGAGCTGACCGCGCTCAATGCCAGGTGGGAGCGCGAGCGCGGCGGGCTGAACCGGGTCGGTGAGCTGAAGAAGCAGCTCGACGAGGCGAAGGCGGCGCAGGAGCGGGCCCAGCGTGACGGCGACCTGCTGCAGGCCTCCCGCCTGCTCTACGAGGTGATCCCGGGCCTGGAGAAGGAGATGGAGGCCGCCGCCGAGACCGAGGAGGAGGACGCCGAGCCGCCGATGGTCAAGGAGGAGGTCGGCGCCGACGACATCGCCGAGGTGATCTCCGCGTGGACCGGCATCCCGGCCGGCCGGATGATGGAGGGCGAGACCGCCAAGCTGCTCCGGATGGAGGAGTCCCTGCAGGCCAACGTGATCGGCCAGCGGGAGGCGGTGGCCGCGGTGGCCGGCGCGGTCCGGCGGGCGCGGGCCGGCATCGCCGACCCGGACCGGCCCACCGGCAGCTTCCTGTTCCTCGGCCCGACCGGTGTCGGCAAGACCGAGCTGGCCAAGGCGCTGGCCGGGTTCCTCTTCGACGACGAGCGCGCGATGGTCCGGATCGACATGAGCGAGTACGGCGAGAAGCACTCCGTCGCCCGGCTCGTCGGCGCCCCGCCCGGATACGTCGGGTATGAGGAGGGCGGCCAGCTGACCGAGGCGGTGCGGCGTCGGCCGTACAGCGTGGTCCTGCTCGACGAGGTGGAGAAGGCCCACCCGGACGTCTTCGACGTGCTGCTCCAGGTGCTCGACGACGGGCGGCTCACCGACGGCCAGGGCCGTACGGTCGACTTTCGCAACGCCATCCTGGTGCTGACCTCGAACCTGGGCTCGGCGACCGCCGACTTCACCATGAGCGACGAGGAACGAACCGACGAGGTGCTGGCCGTGGTCCGGGCGCACTTCAAGCCGGAATTCCTGAACCGGCTCGACGACATCGTCGTGTTCCACGCCCTGACCAGGAACGACCTGGTCCAGATCGTGGACCTCCAGCTCGGCCGGCTGCGGGCGCGGCTCGCCGAGCGGCGGCTCACGCTGTCGGTGGCCGAGCCCGCGGTGGACTGGCTGGGCGAGCACGGGTATGACCCGATCTACGGCGCGCGGCCGCTGCGCCGGCTGGTCCAGGCCACGATCGGGGACCTGCTGGCGAAGGCGTTGCTGGCCGGGGAGATCCAGGACGGCGACACCGTGGTGGTCACGCTGAACCCGGCGAAGGACGGGCTGTCGGTCCAGCGCGGCTGATCTTCCTACTTTCCTTGCACAGAAGGGCCCCGGTCTCCCGGGGCCCTTCTGCTATGCCACTGACCTGCTATGACACCGACTCTCGATGCCGGTATGCGTGGGTCATCAGGAAGTCGGTGATGGCGTGCTCGCCGTCCGCGGACCAGATGCGGATGCCGTCTCGATGGAGTTGATATCGGACATCTTTGAATCGGGTCCGGGTGTCGTCATGGTGAACGACGGTCAGGGTGTCTGCGTGCGGCATGGGACTCACCGGTCCTTGTCAGGTCTGGGGCGGCCGCGGTGTGGTCACGCGGCCGGCGCAATCGGGAAGGTGCCCGGATTCGGTCTGCCTCGGCCCCGGCTATGTATGAGCGGGGCGGGCGACTCGTGTGGGCAAGGGGCGTCGTCGAAGGTCTCTGGTCCCTGACGGACGCCACGAGATGCAAGTCTAGGTGCTGTCGTCCAGCCATGTCGCCCCTCGAACGAGCGACCCTTTGCGGGCATTTGCGTCATCGTCGCCCGATGTTGCCACAGCGTTGCCCAGCGTGCGTGCCGGTCGCGGGACCTGGTTCGAGACCGATACCGTGAATGGATCTAGAGGAGGACTCTGTGACCGTTCCCACATATCCGCCGCCGCCCTACTCGGCGGCGCCGCCGCCACAGGGTCGCCCAGTTACCGTGACCGTTGCGTCGGCGCTGCTCTTCATTGTTGCCGTGGCCCAGGTGGGGTATGCGATCCTCGCCTTCGTCGGGCTCGGCCAGGCCGGGCAGGTCTACGACGAGGCGTACAGCGGCACGGAGCTCGACGGGCTCGGCGGGGGCATCGTCGGATTCTCGGTGATGCTGGTCGTGCTCTATCTGATCTTCGCGATCGGGTTGGGGCTGCTCGGCTTCTTCAACCTTCGCGGTAAGCAGCCGGCGCGGGTGATCACCTGGGTCGTCTCCGGGGTGCTGATGTGCTGCGCGGTGCTCGTGCCGGCTACGACGACGGTGCTGGTCAGCGACTTTGCGGAAGTGGTCGCGGGGCAGTCGTCGGGTGGGTCGAGTGGGCTGCCTACCCAGCGGGAGTTGGATGCTCGGCTTGCGGGGGTGGTGCCGGACTGGCTCGGGACGGTTGGGGTCTGGTTCACGGTGCTCACTTTGGGGGCGCTGATCGTTGCGGTGATTTTGCTGGTGGTGCCGCCGTCGAATCGGTACTTCCGGAAGCCGGTGGGTGGATGGAGTCCGTATCAGCCGGGGTTCTCTGGGGGGTATGGGCAGCAGCCAGGGTTTGGGCAGGCTTATCCGGCGGGTTATGGGCAGCCTGGTTTTGGCCAGCCTGGACAACCGGGCTTTGGTCAGCCGGCTCAGCCCGGCTTTGGCCAGCCTGGTTTTGGTCAGGCCGGCCAGCCTGGTTTTGGTCAGTCGGGTCAGCCCGGCCAGCCTGGCTTTGAGCAGCCGGGGCAGCCGGGGCAACAGCCCGAGCAGTCGGGTCAGGCGGGCCAGTTCGGTGCCCCTGGGCAGCAGCCCGGTCAGCCGGGCCAGTTTGGCGCGCCTGGCCAGTTCGGTCAGCCCGGACAAATCGGTCAGCCCGGGCAGCCTGCGCAGCCGGGAGCCGGCCATCCTGGGCAGCCCGGTTTTGGGCAGCCTCAGCCGGGGTTCGGTCAGCCCGAGTTCGGTCAGCCGGGGTCGCCCCAGGCCGGGCAGCCGGCTTTCGGGCAGCCGGGGTCGCCGCAGGCCGGGCAGCCGGCTTTCGGACAGCCGGGGCAGCCCGCGCCCGGTCTGCCGCCGTACCCGGGTCAGCCCTCCTACGGCCCGCCCGCCGGGACCCAGCCGTACCCGGGTCAACCTGGGCCGTACCCGGGAAGCGCCGGCACCTACCCGCCGCCCGTTCCGCCGGGTGAGCCCGGCAACCCGTGGCAGCCGTCGTCCGCGCCGCCCTCGTCGACGCCGCCCTTCTCCGGGCCGCCGTCGTATGGGCCGCCGTCGTACGGACCCCCGGCCTATGGCCCGCCGGCCTATGGCCCGCCGGCCTATGGACCTCCGTCTTACGGCCCCCCGGCTTACGGGCCGCCCTCTTATGGGCCGCCTACCTACGGGCCGCCGGCCTCGCAGGCTCCGGCTTCGCCGCTGGACGAGTTCGGTCCGCCGAGTGACCCCTGGCAGTTGCCGCCCACACCTACCGACCCGCCTTCCGGGGCGGTGCCCGGCACGTCCACCGACGCATCGGCTTCGGCGCCTGGTCCGGTCTCTGACTCGCCGGCCGGTTCGGTGTCCGACGCGCTGCCTGGTTCGTCGGCCGGTTCGGTGTCCGACGCGCTGCCTGGTTCGTCGGCCGGTTCGGTGCCCGACTCGTCGTCTGGGTCGTTGCCCGGGTCGTTGCCCGGGTCGTCGTCTGGTGAGCAACCTCCTTCTGCTGCCTCGGCCTCCGGGGAACAGGGCGAGCAGCCGCCGGCCGCGCCCCACTCCGCTCCGCCCGCCGATGAGCAAAGGCCGCCGCGCGACTCGGCCTGACCATCGGCGTCCGCCCATCCTGCCCGACGTTTTTCCGAACCGGCCCGCTTGTCCACAGGCGGGCCGGTTCGTTTATCCACAGGCGCTCTGGTCCGCCCGCGGCGGGTGTTCGATACGCGATAGGTTTCTGCCAGCCGAACACCGCGGGAGCCATCGATGTCGTACGCAGCCATGCCACCCGTCACCGCGCCTCCGCCGCCCGGCGGCGAGCGACCGCCTGCCGTGACGACCGCGTCCGTCCTGCTCTGGCTGATGGGCGCGGCCGGCCTCTGCTATGCCGTTGCCACGGTCGCCATCGCCCCCGGCACGGTCAGCCGGTTCCGGGATGCGGCCACCGGCGAGACCGCGGACAACTTCGTCACCGTCGTCTGGCTGGACGCGGCACTCGCCGCGGTTCTGTCGATCCTGTTCTTCGCGCTCTTCGCGGTGCTGGGGCTGGGCCTGCGCCGGGGCAGCCGGGTGGCGCGCACGGTTGCGCTGGTGCTGTCCGTGCTGGGCACGCTCGGCGGCCTCGCGTCGTTCCTCACGGTGCTGGTGCAGCGCTCCGGCGACCCGGCGCCGGGGTCGATCAGCGACGCGCTGAGCTCGGCGTACCCGGAAGGTTGGATCGGCCTCAACATCGTCGTCTCCGCCCTCCAGGTCCTTGCCTACCTCGCTGTCGGCGCCATGCTCCTGGTCGCCCCACGCACTTTCTTCGGCCACGCCCCCAAGCAGTCCCACAACCCTGCCTACGGCCCCCAGCCCAACCCGTTCGGCGCCCCCAACCCGTTCGGCCCGCCCGGTGCGGCAGGCCCGTTCGGTCCGCCCGGTGCGGCCGGTCCGCCCAGCCCGTTCGGCCCGCAGGCCGGCCCCTATGGCCCGCCGACAGCCTTCGACGGTTCGTCGGCCGGCTATGGCATGCCGGGCACGCCTGGCGGTCCCGCCTCGCCTTACGGCCCGCCGACTGCTCCAGGCGGCTCGGCCTCGCCTTATGGCCCGCCGAGCACCTCTGGCGGCCCGGCCTCGCCTTATGGCCCGCCGACCGCCCCAGGCGGCCCGGCCACGCCTTTCGGAATGCCGACCGGACCCGGTGGCCCAGCCGCGCCCTACGGAATGCCGACCGGACCTGGCGGCCCAGCCGCGCCCTACGGAATGCCGACCGCTCCCGGTGGCCCGGCGTCGCCTTACGGTGCGCCGACTGCCCCTGGCGGCCCGGCGTCGCCCTACGCCCCGCAGCCGGGCATGCCCCACGGATCGCAGCCGGGGCTGCCGTATGCGACGGCGTCTTCCTGGGCGCCTTCCGGCGAGACGGCCCCTCCGTTCTTCCCCGGAACTGCGTCCAGCGATTCCTCGGGAACCCCGTCGGGCTACGCGCCCCCGGTGCAGAACTCCCCGTATGCACCCCCTGGTCCAGCCGGGTTCACTCCGCCCGTGCCGCCGTCCGTAGACCCTTCGGCCTACATGCGGCCCATGCCCACGCCACCGGCCGTCGGCACCCCGTCAGCGCCGCCCGCCGTAGACCATTCGGCTCACGCATCGACCGACCAGCCGCCCGCCCTACAGAGCGGCTATCCACCGGTCGGCGGCTTCTCGCCCCCGTCGCCCGCAGCCACCCCGTCGACCGGCGCACCCGTCGACGCGCAGGCCGCAGCGTCGGACGGCAATGCTCCCGTTAGCACCCCTGACCGCGCCAGCTCGACCGTCGCACCCGAGGCCGCTGCGCCCCAGGCATCCCAGACCACTGCCGCAGATGCAG
Source organism: Actinoplanes sp. L3-i22 (assembly GCF_019704555.1). Taxonomy (NCBI): domain Bacteria; kingdom Bacillati; phylum Actinomycetota; class Actinomycetes; order Micromonosporales; family Micromonosporaceae; genus Actinoplanes; species Actinoplanes sp. L3-i22. The sequence continues at coordinate 107,133 of NZ_AP024745.1, forward strand.
CGCTCAAGAGCAGCGAGTCTGCGAGCACTGCGCCTGCGAGCACGGCGCCTGCGGTCGCGCCCGAGGACAGCGCGTCGAAGGCAGTGCCCGAGGGCTCTGCGGCTGAGACTGCCGGGTCTGGGGCTGCCGGGTCCGGCCTTACAAGTTCGTCGGAGGACAACAAGTCCACGGATACGCCCAACCGCTAAGACCGCGCCTGAGGGCACGGCAGCCCGGCGCCCGCTACCGGCGAGATCGGGCCGGGGATCGGTGCGGTGCTGGTCCGGTTCCGGCTGCAGAGGGCGGGGCTCGGCCTCGGCTCGTCTGTGGGAGGGCCGGCTGCGGGCGTTGGCGCGGCTCGGCTCCGGCTAGATCGGGCTGCGGGGATCGGTGCGGCTCCGGTTCGGTTCCGTGTGTGAGCGATGCGCGGTTCCGCGTGGGCGGGGCGCGGCTTCGGGTGTGGGCGGGGCGCGGTTCCGCGCGTGGGCGGGGCCGCGGCCTCGGGTGTGGGTGATGCGCGGCTTCGCGCGTGGGCGAGGCACGGTTCCGTGCGTGGGCAGGCCGCGATTTTGGCCGGGCCGGGGTGTGGCTTCGGCTGTGGGTGTCAGCGGGGGCTCCAAGGCGACTCCCCGAAGAACAGGCGCGGGCGCGCACCGATCGACCTCTCTGAGATTGGTTCGCGTCTCTGGCGGGTACGACCATGCCTCAGTCGGGTGACCCGACCACGACCTCTCCCGACAACCCCAGGGCGGAAATTTTTTCCAGTGATGCTGATAAGTGGCTGAGTCCCAACGACGATCGTCAGCCACCGTGACGCAGTGTCCGGGCACCATCCCAGACGTGACTTCGGCTACAGAGAGTGGCCAAGGACACATCAAGGACCGTCCACGGCCGGATGATCCGACGCCGAACCGGCCCGCGCCTGGATCCGATGACGAATACTGCCGGTTGTCATCAGAGTGACCATGCGGAAGGACGGCTAGATCCGGTTCCGTATCGACGACTGTGGGTCACTCGAACGGGTACAGACGGTTTCCTTCACCGTCACCCGATCGGCTGTCCGGATACCACTAGATCGGCCATCCGGTGGGTGTTTTCGCCTGGATGGACAAACGTGATTCCTGGGGTTCACAGCACTCTCACAGCGCGGCTACCAGGTCATCTTGAGGGGTGGATGGGTACCGTGGCGGTGTTAGCTGCTTTGAGCTGCATCTATGGTCGCCGGAAAGGTCGAGACCCGTTGTCTGATCGGTAAACCTTCTTTACAGAGGCATGTAGAGACCTGGGTCAATAGTTCGGTTCCGCCCCGGCGGGGCGAAAGATTCCGGTTTCCTTCAAGCCAGTACGCTCGATGTCATGAAGGCACGGCACGACCTGGGTAAATTCATCACTGAATTGCCCGTCGCGCAGCGTGGCGTCGTGCTTTCATCGGGTCGTGAGGCGCGTAGCGACCTGTTGATCGCGCAGCGTGGCGTGATGATGTCGACGCGTTCCGTGCCGAGCATCGTTGTCAGTCGGTGAACCGAAACAATCGATGAATCGACAATGTGGGTTGGCTCACCCTCCAGAAGGGGATCGAGAGCTCGACACGGATGGGTAGCGACCAAGTGGCGGCTGAGGCGTTGCAGGAGGCAGAGACCGAAGTCGGTGCGGCGGAAAGGTTGATCGGATGGGCGGCGCGGTTCGAGAGTCCGACTCGCGTCAGCGATCAACCGACACGGTGATCGATGTCGGCCTTACGGCCTGAAAGTTAACCGGTTCGTTCCTGCGTACATGCAGGAGAATCGATGCAGTTGGGGAAGGATGGAGATCGTGGGAACTGCGTTGGCGGAAATGACGATGCCTCAGATCTCGCCGCTTGCCGGCGAGCCGATTGAACGCGCTGACGCCGAGCGCCTGGCGGGAGTGCTGAAGGCGCTCGCCGACCCGGCCCGGCTGCGGCTGCTCAGCCTTATTCAGTCCGCGACGGACGGTGAGGCCTGTGTCTGCGACTTGACGGCTCCCTTGGGCCTCTCGCAGCCGACCGTGAGTCACCACCTGCGGATCCTGACCGAGGCGGGTCTGCTGGAGCGGGAGAAGCGGGGCGTGTGGGCGTACTACCGCCTCGTGCCTGCCGCTATTGCCACCATTGCGGACCTGTTGACGCCGCCCCGCAAGCGGGCGACGAAGAAGGCTCGCTGATCCGTGGGCAATGCCTGGCGTCACTGAAACATGGGGGCGTGACGCCAGGCCGAAGACCTCTTCCCTGGCCACCCCTGGCGATTCGAGGAGGAACGGGTGAACTACGTGCCCGGTGACCTGCGTGACCAGCTCGCGCATGTGGGTTACGACGTGGTCCAGTCCGGCCTTGTCTGCGGCTCCGGCGGCAACCTGTCCGCCCGGATCCCCGACGAGGAAGCCATCTGGGTCACCGCGAGCGGTGCCTGGCTCGACCGGCTCAGCCGGGCGGCCTTCGTGCCGGTTCGTGTCACGGACGGTGAGCCCGCGACGATTGGCGCCCTGCCACCGCCGCGTGTCGATCCGACCAGCGAGCTCGCCCTGCATCTCGCGCTCTACCGGGCCCGCCCGGATGTCAACGCCGTGGTGCACCTGCACCCGCAGACGGCGTTGCTGCTCGATGCGCTCGGTGAGCACATCCGGATCGTCACGACGGACCATGCGTTCTATCTGCGCCGGGTGTCGACCGTGCCGTTCCGGCTGCCGGGCACGACCGAGCTCGCCGCCCTGACGGCGGCGATGGCCGCGGACGGCACCGACTGTCTGGTGCTCAGCCAGCACGGCTGCGTGGTCATGGGGGACTCGGTGGAGCTGGCGCACAAGCGCGCCCGCAATCTCGAGGAAGCCGCCTCGCTGACGTACAAGGCGCTGGCCGCCGGCCGGTTGGAGAACCTTCGGGACTGCCCGGAGGAGTTTGTGGAACGGCTTTCCGGGTCCGTGGCGATCACCGTCTGAGCGGACCCACCCAATGACGCTGCCAGCCGGCCGTCCCTAAGGCCGGCTGGATCGCGTCCGCCCCGAGCCTGGCCGAGACGACGGCCAGGCTTTTTGTGTGCCAGGGCAAAGATCAACGGCAAGATCAAGATCCGATTGAGGTACGGACGAAGCACACCGTCCCCCAGGCCCCGGGAAACACCTCGGCCGGCCCTGGATGGATCCAGGACCGGCCGGAAGTGGTGGACCGAGGTCAGGCGCGGTGCGACCGCGGCCGCCGGTTCCGCTCGTCGTCCTCGTCGTCACGGTGGTGGTGCTGGGCCGCCTCGGCGAGCCCGGCGATGCTGGCCGCCGCGACCACGCCGACCGCCGCCGACGGCTGCGGGCCGGTGTGCGTGCCGTTCTTCTTGGCCTTCCGCTCGCGCAGCATCTCGATCAGGATCGGCAGCGCCGAGATCAGCACGATGACCACGACGACCGGCAGGATGTAGTGGTCGATCTTGTCGCCGATGGCGTCGTAGATCTGCTTGGCCAATGCGTACCCGATCAGCAGCACGCCGTCGGTCCACAGGATCGCGCCGACCGCGTTCCAGAGGAAGAACTGCCGGGCGGGCATGCCGAGGGTGCCGGCCACCGGGTTCAGGAACGTCCGCACGATCGGGATGAACCGGGCCAGCACCACGGCCTTGGCCGGGCCGAACTTCTGGAAGTAGAACTCGGCCTTCTCCACGTACTCCCGCTTGAACAGCTTGGAGTCGGGGCGTTCGAACATGTTGCGGCCGTACCGTGCGCCGAGCCAGTGACCGAACTGCGCCCCGGCGATCGCGCAGATCGGCGCGCCGATCAGCAGGCCGGCCAGCGAGATCTGGGTGCCGCCGCCGAAGATCGCGTCGGCCACCGGGGACGCCGCGATGCCCGCCAGGAACAGCAGCGAGTCACCGGGGAAGAAGAAGCCGACCAGCAGGCCGGTCTCCGCGAAGAGGATGGCCCACACGCCGTACAGCCCGAAGGTGTGCAGCAGGTCCTTCGGGTCCATCGGGTTCAGGGCGAGCTGCTCGGTGAGCGCACGGGTGGTGTCCACGGTTAGCCAGGGTACCGGCCCTTCGGCGCGCCCAACCTGTACGACTGCTGTGGATACTTTGTGCTTACGGCCTGGAAACAAGGGCGCCCCCGCGCGGCGGCGAGGACGCCCTCGAACACGGTCAGAGCCGCGGGTCGACCGGCTCGGACTCGGCGGCCAGGATCGCGAAGACCAGTTCGTGCACCCGCCAGGACGGCGCGCCCTCGGCCAGCCGGTCCAGCGCCGCCAGGCCCATCCCGTGCTCGCGCAGCGCCATGTTCCGCTTGCGGCCCAGGTTGCGCTGCCGCAGGCGGTCGAGCTGCTCCGGCCGGGTGTACTCCGGGCCGTAGATGATCCGCAGGTACTCCCGGCCGCGGCACTTCACGCCCGGCTGCACGAGCCGGCCCTTGCCGTCGACCGCGGCCAGGCCGGAGTACGGCTTCACCACCATCCCCTCGCCACCGGCCCCGGTCAGCGTCAGCCACCACTCGGTCGCCGCTGCCTCGGCGGCCGGGTCGGCCAGGTCCACCACCATCCGCCGGGTCGGCGTGAACAGCTCCGGGTCCGCCGCGACCAGGCGATCCGCGATCGCCAGGTGCCAGCCGTGGTCCCGGTCGGCGTAGCTCACGCCGGCGCCGGCCAGCACCGCGAACGGCGCGAGCGTGACCCCGGTCAGCCCGTCGGACGGCTTCACGTACGCCAGGTAGGCCGCCGAGTAGCCGGCGATCTCCGAGGAGCGCAGCTCGAGTCGGTCCCGCAGCGCCGTGACGTCCAGCCCGCGACCGGCGGCCCGGTCCAACACGTCCAGTGCGGCCGGCAGCGCGGCCCGCCCGGCCGCGCCCACCCCGGCGAAGTGGTCGCGGATCAGGCTGCCGGCCTTCGCCGACCAGGGCAGCAGCTCCGCGTCGAGCAGCAGCCAGTCGGTCTCCAGCTCGGCCAGGATCGGCGCGACGGCGGCCCGGACCCGGGCCAGCAGCGGCCCGTCGAGTTCCGGCCCGAAGAACGGCCGCCCGGTCCGGGTCCAGATCGCGTCGCCGGTGCCGGACGCCGAGACCCGGACGACGGCCCGGGAGCCCATGTGTTTCTCCTCGCAGATCACCCGGCCGACGCCGGCCGCGCGCAGGTTGGCGAAGGCCGACGTCGGGTACTCCAGGAAGCCCTCGACGGTTGAGCTGGAGCACGGTGCCATCGTCGGGGGCAGCCAGACCAGGGTTTCCGGGTCGACGGCGAACCGGCCCATCACCTCCAGCGCGGCCGCGGCGTTCTCGGCGGGGACCGTGGTACGCCCGTACCCATAATCGAGGTGTTTGCGGCCGGTGACGTCGGTGATGTCCAGACCGCGGTCGGGTGCCGCGGCCGTGATCAGCGGCCGGACCGGGGCGTAGTACTCCTTCGCGGCCGGCGTGTCGACCAGCTCCCGCTCCGGCCAGCGCAGCGCGGTCAGCGCGCCACCGAAGACGCAGCCGGTGTCCAGACAGATCGTGTTGTTGATCCACTCCGCGCGCGGGGTGGGCACGTGGCCGTAGACGACGGCGGCGGACCCGCGGTACTCCTGGGCCCACGGGTAGCGGACCGGCAGGCCGTACTCGTCGGTCTCGCCGGTGGTCTCGCCGTAGAGCGCGAAGCTGCGCACCCGCCCGGACGTCCGCCCCTGGTACGCCTCCTTCAGCCCGGCGTGCGCGACCACCAGCTTCCCGTCGTCCAGCACGTAGTGGCTGACCAGGCCCTCGATGAAGGCGCGCACCTCGCCGACGAACTCGGCCGGCTCGGCCTCCAGCTGCGCCAGCGTCTCCGGCAGCCCGTGGGTGAGCTGGACGTTGCGCCCGTTCAGCTTGCGGGCCAGCTTCTGCTCGTGGTTGCCCGGCACACAGATCGCGTGGCCGGCCGCCACCATGCCCATCACCAGGCGCAGCACGCCGGGTGAGTCCGGCCCGCGGTCGACGAGGTCACCGACGAAGACCATCTTGCGACCTTCCGGATGTACGGCGTCGACCGGCCGCCCCGAGTCGTCCCGGACCAGCTCGTAGTCCAGCTTGCCGAGCAGGACCTCCAGCTCGGCCCGGCAGCCGTGCACGTCACCGACGATGTCGAACGGCCCGTGCTCGTCCCGCTTGTCGTTGAACAGCTTCTCGTAGCGGATCTCGGCGCCCGCGATCTCCTCCGGCCCGCGCAGCACGTGCACCTTGCGGAAGCCCTCCCGGGTCAGCTGCCCGAGCGAGCGCCGCAGGTCACGCTGCATGCGGCCGAGGACCTGGCGCCCGAACGTCCGGTCCGGCCGGGCCTGCGTGCGCTCCCAGGCCACCGACTCGGGCACGTCCAGGACGATCGCGACCGGCAGCACGTCGTGCTCGCGGGCCAGCTTGATCAGGGCGGCCCGGCCGTGCGACTGCAGGTTCGTCGCGTCGACCACGGTGAGCCGCCCGGCGGCCAGCCGCTTGCCGGCGATGTAGTGCAGCGCGTCGAACGCCTCCGCGGAGGCGGACTGGTCGTTCTCGTCGTCGGCGATCAGACCGCGGAAGAAGTCCGAGGAGAGCACCTGGGTGGCGGCGAAATGGGTGCGCGCGAACGTGGACTTGCCGGATCCGGAGATGCCGACCAGCGCGACCAGGCTGAGTTCCGGGATGTCGATCATGCGGTCACCTCCGTACGGATGAACAGGGCCAGCTGGGTCGGGGCGCCGGTGGTCTCGTCGGACTCACCCACCCCGCGGATGGTCACGGTGTAGCCGAACCGCGAAGCGACGGACTCGGCCCACTCGGCGAACTCGGCCCGGGTCCACTCGAAGCGATGGTCCGAGTGCCGCATCCCGGTCAGGCCCGGATAGTGCACGTTGTACTCCACGTTCGGGGTGGTCACGATGACCGCGCCGGGCCGGGCGCGACCGAACACGCCGGCCTCCAGCGCCGGGAGCCGGGGCAGGTCGACATGCTCGATCACCTCCATCAGCACGGCCGCGTCGTACCCGCTGAGCCGGTCGTCGTGGTACGTCAGCGCGGTCTGGATCAGCGTGATCCGGTCCCGCTGACGCTGCGGCAGCCGGTCCAGCCGGAGCCGGCGCTCGGCCTGCTCCAGCACCCGGACCGAGACGTCGGCCCCGACGATCTCGGTGAACCGGCTCTCCTTGAGCAGGGCGCCGAGCAGCGCGCCGGGCCCGCAGCCCAGGTCGAGCACCCGGGTCGCGCCGACCTCGGTCAGCGCGGCGAGCACCGCGTCCCGGCGCTGCGCGGCGAGCGGCGCCTTGCGCTCCACCGGCAGCTCGGCCTCCTCCTCGGTGACCGGCTGGTCCGCGTCCAGCAGCTCCAGCGCGGTGGTGGCCAGCGACTTGCGGTGCGCGAGGTAGCGGCGGGCGATCAGCACCTTCTCCGGGTGGCCGGCGAGCCAGCCGGCGCCGGAGCGCAGCAGCTTCTCGATCTCGTCCGGCGCGACCCAGTAGTGCTTGCCGTCGTCGAGCACCGGGAGCAGCACGTACAGATGGTTGATCGCGTCGGCGAGCCGCAGCGTGCCGGCCAGGCGCAGGTCGACGTAGCGACTGTCGCCGCCGAGCTCCGGCTCGAACGGGATCGCGGTGGCGGTCACCGTCCAGCCCAGCGGGGCAAACAGGCGGGTGACCAGCTCGGTGCCGCCACGCAGCACGGGCACCCGGATCTCCAGCGGGATCGCCTGGGCGGCCAGTTCCGGCCGATCCTTCGAGGTGCCACGCTGGGCGCTGCGGAAGATCTTCGACAGGGCGCTGGCGAGCAGGCTGGACGCCGCGTACGGCCGGTCGTTGACGTACTGGCTCAGCTCGAAGGCGTCGGCCCGGGCGCGCAGCTTCTGCGGATCGACGTCCAGCAGCAGCGCGGCGGTGCACCGCTCCTCGGTGGCCTCCGGGAACATGACGTACGCCGTACCGGTGGGCAGGTCGAACTGCTGGACCTTGTCCGGATGCTTGACCAGCAGGTAGCCAAGATCTGTCGCGGGCCGGTGGGTGGTCGTCACGGTGAGTAGCACGCGGTAGATGGTCGCAGCGCCGAGCCGCGCTGGCGATTCATTTGCGCGGGACCGCAACGATTCCGGTGTCCAGTCCCGTCGTAGGAGCGGAGGTGCCCGTGACCTACGAGGATTTCGCCGACAGCCGGCTCAGCGCGCTGTTGCGCTATGCCGTCATGTTGACCGGCGACCCCCACGCCGCTGAGGACCTGGTGCAGGAGACCATGCTCCGGGCCCAGCTGCACTGGTGGCGGGTGGCGCGCAGCGACTCTCCGGACAGCTACGTGCGCAGGATCCTGACCAACCAGTTCATCGAGTCCCGTCGAGCCTCGTGGTGGCGCCGTGTGCTGCTGCGGGCCGACGCGGATCCGGTGGTCGCGGCGCCCTCCGACCACGCCGCCGAGAGTGCCGAGCGGGATCGCGTCTGGTCCCTGCTCGCCACCCTGCCGCGCCGCCAGCGCGCGGCCCTGGTGTTGCGGTTCTACGAGGACCTGCCCGATCAGGAGATCGCCGACATTCTCGGCTGCGCCGTCGGGACGGTCCGTTCATCCATCTCGCGAGGGCTCGACGCACTCCGCGCCGAGCTGGTGGAGGCCCCCATGAGCGCAGCGGAGGTGACGAAATGAGCACGGTCGAGGAAGACCTGAGGGCCGCCTTCGGGCGGCAGGAGGCGGTGGTCCCGGAGGCTGGTCCGGTCCGGGCTCGCATCGATCTTGCCTGGGTACGGGTGAAGCGCCGCCGCACCCGGCGACGAGCGCTCGGCGCGGCCGCCGCCGTGCTGCTCGCCGCGGCAGCTGTACCGGTCGTGACCACCAACTGGTGGCACGGGGGACAACCGGAACAGATCCAGTCGGAGGAGCTCCTGGGCACCGCCATGCCGGGGAGCTCCGTGCCGGTCGCCCGCGACCCGGTCGACGTGCTGCTGATCGGCATCGACCGCCGACCGGGCTCGAAGACCGCGCGGGCGGACACGGTCATGCTGCTGCACCTGCCGGCCGACCGCAGCGCCGGCTGGATGGTGAGCCTGCCGCGTGACGGCCTGGTCGACGTGCCCGGCCACGGCCGGCAGAAACTCGCCGCGACGACGGCCCTGGGCGGCGCCCAGGTGACCACCGCGACAGTGACGGCGTTGACCGGGGTCGACCTGGATGCCGCCGTGGTGGTCGACTATCCGGCCTGGCGCGGGGTGACCGAGGCGGCCGGCCCGGTCCGGGTCTGCCTCGACCAGGCCATTTCGGCGCAGGGCGGCCGCAAGGGGCTGGCGAAGGGCTGCCAGCAGATCAACGACGGTGACGTCACCGCCCTGCTGCAGGGGCAGGACGGGCTGCGGCAACTCGGCATCGACCGGGATCGCAACACCCAGCGGTTCGTGGCCGCGCTGGCGAGGAAGCTGGCGGCCGACGGCACGGCCGGGTCCCTGACCCGGGTCCAGCAGTTGATCGCCGCAGCCGGGGCGGGTCTGCAGTACGACGGCGACCTGCCGGTCCTGCTGAAAGCGGCCACCCAGCTGGCGAGCCCGGAGCTGATCGGCCTGACCGCGCCCCGCTTCAACATCAGGTATGACGGCGAGAACACCGGCGTGATCGTCGACAGCGCCGACTGGAAGAGTCTCTACCAGGCGATTCGTGACGATCGGCTGGCGGGCTGGGCGGTCGCCAACCCGACCTATGTCACCAAGTGAACCGGTCCGGGCCGCGTGCGGCCCGGACCGTCGTCAGCGGTAGTCGTCGTCGAACTCGACGATCCGGTTCTGTTCCGCGGCGTCCCACTCGTTCGCCTCGGCGAAGACCGGCGCCTCGTCGGGTTCGTCGTCCGGCCCGGCCGGGACCGCACTCATCGCCTGCTCGGCGGCGTCCACCTCGGGCGTCTCCAGGTCGGCTTCGTCCATCAGACGTGTCATCCTCGGCTCCCCTCTCGTGTCGCCGGCTTCAGTCCCATGGTGCGCGTTTGCCCGGCCGGATGCCGCACAAACCGGCACCCGGCCACCGGCTGTCGCGGAGCGCGACACCTGTCGGCGGCAATATGCCCCACAACTGCTGATTCGTCACGGGACGGCGAGGCCGAGCCGACGAATTTCGGGGCGATTTCCGCTACGCACCGCGACTGCGGAATACTGCTGCTGGAGGACAGCGCGGTCCTGCCCTCTGCTTCCCGTTTGAAGAGCAAGGAGCGCACTGATGCCTATCGCTTCCCCCGAGGTCTACGCCGAGATGATCGATCGCGCCAAGGCCGGCGCGTTCGCCTACCCGGCGATCAACGTGACGTCCTCGCAGACTCTCAACGCGGCCCTGCAGGGCTTCGCGGAGGCCGGCAGCGACGGCATCGTGCAGATCTCCACCGGTGGCGCGGAGTACGCGTCCGGCCCGACGATCAAGAACATGATCACGGGCGCGGTCGCGCTGGCTGAGTACGCGACCGAGGTCGCCAAGAACTACCCGGTCAACATCGCGCTGCACACCGACCACTGCCCGAAGGACAAGCTGGACAAGTACGTCCGGCCGCTGATCGCGATCTCCCAGGAGCGCGTGAACAAGGGCCTGGCCCCGCTGTTCCAGTCGCACATGTGGGACGGCTCGGCCGTGCCGCTGGACGAGAACCTGCAGATCGCCGAGGAGCTGCTCGCCGCGGCCGCTGCCGCGAAGATCATCCTCGAGATCGAGGTCGGCGTCGTCGGTGGCGAGGAGGACGGCGTCTCCGCCGCGATCGACGACAAGCTGTACTCGACCGTCGAGGACGGCCTGGCCACCGCCGCCAAGCTGGGCCTGGGCGAGCGGGGTCGCTACCTGACCGCGCTGACCTTCGGCAACGTGCACGGCGTCTACAAGCCGGGCAACGTCAAGCTCCGTCCGGAGATCCTCAAGGAGATCCAGGACGCGATCGGCGCGAAGTACGGCGAGGAGAAGCCGCTCGACCTGGTCTTCCACGGCGGCTCCGGCTCGCTGCTCTCGGAGATCCACGGCGCGTTGGACTTCGGTGTGGTGAAGATGAACATCGACACCGACACGCAGTACGCGTTCACCCGCCCGGTCGTCGACCACGTCTTCAAGAACTACGACGGCGTGCTGAAGATCGACGGCGAGGTCGGCAACAAGAAGGCGTACGACCCGCGCGCCTGGGGCAAGCTGGCCGAGAACGGTCTGGCCAAGCGCGTTGTCGAGGCCTGCGAGCACCTCCGCTCGACCGGCACGACCCTCGCGAAGTAACTCTCCCGACGTAAGCGGCCGGTCCTCGTTCGCGGGGATCGGCCGTCTTCGTCTTGCGGGGTTACACAGCGACATGGGTACGATCGAGCGGTCTTGATCAAGGGACGGTGATCGTGCTCGCTATCGAGGGTTGGAAACCCGAGTGGCATCACGACGCCGAGGCGCTCGCCGCCACTCATCGACACATGTTCGTGCGGCTCATCGGCCGTAAATTGCGATCAAGCCGGCTGCTCTGGGATGTCGCCGAGCGTGGTTGGTTCGCCGACGGTCCGGTGATCCTCGACTTCGGACTGAGTCGCGTTGAGATCACTCACCGTAAGTTCGACGAGTGTGCGATCACCTGGGACCAGATCGACATGTCGATTCCGATCGACATGTACGAGCACTTCGACTGGCGTCCCGATCCGCACGCCGCGCTGCGCAACGCCCGGGGCCGTCAGCTGCGCGCGGTCAACATCATCGAGCGGACCACGGTGGCCGACTGGCGCCCGCGGGTGCTGCACGCGATCGAGTTCCTGTTCGACGGCGCCCGGCTCGCCGTCTTCAACGCGATGGACGAGAACGGGCTCACCGACGTACCGGAAAATGATCTTCCGGCGGCGCACTGGCGCCGGGTGCACGTCGCCTGAGCGGCGGGCTCAATCGCCGCCACCGCCGCTGTCGCCGCCGCCGCTGTCCGACGACGATCCGCTGTCGCCGCCCCCGCCGCCGTCGTGACTCGAGCCGTGGTGGCCGTCTGAGCCGTGGTGGTGGCCGTGCTGCGGGCTGTTGTCGCTCCACGAGTGTGAGGACGAGAGGCTGTCGGTGTGCGGCCCCGGTCCCCCGGAGTACCGGCGCCCGGCCGGGCCGTGGCCGCGCCGGGACCGGAGCCCCTTGGCGAGCCCGACGACGGCGAAACCGGCGATGATCACGAAGAGCAGGATCTCCATCAGCGCAGTGTGCGTCGGGCCGGCAAATCCCGCCTCAGTTCCCGCCGCCCCCACCGTCGCCGCCGCCCCCGAACGAGCCGCCGTCGCCACCCCACGAGGCGCCGCCGCCGTCGTGGTGCCCGACACCGTGGTGCCCGCCGTGATGGTGGTGGTGACTGGAGCCCGCGTCCGGCGGGAGGTAGTTCGCGTCGGTCCCGAAGTAACCGGCGTGATGTCCGCGGCCGGCCGAGCGACGATTGCGCCGCCCGGCCGTCACGGCCGAGATGAGCCCCAGGATCAGAATGCCCGCGAAGAACAGCAACAGGATCGCCATGCTCGCAGTGTGCGCCCCGCTGCCAAGCTCCCGTGAGCTGGGACTATGCGGTCAGTGCCGTCATCGCTTCGTCGATCGAGTCGGTGACCACGATCAGCCCGGACTGGTCGCCGTGCGGCGAGCGGGCCAGCAGCGTGCTCAGCAGCTCCACCACCGGGAGCTTGGCCCAGTGGTCGGAGCCGAGGAAGACGAACGCCCCGGACGGCCCGTCGGTCTGGTAGAACGTCTTCGTCGCGGCCTGGAACACCTCCTGCACGGTGCCGGCCCAGCCGGGCGCGAAGACGATCCCGCCGCGGGACAGGCGCAGGATCGAGTCCTCCCGGACGGCGTTGGAGAAGTACTTGCCGATCTGGCCGGCGAACAGGTTGGCCGGCTCGTGACCGTAGAGCCAGGTCGGCAGCGCCAGCCCGCCGTACCGGAGCCGGTCGGCCAGGTCGACGGCCGGCAGCGGGTAGGTCGCCCGGACACCCAGCGCCGCCGCGGTGTACGGATCGTGGTCCAGGAAGTGCGGCGCGGCCGCCAGCAGGTCGATCGCCGCGTCCAGCTCCCGCTCGCTCCGGGAGGCGAAGTACGCCCCCAGGTTGGCCGCCTCCATCACGCCGGGCCCGCCACCGGTCACGATCAGCCGGTTGCCCTTGGCCAGCCGCCGGGTCAGCGTCGCGGCCATCCGGAACGCCTCCGAGCCACGGGGCTCGGCGTGCCCGCCCATGATTCCGACCGCGCCCGCGGTGCCGTGCGACGTCGCCCACGCGGACAGCGCCTTGCCCAGCGCGTTGTCGATCCCGGCGTCGTGCAGCCGCTGGGCGACCGCCTCGCGGACGTCCGGAACCGCCCCGCCCCGGGCCACGAAGTGCTGGTAGACGACGGTGTCGTACATGCCGGCGAAGCCGCCCTCGTCGAACCCGGCGGCCAGGTCCTCCGGGGTGTAGAGCAGCGCGGGATGCGTCGGGTACGGCAGCGTGCGGAACGGCGGGACCACGTGCGCGCCCCGCCGGATCAGGTCGATCTCCACCTCGGGCGAGACGATCCGGCACCCGACGAACAGGGTGTCGCGCACGTCGACGGAGGCGAGGTCGGGCGGGTTCCGGTCGAGCCGCAGACCGAGAACGATCAGTCCGGCCAGGCTGTTCCGGACGAGGTGGGAATCGAGCTCTTCACGAGACTCGATCTCGAACGCGGTCGCGTCGAACGGCACGTCGCCGCCGAGCACCGGTTGCAGGGGATCGGGCATGGGTACATGGTGCGCCGCTCGGGCCAGGGCCGGACGCACACCCCGACCGTTGATGCGCGATGAACAACCGGGAACCTAGAGTTGCACCATGCGTGCTGCGTCGGGATCGATGTTCGGGTTGGCCTACGGCGACTCCCTCGGCAAACCCACCGAGTTCATGGACTACCCGGCGATCGTCTCCCGCTACGGCCCGGCCGGCCCGCGGCAGCTGCACGGCGAGCCGGCCCTGGTCACCGACGACACCCAGATGGCGCTCGCGGTCGGTGAGTCGCTGCTCGAGGTGCGCGACCCGGACGCCGAGCGGCTCGAACCGGTGCTCCGCCGCCGGTTCCTGGCCTGGGCGTACAGCCCGGAGAACGACCGCGCGCCGGGGATGACCTGCCTGCGCGCGATCGGTGCGCTGGCCGAGGGCGGCCCGTGGGTCGAGGCGACCCAGGCCGGTTCCAAGGGCTGCGGGGCGAACATGCGGGTCACCCCGGTCGGCCTGGTTCCCGGGTTCTCCGACGATCAGCGCGCCGGGGTGGCGCAGTTCCAGGCGGCCCTGACGCACGGGCACCCCACCGCGCTTGCGGCGAGCGAGCTCACCGCGTACGCGGTGCATTGGCTTCGCGGCGGCCTCGCGCCGGCGGACCTCCTGGCCGCCCTCCGCGACCGCTGCGATGAGCAGCGAAAAATTTATCGGGGGGACTGGCTCGGCGAACTTTGGCGCCGCCCGATGGTCGACTCGCCGGAGGAATTCATCGCGCGCGGCTGGGACGAGACCGCGGCCGCGCTGGACAAGGCGGCCGCGGGCCTCGCCGCCGGGCAGTTCGAGGGCGATCCGTGCCAGGTCACCGGCGGCGGCTGGATCGCCGAGGAGGCGCTGGCCGGCGCGCTCTACTGCTACCTGATCTCGCCGGACGAGCCGGTCACGGTCCTCGGCCGGGCCGCCGCGTCCTCCGGCGACTCGGACTCGATCGCCTGTCTGGCCGGTGCGTTCGCGGGCGCGGCGCTCGGCCTGGGCGCCTGGCCGGCCGGCTGGCAGACCCAGATCGAGTACGCCGATCGCCTGGTCAAACTGGGCACGGCCTGGGACTGAAACACAACGCCGGGGGCAGCGGGTTGAATGGGGGCATGCAGAACCTCCTTCCCGAGCCGCCGGCCACTCGACTTCCGGCCGACGCCGACGCCGACCAGGCCCTCGCCGCCGCCGCGACCGCCGGTACCGACGAGGCGTTCAAGGCGGTCGCGGCCAAGTTTCCGTCCTACAGCGCGGCGTGGGCCCCGCTGGCCGCCAACGCTCTCGCCGCCGGCGAGCCGGTGACCGCTTACGCCTATGCCCGCACGGGTTACCACCGCGGCCTGGACGCGCTGCGCCGCAACGGGTGGAAGGGCCACGGCCCGGTGCCCTGGGCGCACGAGGCGAACCAGGGCTTCCTCCGCTGCCTGCACGCGCTGTCGCAGGCGGCCGCGACGATCGGGGAGGCCGACGAGGCGGCCCGATGCGCTCAGTTCCTGCGGGACAGTGACCCGGCCGCGGCCGACGCCCTGACCTGAATCCGGTCCTGAGTCGCGCGTGACCCTCGTCCACATGTGATGAGGGTCACGCGCGAAGGTCCGAAAAGGATCAGGCGTAGACCGCCCAGGCCCCCGCCTCGGTCCACCACGACTTCTTCCGGCTGGTCGACCCGGCCACCCCGTCGTCGAGGAACTGCAGCTCCCCCTCGCGCGGCAGCACGGACACCGCACGGCCACGGGCGCGACGGACCTCGACCCGTACCCGAACGCCTTTTTTGAATCTCTGTTTGACGACGACCGGAACCGCGACCGCGACCTCGACCCGGCCGTCCTCGGGGTTTCCGTCGGCCAGCAGGCGGATCCCGTCGAACTCGGCGTAACCACCACCGTTGCCGACGACGCAGGCCAGGATCGGCTCCTCACCCTCGCTGAGGACGTGGTCGTCGACCTCGACCCGGCCCCGCCACGGCACCGCCGCGCCCTGCTCGTCCGAACCGCCGAGCAGCGCCCCGTCCAGGGTCACCGAGCCGCCGTCGTTGCGCAGCAGGTCGAGCCGGCGGGTCGAGCCGGCCAGCACGGCTTTCGCCACGTCGACCGGGGTCCGCGGCAGGCCCAGCTGAGCGGCCAGATCGTCCTTGTTGTCCGGATCGAGCGGCAGGATCGCCAGCGGCGGCAGATCCGGCACGGTCCGGTCCGCGGCCAGGTCGCCGGGGCGCTTGCTGGGCGCCGGCGCCCAGCGCCGCACCATCCGGCGGACCACGGCGCGCAGCTGGGCGTCGCTCGCGCTGGCGATCACCAGGCGGAGATCGTCGGCGAAGGCCGGCCAGGTCAGGCCGTCCGCCCGGGCCGGGCCGTCGAACCGGGCCAGCACGGCGTCGATCTCCTGATCCGAGCCGGCCTGCACCGTCTCGACCTGGGCGCCGGCCTCGCGGAGCACATCCGCGCAGGCCAGCACCGGGGTGCGCGGCGTGGCGCAGACCGCGTTGCAGCCGCCGCAGCCGGATTCGGAGCCGCACGAGTCGCCCGACCCCTCGGCCAGGCTGAGGACCACCACGTCCATGACTCAGGCCTCGCTCAGCACCGAGTGCCGCTCGATGACCGCTTCGCGGCCGGGGCCGACGCCGACGATCGAGATCCGCGCGCCGATCCGGGCCTCGACGAACTCGACGAAGTCCTGCGCCTCCCGGGGCAGGTCGGCGAACTTGCGGCAGCCGGAGATGTCCTGCTTCCAGCCGGGCAGCGTCTCGTAGATCGGCTTGGCGTGATGGAAATCGGTCTGGTTGATCGGCATCTCGTCGTGCCGGACGCCGTTCACCTCATACGCGACGCAGACCGGGATCTCGTCCAGGCCGTCGTAGTTGTCCAGCTTGGTCATCGCGAAGTCGGTGACCCCGTTGATCCGCTGCGCGTAGCGGCCGATCACCAGGTCGAGCCAGCCGATCCGGCGCGGGCGGCCGGTGGTCGTCCCGTACTCGTGGCCGACCTCGCGCAGGTAGTCGCCCCACTTGTCGCGCAGCTCGGTGGGGAACGGGCCCTCGCCGACCCGGCTGGTGAACGCCTTGAGCACCGCGACGACCCGGTCGATCCGGGTGGGCGGGATGCCGGCGCCGGTGCAGGCGCCGCCGGACGTCGCGTTCGAGCTGGTCACGAACGGGTAGGTGCCGTGGTCGACGTCGAGCAGGGTGGCCTGGCCGGCCTCGCAGAGGACGACCTTGCCCTGGTCGAGGGCCTGGGACAGCTCCAGGGCGGTGTCCGCGACGTACGGCCGCAGGCGGTCGACGTACGACAACAGCTCCTGGACGACCTCCTCGCCCTTGACCGCGCTGCGGTTGTAGATCTTCGACAGCACCTGGTTCTTGAAGGCCAGGGCGGCGGTCACCTTCTGCCGCAGGATCGACTCGTCGAAGAGGTCCTGCACCCGGATGCCGACCCGGTTCATCTTGTCGGCGTAGGTCGGGCCGATGCCCCGGCCGGTGGTGCCGATCCGGCGGGCGCCCAGGAAGCGCTCGGAGACCTTGTCCAGCGAGCGGTTGTACGACGCGATGACGTGCGCGTTCGCACTGATCCGCAGCCGGGAGGTGTCGATGCCGCGGGCCTCCAGGCCGTCGATCTCCTGGAACAGCACGTTCAGGTCGACGACGACGCCGTTGCCGATCACCGGGATGACGTTCGGGGAGAGGATCCCGCTCGGGAGCAGGTGCAGTGCGTACTTCTCGCCGTCGATGACGACGGTGTGGCCCGCGTTGTTGCCACCGTTGAACTTGACCACGTAATCCAGCCGGTCGCCCAGCAGGTCCGTGGCTTTGCCCTTGCCCTCGTCGCCCCACTGGGCGCCGATCAAAACGATCACCGGCACTGGAAGGATGCCTTTCCCCAAGGTCGTACCTGGAGGAGCCCGGGTACTGCCGAAGTTTACGCGACGTAAGATGGGCCGTCGTGCGCGTACTTCTGATCGGCTCCGGCGGGCGTGAACACGCGCTTGCTGTCGGGCTAGCCGCCGACCCATCCGTCAACTTCCTCGCCGCCGCTCCCGGCAATCCAGGGATAGCGCAGGTGGCGGAGCTGCACGAGGTGACGGCCACCGATCCCGCCGCGGTCGCCGCGCTCGCCGTCGAGCTGAGCGCCGACCTGGTGGTGGTCGGCCCGGAGGCGCCGCTGGTGGCCGGGGTCGCCGACGCGGTCCGGGCCAAGGGCATCGCCTGCTTCGGCCCGTCCGCCGCCGCGGCGCGGCTGGAGGGCTCCAAGGCGTTCGCCAACGAGGTGATGGCCGCCGCCGGGGTGCCGACCGCCCGGTCGTTCGCCTGCACCGACATGGCCGCGGTCCGCGCCGCGCTGGACGAGCTGGGCGCGCCCTACGTGGTGAAGAACGACGGTCTCGCCGCCGGCAAGGGCGTGGTGGTCACCGACGACCTCGACGAGGCGCTGATCCACGCCGAGGCCTGCGGCAAGGTCGTCATCGAGGAGTTCCTGCCCGGCCCCGAGGTCTCGCTCTTCGTGATCACCGACGGCACCGCGGTTGCCCCGCTGATGCCGGCACAGGACTTCAAGCGGCTCGCCGACGGCGACGAGGGTCCGAACACCGGCGGGATGGGCGCCTACGCGCCGCTCGACTGGGCGCCGGAGGACCTGACCGAGCGCGTGCTCCGGGAGACCGTCGAGCCCACCCTCGCCGAGATGCGCCGGCGCGGCACGCCGTTCGCCGGCCTGCTCTACGTCGGCCTCGCGCTCACCCCGGACGGGCCCAAGGTCATCGAGTTCAACGCGCGCTTCGGCGACCCGGAGACCCAGGTGGTCCTCGCGCTGCTGGGGACGCCGCTGGGCGGTCTGCTGAAGGCCGCCGCGGACGGGACGCTCGCCGCCCACCCGCCGCTGATCTGGCACGGCGGTTCGGCGATCACGATCGTCGTCGCGAGCCACAACTACCCCGGCACCCCGCGCACCGGCGACGTGATCACCGGCGGCGAGGTCCCCGGGGTGATCCACGCCGGCACCGCGCGCAACTCCTCGGGCGAGCTGATCTCGGCCGGCGGTCGCGTGCTCAGCGTCACCGCGACCGGCGTCGATCTCCCGTCCGCCCGCGACGCCGCCTACGCCCTGGTCAGCGGCGTCTCACTGCCGGGCGCACAGTTCCGCTCGGACATCGCGCTGCGCGCGATCAACCACGAGATCAAAATCTAAAACCTGCTTGGCGTACGGGGTGAAACCGCGCCCCGCCGCCCCTGAGCGCCACGCGGCCGGGCCCGGCACCGGGGCGGACGCCGCGACGGGTCACTGGGCGGGGCCTGCACGTCGTACCGAAAAGGGGTGTGTGATCTGGTCGCGGAAAGCGCGACCGGACCGCACACCCCGCCCGGAGCGGACCTGGATCAGGCCTTCGGGATGTCGAAGAGCTTGGCGATGCTGGCCGCCAGCGCCAGGTCGCCCTTCGCCTTGATCTTGCCGGTCATGAACAGCATCATCGGGTTGCCGTCGCCCGCGACGACCTTGAGGAAGGTGACCGCGTCCATGGTCATCGCCAGCTTCGGCTCGCGGGCCGGCTCGGTGGTGACGGTGCAGGCGCCGTTCTCGATCACGGTCTCGTAGGTGTTCGAGGCGGCGTTCGGCCCGGTGATGATCCAGTGGATGACGGCCTGGGCGTCGCCCGCCTTCTCCGCGCGGAACAGCGAGGGCATCCGGTTGAAGACCTCGTCGAGGATCTTCGTCCGCGAGTCCGACGCCATGACCTCAGCGAGCTTGGAGTCCGGCGTGGACTTGACGAGCTGAGCGAACTCCTTCGGGCCGATCGAGGAGAGCGACTCGGTGTTGAATTCAGTCATCGGTGGACCTTTCGGAATGAGCGTCGAACCTACTCGCCAGTAACCTTAGCGAGAATGCCGCCTTTTCGTGCAGTCTGCCACTCTCCAACAAGTGTTGGACGGTTGACCCGGCCGGTTCTAGACTCCCCAACATGTCTTTGGGGGATGCTTCGCTGCGCGCCCTGGCCCACCCGGTCCGCCTGCGCATTCTTTCGCTGCTCACCGGGGCCGAGCTGACCGCCGCCGACATCGCGCGGGAGCTCGGCATCACCCACGCCAACGCCAGTTATCACCTGCGCAACCTGCTGGCCGGCGGCCTGATCGTGGCCGCCGGGGAGGAGAAGATCCGCGGCGGTCTGGCCAAGCGCTACCGGTACGACCTGAAGAGTTCACTCAGCAGCGACCAGGTCGCGCACTTCTACCCGGCCGCGGCCGAGGAGCTGACCCGGCGTGCCGCGCGACGTCGACCGGGCAACAAGGGCGCGCTCGGCGACGCCGAGGTCTGGGTCGACCCGGCGGTCTGGCTGGAGATCCGGGACCGGATCGCCGCCGCGGTGCGCGACCTGCACGCCGCGGCCCGCCCACCCGGCACCCCGGGCACGATCCGGACCAGCACGACGGTGGCCCTGTTCGAGATGGAGGACGAGTGACCCGCGCGTTCCGCCTGCTCGTGGCCGGGCGGGCGGTGGACGTGTTCGGCAACGCGTTCGCGCCGATCGCGCTCGCCTTCGCGGTGCTCGACCTGACCGGCAGCGCCGGCGACCTGGGCCTGGTGGTCGGCGTCCGGACCGTCTGCAACGTGGCCTTCCTGCTCTTCGGCGGCGTCCTCGCCGACCGCCTGCCGAAGAATCTGCTGATGGTCGGCGCCAACCTGGTCGCCGCGCTCACCCAGGGCCTGATCGCCGCGCTGGTGCTCACCCACACCGCGACCATCCCGGCGCTGATCGGGCTCTCCGCGGTCAACGGCGCGGTGGCCGCGCTCGCCATGCCGGCCAGCTCCGCGCTGCTGCCCCGGACGGTCGCTCCGGACTACCGGCAGCGGGCGATCGCGCTCAGCCGGCTCACCTTCAGCGGCGCGATGATCATCGGAGCGCCGCTGGCCGGGGTGGTGGTCGCCGCGGTCGGGCCGGGCTGGGGCATCGTCGTCGACGCCGCCACGTTCGTGATCTCCGCCGCCTGTTTCGC
Source organism: Actinoplanes sp. L3-i22 (assembly GCF_019704555.1). Classification (NCBI taxonomy): domain Bacteria; kingdom Bacillati; phylum Actinomycetota; class Actinomycetes; order Micromonosporales; family Micromonosporaceae; genus Actinoplanes; species Actinoplanes sp. L3-i22. The sequence continues at coordinate 127,725 of NZ_AP024745.1, forward strand.
GTTCATCCGGGTGCCCTTCGTGGCTCCGGCGGAGCGGGTGGGTGTGCTCCGGGAACTGCGGACCGGGTGGTCGGAGTTCCGCTCGCACACCTGGCTCTGGGTCGTGGTGGTCGGCGCCTGCGTGACGAATCTGGCCTGGTCCGGGGCCACCCACGTGCTGGCTCCGGCGCTCGCCGACGTGACCATCGGCCGCCGGGCCTGGGGCCTGGTCCTCGCGGCCCAGACCGCCGGCATGATCGCCGGGGGCCTGCTGGCGATGCGGTTGCGGCTGCGGCGCTTTCTTCGGTACGGCGTACTCACCCTGTTCGCGATGGCCGGGCCGCTGATCGTTCTCGGACTCTCTCCGCACCTGCTCCCACTGGCCGGCGCCGCGTTCCTGGCCGGGGTCGGGCTGGAGCAGTTCAGCGTGGCCTGGGAGTCCACGATGCAGGAGCACATCCCGGCGGACCGGCTGGCCCGGGTCTACTCGTACGACATGGTCGGCTCGTTCCTCGCCGTCCCGATCGGCGAGATGGCGGTCGGCCCGATCGCGGACCACATCGGTCTGCGGCCGGCCCTGCTGGGCTGTGCCGGAGTCCTGGTGGCCGGCCTGCTCGGCATGTTGCTCAGCTCGGACGTCCGCACCCTGCGTCACCGGCTGCCGAGGAGTGAGCCGGAGCACATGGAAGAATCAGTGCCGTGACCATCCCGAACGTGCTTGCCAGTCGCTACGCCTCCGCCGACCTCGTCACTCTCTGGTCGCCGGAGGAGAAGATCCGGATGGAGCGCCGGCTCTGGCTGGCGGTCCTGAAGGCCCAGCGTGACCTCGGCGTCTCGGTGCCCGACGGCGCCGTCGAGGCGTACGAGTCGGTGCTCGACCAGGTCGACCTGGCCTCGATCGCGGCCCGCGAGCGGGTCACCCGGCACGACGTCAAGGCGCGGATCGAGGAGTTCTCCGACCTCGCCGGCTTCGAGCAGATCCACAAGGGAATGACCTCCCGCGACCTCACCGAGAACGTCGAGCAGCTGCAGGTCCGGGCGTCGCTCGAGCTGATCCGGGACCGCGTGGTCGCCACCCTGGCCCGGCTCGCCGCCCTCGCCGTGGAGCACTCCGACCTGGTGCTGACCGGCCGCTCGCACAACGTCGCGGCGCAGGCCACCACGCTGGGCAAGCGGTTCGCGTCGGCGACCGAGGAGCTGCTGATCGCGTTCGAGCGGCTGGAGGACCTGCTCGGCCGGTACCCGCTGCGCGGCATCAAGGGCCCGGTCGGCACCGCGGCCGACCAGCTGGACCTGCTCGACGGGGACTCCGAGAAGCTGGCCGAGCTGGAGGCCAAGGTCGCCCGGCACCTCGGCTTCGCCCGGGTGCTGAGCAGCGTCGGCCAGGTCTACCCGCGCTCACTCGACTTCGACGTGGTCTCCGCGCTCGCCCAGATCGTCGCCGGTCCGTCCTCGCTGGCCACCACGATCCGCCTGATGGTCGGCCAGGAGCTGGTCACCGAGGGCTTCAAGCCGGGCCAGGTGGGCTCGTCGGCGATGCCGCACAAGATGAACACCCGCTCGTCCGAGCGGGTCAACGGCCTCGCCGTGATCGTCCGGGGCTACCTGTCGATGGTCGGCGAGCTGGCCGGCGACCAGTGGAACGAGGGCGACGTCTCCTGCTCGGTGGTGCGCCGGGTGGCCCTGCCGGACGCGTTCTTCGCCACCGACGGGCTGTTCCAGACGTTCCTCACCGTGCTGGACGAGTTCGGGGCGTACCCCGCGGTGATCGCCCGCGAGCTGGACCGCTTCCTGCCGTTCCTGACCACCACCAAGCTGCTCGTGGCGGCGGTCCGCAAGGGCGTCGGCCGGGAGGTCGCGCACGAGGTGATCAAGGAGCACGCGGTCGCCGTGGCGCTGGCCATGCGGGAGAAGGGCGTGGCGGTCAACGACCTGTTCGACCGGCTCGCCGTCGACGGCCGCCTGCAGTTGACCCGGGCCGAGATCGACACCCTGGTGGCCGACCGGGCCGCCTTCGTGGGCGCCGCGCCGGCCCAGGTGCGCGCGGTCGCGGACCGGGTCGCCGAGATCGTCGAGCGTTACCCCTCGGCGGCCGGCTACACCCCCGCGCCCATCCTTTGAACTGCCTGAACAGTTGACCAGGTAGTCTCTTTCGTGCTTACACCTATCAGTCAGGAGTGCCCGTGGCTCGCGTCGTGGTCGACGTCATGCTCAAGCCGGAGATCCTGGATCCGCAGGGTCAGGCAGTAGCGAATGCGCTGCCTCGGCTCGGCGTCACCGATGTCTCGTCTGTTCGCATCGGCCGTCGGATCGAGATCGAATTCGATGGCGAACCCGACCTGGATCGGGCTCGTGAGATCGCCGACAAGCTGCTCGCCAACCCGGTGATCGAGGACTACGTGGTCCGGGTCGAGAACGCGGCGGGGGTCGCCTGACCATGCGGATCGGTGTGGTCACCTTCCCTGGTTCACTCGACGACGGGGACGCCGCCCGCGCCGCCCGGATCGCCGGCGCCGAGGCCGTCCGCCTCTGGCACGGGGACCCGGATCTGCACGGGGTCGATGCCGTGGTCCTGCCCGGCGGCTTCTCGTACGGCGACTATCTGCGCTGCGGCGCCATCGCGCGATTCGCTCCGGTGATGGAGTCGATCATCGACGCGGCCCGTGGCGGCCTGCCCGTGCTCGGCATCTGCAACGGCTTCCAGGTCCTCTGCGAGGCGCATCTGCTGCCCGGCGCGCTGACCCGGAACCAGCACCTGCACTTCCGTAACCGGGACCAGTGGCTCAAGGTCGAGGCGACGAACACCGCCTGGACCAACGGCTTCACCCCCGGCCAGGAGATCCTCATCCCGGTCAAGAACGGCGAGGGCTGCTTCGTCGCCGACCCGGCCACGCTGGACAAGCTGGAGGCCGAGGGCCGGGTGATCGCCCGGTACATCAACGGCAACCCGAACGGCTCGCAGCGCGACATCGCCGGGATCACCAACGAGGCCGGCAACGTCGTCGGCATCATGCCGCACCCGGAACACGCCGTGGAGGCGCTGACCGGCCCGTCGCTCGACGGCCTCGGCTTCTTCACCTCCGTCCTGCGGGCCCTGGCGGGGTCGTCCGCGGGCGGCACGCAAGGGGGACAGCAGTGACGACGCAGCAGACCAAGTCGGAGACGGCCTTCGCTGCGACCGACGTCCTGGCCGACAGCTACGCGGACGGGCCGGACACCGTCGAGAAGGCGGAGCAGTCCTCGGACGACCTCCAGCCGTACGCGGATCTCGGCCTCAAGGACGACGAGTACGCGAAGATCAAGGAGATCCTCGGCCGCCGGCCGACCGCCTCCGAGCTCGCGATGTACTCGATCATGTGGAGTGAGCACTGCTCGTACAAGTCGAGCAAGGTGCATCTGCGCGAGTTCGTCGCCAAGGTCCCGAAGAACACCCGGATGCTCGCCGGCATCGGCGAGAACGCGGGCGTCGTGCAGGTCTCCGACGACCTGGCGGTGACCTTCAAGGTCGAGTCGCACAACCACCCGAGCTACGTGGAGCCCTACCAGGGCGCGGCCACCGGCGTCGGCGGCATCGTGCGGGACATCCTGGCGATGGGCGCCCGCCCGATCGCGGTGATGGACCCGCTGCGCTTCGGTGCGGCCGACCACCCGGACACCGCCCGCGTGCTGCCCGGCGTGGTGGCCGGCATCGGCGGCTACGGCAACTGCCTGGGCCTGCCGAACATCGGTGGCGAGATCGTCTTCGACCCGACGTACCAGGGCAATCCGCTGGTCAACGCGTTGAGCATCGGCGTCATGCCGGTCGAGCGGCTGCAGAAGAAGGAAGCCACCGGCACCGGCAACATCGTCGTGCTGATGGGCGCGCGGACCGGCCGGGACGGCATCGGCGGGGTCTCCGTGCTGGCGTCCGCCACCTTCGACGAGGAGGCCGAGCAGCGCCGCCCGTCGGTGCAGGTCGGCGACCCGTTCATGGAGAAGCTGCTGATCGAGAGCTGCCTGGAGCTGTACGACGCCGGCCTGGTCTCCGGCATCCAGGATCTCGGCGGCGCCGGCCTGACCTGCGCGCTCACCGAGACCGCCGCGGCGGCCGGCACCGGCATGCGGGTCTGGCTGGAGCGGGTCCCGCTGCGCGAGGCCTCGATGTCGCCGACCGAGATCCTGGCCAGCGAGTCGCAGGAGCGGATGCTCCTGATCGTCACGCCGGAGAACCTGGACGCGGTGCTCAAGGTCGCCGAGAAGTGGGGCGTCTGGGCCACCGCGATCGGCGAGGTCACCGCGGCCGCCGGGGACGGCACCCCGGGCCGCCTGCTGATCACCTGGAACGACCACGTCGTGGTGGACGTGCCGCCCGGCTCGCTCGCCGACGACGGCCCGGTCTACAACCGGCCGATGCGCGAGCCGTCCGACCTGATCCTGCTGCAGGCGGACCGGGCCGAGACGCTGCACCGCCCGTCGACCGGTGACGAGCTGCGCGAGACCGTGCTGCGGATGATCGCGTCGCCGAACCTGTGCGACAAGACCTGGGTCACCGAGCAGTACGACCGGTACGTGCTCGGCAACACCGTGCTGGCCCAGCCGGAGGACTCCGGCGTGCTGCGGCTCGACGAGGAGACGAACCTCGGCGTGGCGCTGTCGGTGGACGGCAACGGGCGGTTCGCGCGGCTCGATCCGTACGAGGGCGCCAAGCTGTCGCTGGCCGAGGCGTACCGGAACGTCGCCGTCACCGGCGCCGAGCCGATCGCGGTCTCCGACTGCCTGAACTTCGGCTCGCCCGAGGACCCGGCCGTGATGTGGCAGTTCGCCCAGGCCGTGAACGGTCTGGCGGACGGCTGCCAGCAGCTCGGCATCCCGGTGACCGGCGGCAACGTCAGCTTCTACAACCAGACCGGCGCCGCCGCGATCCACCCGACCCCGGTGATCGGCGTGCTCGGCCTGTTCGACGACGTCACCCGGCGCATCCCGATGGGCTTCCCGAAGCCGGCCACGGCCGAGGGTGACCTGCTCTTCCTGCTCGGCGAGACCCGGGCCGAACTGTCCGGCTCGGAGTGGGCCTGGGTGACCCACAGCCACCTCGGTGGCCGTCCGCCCAAGGTCGACCTGGCGGTCGAGCAGTCGCTCGGCAAGCTGATGGCCCGGGCGTCGCAGACCGGCCTGGTCGCCGCGGCGCACGACCTCTCCGACGGTGGCCTGGCCCAGGTGCTGGTGGAGAGCTGCCTGCGGCACGAGGTGGGCGCCAAGGTGACCTTCCCAGCCGGTGGCGAGTCGGCGTTCGTCCAGCTGTTCAGTGAGTCGGCGGGGCGGGCCCTGGTGGCCGTGCCGCGCGGGCACGAGACGGCGTTCGTCGCGCTGGCGGCCGAGTTCGGCGTCCCGCTCACCCGGATCGGGGTCACCTCCCCGGAGGCGGCGCTCGAGGTGGCGGACCAGTTCTCGATCCCGCTGGGCGAGCTGCGGACGGTCTGGTCGGCAACCCTGCCGAAGCTGTTCGGTGGGCCGGCGTTCGCCGGTGCGCCGGTGGTGGAGCCGGTCGCCGAGGTCGAGGCCGAGGTGGCCGAGGTCCGTTCGGTGACGCTGGAGCTGACCGAGTCGAAGGCGCCGGACGAGTCCTGAGCCTCTCGAGAATGTAAAAGCCGGCCGGGGGAGGTTTCCCCGGCCGGCTTTTTGCTGCCATGAAAAAGGCCCCGCGCGATGCGCGGGGCCTTTCTCGCTAGCTCAGATCACTCGTCCCACTCGCGGTTGCGGCGGTTCGGGTTCTGCCCGTACGCGTTGCCGTGCTGGTCGTAACCGGGCTGCTGCGGCTGCTGCGGGTTACCGCCGTAGCCGGGCTGACCGGGCTGGGGGGCGGCGGGCTGACCGCCGTACGCCCCGCCGTGCTGGTCGTAGCCGGCCTGCTGGGTGCCGTAGCCACCCTGCTGGTCATAACCGCCCTGCTGGTCGTAGCCGCCGCCCTGGGCGCCGTAGCCGGCCTGCTGGTCGTAGCCGGCCTGAGCGCCGTAACCGGCCTGCTGGTCGTAGCCACCCTGGTCGTAGCCACCCTGGTCGTAGCCGCCGGCGGGCTGGGCACCGTACGCCCCGCCGTGCTGGTCGTAGCCGGCCTGCTGGGTGCCGTAGCCACCCTGCTGGTCGTACCCGCCCTGGGCGCCGTAACCGGCCTGCTGGTCGTAGCCGGCCTGAGCGCCGTAGCCCGCCTGCTCGTCATACCCGCCGTTGTCCGGCTGGTACATGCTGGTGTGCTCGTCGAAGCGCGGCTGGCCCTGGCCACCCTGGGGCTGGGCCGGACCGTTGTCGTAGCCACCGCCCTGGGCGCCGTAGACGCTCGTCGCGCCGCCGTAGTTGCCACCGCCGGCGGGCTGCTGGCCACCGTAGTTGCCGCCGCCCTGCTGGTTGTCCCACTGGCTGCTGTTCGAGCCGAGGAAGCCGCCCTGCGGCGGGGCCGGAGCACCGTACGGGTCGGGGAACTCGTCCTCGACCGGCGGTCGGTGGATCATCGTGGGCGCGTCGCCCAGACCGCCGCCCATGCCCATGCCCGCGCCCATTCCGGCGCCGGCGACCATGGTCGCGTCGTTGCGCATGCCACCGGCCGGCGCGGCCACCCGGGTGGCATCGGCGCCGGCGAACCGGCCGGGGCCGGACGGGCTGCCGATCGGGCCGTTGGGGCTGCCGTAGCCGCCACCGCCGTTGGTGTCGTCGTCGTTCTTCGCGGCGTTCTTCCGGCGCATCCAGACCAGGACCATCGCGCCGATACCGGCGGCGACGAGCAGGCCGCCCATCACGATCAGCAGCCAGGAGCTGCCGCCGCTGTCCGAGGCGGTGTTCGACGCGTCGCCCGCCGGGGCGGCGGCCGCGTCGCTGGTGTCGTCGTCGGTCGGTTCGTCGCTGAGCTCGTCGGCCACCGGCGCGCTGACCGAGGTACTGGGCGAGGCCGACGCCGACGCGGACGCCGAGGCCAGCGCCTTCAGCGTGACCGTCGCGCTCGCGCTCCTGCCGGCCGTGCCGGTGACCGAGGTGGCCGCGCTCTTGTAGCCGTTCATCTTGGCCCCGACGGTGATCTTGCCGGGCGAGATCGGGCTGGCGTCCGAGGAGGTGAAGGCGAAGCTGCCGTCGCCGTTCGACGCCATCGAATAGGCGTGGCCCTGGCTGTCCTGGATGCCGACGGTCGCGCCGGCGAGGCCGTTGCCGTCGCCGTCCTTCACCTTGCCGGACACCTGCCGGACGGTCTGTGCCGCGGCCGGGCCGTTCACCGTGATGGTCGAGGTCTGGCTCGCGTTGCCGGCCTTGATGGTCACCGTCGCGGACGCCTTCTGGCCGGCCGCGACGTTCGGCATCCGGATGGTCGCCGAGAAGTCGCCCTTCTGGCCCGCCTTGACCGACCCGGTCTGGCAGCTCGCGCACTGGGCCCCGCCGCCGGCACTGATCGAGACGTTGACGTCCTGCGTGGCGGGATCTTGCGACGTGTTATCGACCGTGTACGCTACGTCTACGTTCGCGCCGGGGTCGGCTTGTCCGGGGACGTTGATGGTGATGGTGGGGTCACCTGCTGCTGCCAAGGCGACCGTCTGAACGCCGGCCACCAAGCCAACTACCAGTGCCAATAACGCACCGGCCTGAATTACCCGGCCACGTAGGTGCGTTGTCATATCCACCGCCTTCCGTGTCGCGCGGCTTCCGCCTAATTGCCTGTCGGATCACTCGCGACTTGTACGCCGTCGGCAACTATGCCTTGCCGCACGCCTTTTGCGCGACCCAGGGCGGTCTACCGATGTCGGCAAACCGCGTCGTATCGTCCCGACATGTCGCCTGCGCACAATAAATCCGAGTCCGTGTCCGAAGCGCTGGACGCGCTGGACCGGGGAGACGAACCTGACCGGACAGTCCTGCGAGATGCGGTCCGAGCACTGCTGACCGAGTTGTCCGGACGTGCGCCTGGCCGTTCGGTGGAGGTACGAATTCCACCTTTCGGTGCGATTCAGTGTGTCCCGGGACCTCGGCACACCCGCGGCACACCGCCCAATGTGGTCGAAACGGATCCGAAGACCTGGCTGCTCGTGGCCACCGGCCGCCTCGCGTGGGCAGAAGCGGTCCGTGACGGACGTCTCCGAGCTAGCGGAATCCGGACCGATCTGAGTGAGTACCTGCCGTTGACCCCGGAATGAGCCCGGGTCGGGCGCCTCTGGGCTCGCGTACACTGGGCGATCGGAGCGAGCGGAGTTCGGGCAGACCGGCGATTCGGGTTGGTCAGCGCTTCGAGCAGTTCGTGGCGGATCCGACATGAGGGAGCAAGCAGGTGCCCCGAGGCGACGGCCTACTGACCGACGATCTCGACCCCCAGGAGCGCGGCCCCCAGGATGCCTGTGGAGTCTTCGGTGTCTGGGCCCCCGAGGAAGAGGTCGCCAAACTTACGTACTTCGGGCTCTACGCACTCCAGCACCGCGGCCAGGAGGCTGCCGGCATCGCGGTGAGTGACGGGTCCGGTGTCGTCGTCTACAAGGACATCGGCCTGGTCTCCCAGGTCTTCGACGAGCCGACCCTGGCGAGCCTGCGCGGCCATCTCGCGATCGGTCACGCGCGCTACTCCACCACCGGCGGCTCCAACTGGGAGAACGCGCAGCCCACGATCCGGGCCACCACGGCCGGGACGACGATCGCGCTGGCCCACAACGGCAACCTGGTGAACACGGCCGAGCTCGCCAAGGAGATCGCCGACCGCGGTCTCGACGTGGGCGACTCCACCTCCGACACGGCGATGGTCACCGCGCTGCTGGCGGCCCGCCCCGACCTCTCGGTCGAGGCCGCGGCCATGGAGGTGCTGCCGACCCTGCGCGGTGCGTTCAGCTTCGTGTTCATGGACGAGCACACCCTCTACGCCGCGCGCGACGCCCAGGGCGTGCGCCCGCTGGTGCTCGGCCGGATGGAGCGCGGCTGGGTGGTGGCGAGCGAGACCGCCGCGCTGGACATCACCGGCGCCAGCTTCGTCCGTGAGGTCGAGCCGGGCGAGATCATCGCGATCGACGAGCACGGCCTGCGCTCCACCCGGTTCGCCGCGCCCGAGCCCAAGGGCTGCCTGTTCGAGTATGTGTACCTGGCCCGCCCGGACACCACGATCGCCGGCCGCAACATCTACTCCGCCCGGGTCGAGGTCGGCCGCAAGCTGGCCAAGGAGCACCCGGTCGAGGCCGACCTGGTGATCGGGGTCCCGGAGTCCGGCATCCCGGCCGCGATCGGCTATGCCGAGGCGTCCGGCATTCCGTACAGCGCCGGCTTCATGAAGAACGCGTACGTCGGCCGGACCTTCATCCAGCCCTCGCAGACCATCCGCCAGCTCGGTATCCGGCTCAAGCTGAACCCGCTGCGCGAGGTGGTCCGGGGCAAGCGGATCGTGGTGATCGACGACTCGATCGTGCGCGGCAACACCCAGCGCGCCCAGATCCGGATGCTCCGCGAGGCCGGCGCCCTGGAGATCCACGTCCGGATCTCGTCGCCGCCGGTGAAATGGCCGTGCTTCTACGGCATCGACTTCGCCACCCGCGCCGAGCTGATCGCCAACGGCCTGGAGATCGACGGCATCCGCCGCTCGATCGGCGCCGACAGCCTGGGCTACGTCTCGCTGGACAATCTGGTCCAGGCGACCGAGCAGCCCAAGTCCCGGCTCTGCATGGCCTGCTTCACCGGGGAGTACCCGATTGAGCTGCCGGCCGCCGACCTGATCGGCAAGCACGTGCTGGAGGGGGTCGGCCGCCGGGCCGCGATGCCGAGCGCCTCGCAGCGGGCGGCCGAGAGTGCCGTCGCCGGGCTCGAGGCCGACTACGAGGCCCGCGAGCACGCGGACGATCACGCGGCACCGGTGCCGCTGGTCGCCAGTCCGGGCGGCGCGAACGCGCTGCACCACCCGTGACCTGTTGACTCTGCCAGTTACTGCAGAACCGCTAAAGGGGAGAACCGTGACGCACGTGTCCGAGCGCAGTGCCGGATCGAACGGCGCTGAGGGCGGCGACCGACAGCCGTGGACGGCGGGCGCCGGCCGCGGGCCGCGCAAGCGCTCCGCGACGTACGCGGCGGCCGGTGTCTCGATCGATGCCGGTGACCGGGCCGTCGAGCTGCTCAAGTCCAAGGTGAAGAAGACCACCCGCCCGGAGGTCATGGGCGACCTGGGCGGCTTCTCCGGCCTGTTCAAGCTCAACACCGCGAAGTACAAGAGCCCGATCCTGGCCTCGTCCACCGACGGCGTGGGCACCAAGCTGGTCATCGCCCAGCAGCTCGACATCCACGACACGATCGGCATCGACCTGGTCGCCATGGTCGTCGACGACCTGGTGGCGTGTGGCGCCGAGCCGCTGTTCCTGCTCGACTACATCGCCTGCGGCGAGGTCGTGCCGGACAAGATCGCCGAGATCGGCGCCGGCATCGCGGACGGCTGCCGGTACGCCGGTTGTGCCCTGCTCGGTGGCGAGACCGCCGAGCACCCGGGCGTGCTGCGCCCGGACGAGTACGACGTCTCCGCCACCGGCGTCGGCGTGGTCGAGGAGAGCGAGATCCTCGGCAAGGAGCGGGTCGAGGTGGGTGACGCGGTGATCGCGATGCGCTCGTCCGGCCTGCACTCGAACGGCTACTCGCTGGTCCGCCACGTGCTGCTGGGCGCCGGCCGGATGCGCCTGGACACCGTGGTCGACGACTTCGGCACCTCGCGCACCCTGGGCGAGGAACTGCTGACCCCCACCAAGATCTACGCCAAGGACTGCCTGGGCCTGATCGAGGAGACCGACGTCCGGGCGTTCTCGCACGTCACCGGCGGCGGCATCCCCGGCAACCTGAACCGGGTGCTCCCGCCGACCATGGACGCCGTGGTGGACCGGTCCACCTGGCGCCCGCAGCCGATCTTCGACCTGATCCAGGCCAAGGGCCGGATCGAGGACTCGGAGATGGAGTCGACCTTCAACATGGGCGTCGGCATGTTCGCGGTCGTCTCCTCGGACGACGCGGACCGCGCGATGGCCTACCTGGCCGGCCGCGGTGTCGAGGCCTGGCAGGTCGGCGAGGTGCTGGAGGGCACCGGCCAGGTGCAGATGATGGGTTCGTACACCCGGGGCTGACGCGGAGTGACGACGGCTGTGATCTTGGTATGAGATCAAGGGGCGGCATGTCCCGAGCCTGGTTCACGGTGGGTTGAACATGAAATGATCCGTGTGTGCCGATGTCCGGCACATACGGATCTTTCGCATGGGTGCTGGACCGCGCGGCCTAGCCTGGCCCTGTGTCCCGGGTGCCGGACGGGAGGTGCGCGATGGCGGATGCGTGGAGCGGGATGCGGGGCATCTCGGCAGAACCCGGCTACGTCGTCATGCAGCCGACTACTCTGTGCAACCTGGCCTGCAATTACTGTTACCTGCCGTTCCGACGGGAGAACCGGAAGATGCCGGTCGCCGTCGCCGAGGCGGTGGCCGCCGAGATCGCCGACTTCGCGCGGGCCGGCCGGTTCTCCGTGGTCTGGCACGGCGGCGAGCCGCTGGCCGCCGGGGCGGAGCATCTGGCCGCCCTGTTCGCGCCGTTCGGTGCGGGCGTGGAGCACCACGTGCAGACGAACGCGACGCTGATCGACGACGCCTGGTGCGAGTTCTTCAAGGCGCACGACGTCCGGGTCAGCGTGAGCGTGGACGGGCCCCGGCAGCACAACGGCGAGCGGGTGGACCGGGGCGGCAAGCCGGCCTACGACCTGATCACCAAGGGGATCGACGCGCTGCGGCGGCACGGCATCCCGTTCTCCACCCTGTGCGTGGTCTCCGACCTGCGTCCGGGCATGGCCACCGAGCTGTACGAGTATTTTCTCGGCCTGGGCTGCGAGGTGCTCGGCATCAACGTCGAGGAGCAGGAGGGGGTGAACCTCCGGCTGAACCGGCACGACCCGGCCACGGTCAGCGCGTTCTGGGCGGAGCTGGTCGGGGCCTGGCGCAAGGCGCCCACGATCCACCTGCGGGAGATCGAATGGTCGCTGCGCTACGCCGCGGCGGTTCTCGACGGCACGGCGGACGAGTTGCTGCCCCGGCGGCTGGACCCGATCCCGACGATCGCGCAGGACGGCTCGGTGGTGCTGCTCTCACCCGAGCTGGCCGGCTTCCACGATCCGCGGTACGGGGACTTCACCAGTGGCAACGTGCTCACCACCCCGCTGCGGCAGCTGCTCGCGGCGGCGTCGGACACCCCGTGGATCGCGGAGTTCCTCCGCGGGGTCGAGGCGTGCCGGCAGAGCTGTCCCTACTTCGGCTTCTGTGGCGGCGCCCACGCGGCCAACCGCTACTTCGAACACGGCAGGTTCGACGTCACCGAGACGAACCATTGCCGGAACAGCAAGATTCGCCTACTGGAGGGAGTGCTGGACCATGCCCGAGATCACGAGGCCACGGCCGTCTGACGGCGTGGAGACGGATCCGGTGTCGGCACGGGTGCACGACACTCGGGACGGCCTGGCCGCGCTCATCGCGGAGGCGGAAGTGGCTCGTCGGCAGCGCGCCGAGGAGACGTCACAGGATGACGGCTCGGCGGTGTGCGCCTGGAACCACTTCGAGAACATTCCCACGTTTTACAACTGGAACAACCGCCCACGCTGAAGAGCGGCCTGGCCGGAGCCCACGCGGACACCGCCCGCGTGGGCTTCAGTTGCAAACCGTTAGGAGTTGACGACCACGGCGCACCTGAGCACGCGGGTCATACCGCGTGCTCCGTGCGATACGGGTCAAATCCGCCTTGGAGGCGACCAGGAATCCTGGTCGTCATCGTCAGCGTCATCCTCGTCGTCATCGACCAACTCGTCGTTGTCGTCGTCGAAATGACGGTCGGACTGGCGTGTACTACCGGCCAGTTCGCGCTGCAAGGCGGTGAGGTCGGTGTTCGGGGAGTGATACTTCAACTCCCGGGCCACCTTCGTCTGCTTGGCCTTAGCACGGCCGCGCCCCATGGCTCGACCCCCTCGCACAGAATTCGGGGCAGCCCGAAGGCGGGCCCCGATGACGTCAGGCATCTCTCGTGGGTCTTACGGTACATGGACGACGCCGTCTTCGGCACCTCGGGTTGCGTGTGACACTGCCGCGCGTCGCGGTTAGGACAAAACAGCGCCGCGCGGCAGCCCCTGAACCGGTCTAGTTGAGGTAAATCGCCCGTAGGCGACCGACCTCCGCCATCCGGCGCTCGGCGAGCCGGTCGGCCGCGACCGCGGGCGGGACGCCCTCGTCGCCGGCCAGATGGAGGATCCGCCGGGTGGTCTCGAAGATGCCGGTCGCCCGGAGCTTGGCGCGGTCGAAGTTGAAGCCCTCGATCTCGTCGGCCACCTGGATCACGCCGCCGGCGTTCACCACGTAGTCCGGCGTGTAGAGGATCCCGTGATCGTCGAGCAGCTTGCCGATGCCGGGGTGGGCCAGCTGGTTGTTGGCCGCGCCGGTGACCACCTTGGCGCGCAGCACCGGGACGCTGTCGTCGTTCAGCGCGCCGCCCAGGGCGCACGGGGCGTAGACGTCGAGGTCCGAGGTGATCAGGGTCTGGTTGTCCGGCACCAGCTCGACCTCGGGGTGGTTGGTGCGGGCCCATTCCAGGGCGGCCGGGTTGACGTCGGTGGCGAGCACCGTGGCGCCGTCCTTGATCAGGTGGCCGACCAGGTACTTGCCGACCTTGCCGAGGCCGGCCACGCCGACCGTGCGACCGGTCAGCGTCGGGCTGCCCCAGGTGTGCTCGGCGGCCGCGCGCATGCCCTGGAAGACGCCCCAGGCGGTGAGGACCGACGAGTCCCCGGCGCCGCCGTGCTCGACGCTGCGGCCGGTGACGTAGCGGGTCTCCCGGGCGATCACGTCCATGTCCGGGACGTACGTGCCGACGTCACAGGCGGTGTAATAGCGGCCCCGCAGGGACTCGACGAAACGTCCGTACGCACGAAGGAGAGTTTCGGTCTTGGTGGTTGCCGGGTCGCCCCAGATGACCGCCTTGCCGCCACCCAGGTCCAGTCCGGCCAATGCGTTCTTGTACGCCATCCCGCGGGACAGCTTCAGCACGTCGGCGAGGGCCGCTTCCTCACTCTCGTACGGATAGAACCGGGTGCCGCCGAGTGCGGGCCCGAGGGCGGTGGAGTAGATCCCGATGATCGCTTTCAGGCCCGAGTTCCGGTCCTGACAGAAGACGACCTGTTCGTGTCCCGTGGCGTCGTTGCCGTCGGTGTCGAACACACCCATCGTTGTTCTCCTGATTCTTCTGTGTGGGCCTTCGTGGGGCCCCTGACCCGGCGGGGTGGGCCGGACACCGCGAGCGTAGTCGCGCGAATGGCACGGGGATTACGCCCGCGCGGGAAGTTCCACCCGGCCGGATTTGTGAAACGATCGCGCCGTGCCGTCACTGTTCGCGTCGTACCTACGGATCTACGAGCCGCTGACCGCCTTCGACCGTGAACGACAGGTCTTCTGGCGTCGTTACGCCAAGGAGGGCCGCGATCTCGGACCGATCGAGGGCCCGGTCCGGCAGCGCACCGCCGTGCTCGAGGCGCTCGGGGCCGGTTGGACCCGGCTGCCCGACCTGCCCGACGAGGCGTACGTCCTGGAGTGGGACAACTCCATCCTGGTCTGCCCCTGGAATCTGCGCCTGCGGGTCGCCGAGGCGGCCCTGAACGCCCGCGACGGCGTGCCCGCCGTGCTCGCCGACGCTTTCGTCCCCCCGGTGCTGGCCGGCCAGGCCAAGGCGGTCGTGGAGGACTGGCGCAGCGGGGCCCGGGTGCTGGAGCAGGGGGTGCCCCGGGTGCACGAGCAGATCGCCACCTGGGGGGTGCCGCTGCGCTGGTTCGCCTTCGTCGATCTGGAGGAGCGGGACATCTCGCTGACCGGCCGGCGGCGCACGCTGCGTTACCGCACGGAGATCTCGAAGGCCCGCCGGCGGGCGCATCGGGCGGTCTCGGTGCTGCGCAAGTCGCTGGGCGACGCCCCGATCACCGAGGCGGTCGAGGAGGGCACCCGGTGGCTGGAGGAGTTCCACCCCCGGTCGGTGGTCGAGTTGGACTACGGCGGCCTGGTCAACCTCCTTCCGGAGGACAAACTGACCGGTGACGACTCCCCCGGACTGGTGGCGGCCGGCCTGTCGGCGCTGTCCCGGGGCGACGCCGACGCGGCGAGCGAGGCCTACGAGAAGCTGGTCGCTAGGTGGCGAAGTGTCCAACTTCTTGAGCGATGCAACTGACCTGCAGAAATAGGACAGACCGGGAAGATTCCCCGGGGATGAGAGCGCTCCCGAAGCGAATACTCTTCGTGATCAGTGCCCGCCGAAGCGTGATAATCGGACTAAACGAGACACTATCTGGCGTAGAAAACACGCAAAAATCGGGCATGCTTCATCCGTCTATCTGGGGACGTTCGTCCGTTCGGCCCATGTCGGACATCGGGGACTAGCCGGACCATGAGAGACGCACCGGCCGGCGGGACCCCGGCCGATGTTTTTAGGTACCTGTGGAGGAGTGACCGATGGCATCGCGTACGCACGATCCTGAGCCGCTACTAACGCCGGCCGAGGTGGCGTCGATGTTCCGTGTCGACCCGAAGACCGTGACTCGGTGGGCGAAGGCGGGCAAGCTCAGCGCTATTCGCACGTTGGGTGGCCACCGTCGCTACCGGGAGTCGGAGGTTCGCGCCCTGCTGCAGGGACAGATTCCCACGCAGCGGCAGGGTGACTGACCGGTTCGACCTAGATCGTTGTAAGGGGCGTGCGCTGGGGAAGGCGTATCGCCCCTTCTTCGTTTCCTAGATCTTTTCCCGTCTAGATCAACGACGTGGGGCCGGTCAGGACACGCGGCCCGCACGCCCGAGTTGCTCGGGGCCGGTGCGGGCCACAAGAGTAATGACCATGGAACAGCCCGCGATCGGTGACGCCTTCGGCGACATGATCAAAGACGCCTATGCGGTACGGACCGGGATCGGTCCCCGTCCGCTGGCCGGTGGCCGCCTGCCCCGCCCGGTGATCGAGGTGATCGAGCGGGACGACGGCCTGATCAACGGCGCGCCCGCGGACCACTACCTGGACGAGCCGGAGGCCTGGCAGCCGCACGACCACCGGGCGTTGCGCCTGTGCCGCGGGCACGTGCTGGACATCGGGGTGGGCGCCGCCCGGATCGCGCTCGAGCTCCAGCGCCGTGGCATGGCGGTGACCGGCCTGGACACCTCGGCCGGTGCGATCGAGGTGGCCCGCAAGCGCGGCCTGCGCGACACCGTGCTGAGCACCGTGGACCGGTATGCCCGCGCCGCCGCCCGGTACGACACCTTTCTGCTGCTCGGGAACAACCTGGGCCTGCTGGAGGGGCCGGAGCGGGCGCCGGCCTTCCTGGAGTCGCTGGCCCGGCTGGCGAGCCCGGGCGCGCGGATCATCGCGCAGGGCGCGGATCCGTACGGGACCAAGGACCCGGTGCACGTGAGCTACCACCAGCGGAACCGGGCGCTGGGGCGGCTGGGCGGCCAGCTGCGGCTGCGACTGCGCTACCGGATGGCGGCCTCCGACTGGTTCGACTACCTCAACTGCTCGGTCGACGAGCTGGACCAGCTGCTCAAGGGCACCGGGTGGCACCTGAAATCGGTCGACCGGAAAGATCGGCCGTACTACCTTGCGGTCATGGAGCAAGACCATTGACCGATCTCACCCGCGACCAGGTCCGCCTCAGCCGGCGGATGTCCCTGGTGCTGCGACACCGGCCCGAGGTGGCCGGCCTGACTCTCGACGCGAACGGCTGGGTGCCGGTCGCCGACTTCCTGACCGCCCTGGGGATCTCCCGCACCGAGCTGGACCTGGTGGTGGCGAACAACGACAAGTCCCGCTTCGCGGTGGCCGCCGGCGACGACGGCGTGGAGCGGATCCGGGCCAGCCAGGGCCACTCCCGCCGGGTCGAGGTGGATCTCGACCTGCCGCCCGCCGAGCCGCCGGCGACCCTCTTCCACGGCACCCCGCGAGCGAATCTCGACTCGATCCGGCGGGACGGGCTGCGGCCGCGCAGCCGGCATCACGTCCATCTCTCGGTGGACGTGCCGACCGCCCTGGTGGTGGGCCGGCGTCGGTCGGCCGATGTGGTGGTGTTCGAGGTCGCGGCCGGTGCCATGGCGGCCGCCGGGCACGTGTTCCACCGCAGTGCCAACGGGGTCTGGTTGACCTCCGTCGTCACTCCGCAGCACCTTTCGATAAAACGGACAAATACGTAATCTGCCAGGTTGATCGTCCATCCACTGTGGTCGCACGCCGGGATCGCCGGACACCACCCGGCCAGCATCGTTAGCGTGGACGGATGGGGACGGTCACGCGGCGTCAGCTCACCGATCTCCCCAGCACACCCGGATTGCTCAGCGCACTCCTTCTGGTCGCCGTTCTGGCGGCGCTCTCCCTCGGCCTGCCGGCGCTCGACCGCGCCGTCCCGGCCCAGCGGGCGATGCCGGACGACGTGCCGTACCGGGTCGGTGCCGGGGTCACCGTGGTGCCCCCGGACGGCGCGACCCTGGACGTCACGGGCACCCGTCCGGGTGCGGACCGGGCCACCGCGCTGTTCCGGCTCGGCCGCGTCAAGTACTCGATCGCCGTCCAGCCGTTCTCCGGGGATCTGACCCAGGCCGCCGTGCGGCTCCGCCAGCGGATCACCGGCACCTCGGGATACCAGGTGACCGGCACCCAGCTCGCGGTCTCCACGGCCGGTGGGCTGGCCGGGCTGCAGGGCGGTTACACGGCCGGCGACCGCGGCGGCCGGTACGCGGTCTTCGTCGTGCACGGGCTGACCATCGAGGTCACGGTCAGCGGCGCCGACCTGGACCTGGACCACACGCTGCCGGCGATCGACGCGAGCACCAAGACCCTGCGCTATGAGGGCAAGCCATGAGCGAGCCGGTGATTCCTGGCCCCGCTCGGCCGGCCGCGCTGTTCCGGCTGCCCGCGTTCTGGGTGGTGATCACGCTGCTGGCGGCCGGTGCCGTACGGATGTCGCAGATTTTGACCAAGTTCTTGACCCTCTTCCCGATCGCCTCGCTCACCGCGCTGGCCCTGTTCGCGCTGCTCGCCGTGCCGTTCTGGCTCTTCGTGCAGGAGCTGGACTTCCTCGAGCGGGAGCCGTCCGGCCTGCTGGCGGTCGCGTTCGCCTGGGGCGCCCTGGTCGCGACCAGCGTCTCCATCCCGGGCAGCACCGCTCTGGAGAACCTGATCGCCAAGCTCGGCTCGCCCGGCCTGGCCGCGGACTGGGGCGCCGCGCTGGCCGGCCCGACGGTCGAGGAGATCGCCAAGACCCTCGGCGTGGTGGCCATCGTGCTGATCGCCCGCTCCCAGGTGAACAGCGTGCTGGACGGCGTCGTCTACGGCGCGCTGGTCGGGCTCGGCTTCCAGATCGTCGAGGACATCGTGTTCGCGATCGGGGCGGTCGCCCTCGCCGGGCAGGGCGACGAGGTCCAGCCGGTGGTCACCACGTTCCTGGTCCGCGGATTCCTGGCCGGGGTCTGGAGTCACACCCTGTTCGGCGCGCTGGCCGGGGCCGGCATCGGATACCTGGTGGTCAGCACGGACCGCGGCTGGCCGCGCCGGATCGGGATGGCCGGGCTCGCGCTCTTCGGCGCCTGGGCGTCGCACGTGCTGTGGAACTCGCCGCTGTTCCGGGAGGGGCTGGGCAACGGCGCGGTAGCGCTGCTGGCCGTGCTGGCCTTCAAGGGCCTGCCGCCGCTGCTGCTGATCCTGTGGCTGGTCCGCCGCGCGCACGACCGCGAGGCGGAGTACTACGTCGCGCGGCTCCAGAGCCTGGACGACCCCGAGGTGATCACCGAGGGCGAGCTGCGGGCCCTCGGTTCCGGTTCGCGCCGGGCCGCGGCCCGGCGGCACGCCGCCGATCAGGCCGGGCGAAAGGCCAAGGCGACGGTACGACGTCTGCAGCGCGCCCAGGCCCGGCTGGCCGTCGAGCTCAGCCGGGCTCCCGAACTTGCCGATCAACACCATTCCGAGGTCCGGCACCATCGCGCCACCCTGCGAACGCTGGGCCACCCGGAAGCGGTCGAGGGGACCCCCTCCTGGCGGCACACCGTCTCCACGGTCGGCACCGCGGTCGTCGCGATCGCCGTCCTCTGGGTGGCGCTCTCCGCCCTCGGCGGCGCCTAGCTCAGCTCGCGACCGGCGGGATGCCGCCGTCGCCGTCGACGATCGTGTCCGGGGTGCCGTCCTCGTCCAGGTCCACCATCGTGACGTCGACCTTGCCGTCGCCGTCGGTGTCGAACTGGAACAGGTCCGGCTTGCCGTCGCCATCGGTGTCCGACACCCACACGTCGACCTTGCCGTCGCCGTTGGCGTCACTGGTGATCAGGTCGACGCGGTCGTCGCCCCGGGTCTCGACGATCTCCTGCGGCTCGCTCATGTCGTCTCCTTCGACGAATAATTCGGGTCTTCGATCTCGGTACGGACGCCGACTCTGCCCGGATGGATCAGCCGGCACAACCGCCACATCAGTACCCCGCGTACGCAACCGTCAGTCCCGCCCGTGTGACGGGTATCGCTGGAACCGGGTTGACTCGCGGGTAACGTACGCCGTCGTGGATATCGCGGAAGACGGCATGCAGCACCTCTTCACCAGCAACGGAGGCGGTGCGCTCGCCGAGCGGATGGGCATCGTGATCACCGAGGCGACCGCCGAGCGCGTGGTCGGCACGATGCCGGTCGAGGGCAACACCCAGCCGTACGGACTGCTGCACGGCGGCGCGTCGTGCGTGCTCGCCGAGACCCTCGGCTCGGTCGGGGCGGTGCTGCACGGGCAGACCGTGGACCGGCCGTTCGCGGTCGGGGTGGACATCAACGCCACCCACCACAAGGCGGCCCGGTCCGGTCTGGTGACCGGTGTCGCGGTGCCGGTGCACCGGGGGCGCGCGGTCGCCACGTACGAGGTCGTCCTCGAGGACGAGGGCGGCGAGCGGGTGTGCACGGCACGTATCACGTGCCTGCTCCGCGGGGCGTGAATGCACAGTTGATCCACAGGCGTTCCTTGACGGTTACGCGTACGGTTTGCAACGTGACCGAAGCACCACAGCACGCGTTCGACGACGCCACGCAGATCCTGGCCTGCGCACTTACCGGGGACAGCGATGCCGTGGCCAGCACCTTCGACGCCGTCGTCAGTCGCGACGGGGTGGTCGGCGCGTGGGACGTCGCGTGGTGCCTGGCCGCGACGATGGTCGGCGAGCTGCCCGGCGGCGGGGGCTGGACCCTGGAGTTCCCCGGGATCGACGATGCCCGATACGACAAGCGGTGGGTCGCCCGCTTCGTCAGTGCCTACGTGAACGGCGACGCACCGACCGGCGAGGCGCTCTTCGGGGCCGCGATCGCCGACGGCCAGCTGCCGGACTGTCTGCTCGCGCTGGCCGGCTCGACGGTCGCGACGCTGCGCCACCGGGCGGCCTGACCCGGTTTTCGGCACGGACGGGCGCGGGCTTTACGCCGTACGGCAAATGTCTGGTTTGACGCTGACCCGGGATGACCGTGAGCGTCAGCGGTTTTTCAGGTAGAGCGCCTTCGCGTACTGCGTCGCGGCGGCGGTGTTGTACATCGACGCCTGGGACATGCAGAACGAGTTCTCCGAGATCGCCCGGGACGCCTGCGTCGTGCCGGAGAACCGGATGTCGGCCTCCGCCTCGGACAGCCCCCGCGCCTTGAACTGCCGGCGCATGGCTATCCGCCCGCTCTGGAACGACTTCGCGGCCTCCTCGGCGATCTTCATGAAGGACATCGCCTTGTCGGCCAGGGCCTCGGCCAGGTTGTAGGCCGTCTGTTCGGCCTCGTTGGTGAAGGTCTGCACGGCAGCGTGCCTCCTCGCGAGCCGGTCCGCCCGGACCGTTCCCGATAACACTCTGATTGAGCGGGCGCTCGGCTTCAAGGGGCTGTGGACAACCGATCTCACCCGCAGTGACTCCACCATGGACACGGCGTGGCACGAAAGCGTGATCCACCGCGTGCGGGCGTCCCCATAGTGTTTCCCCATCGAGCCGCGGGGCGCTCGAATCGAAGACTCACTCAAAATCGCACGGGGGTAAATAGTTATGTTCGTCAACCGCAGAGTTCTCGCCGCCATCGGTCTCGCCGCGGTCGCGGTGGCCACCTCGACCACGATCTTCCTGTCGCCGGCCCAGGCCGCGTCGACCACCGGCACCGCGAGCGTCGTCAAGAGCGAGTCCGCCGTCCGCTACGTGGCCGGGAAGGGGGCATCGAACTCACTGGTCATCACGGTCTCGGGCCGGACCGTCACGCTGGACGACCGGGTGGCGATCAAGGCCGGCGCCGGCTGCGTCGCGGTCAAGGGCGACAAGACCAAGGTTCGTTGCACCACCCCGAAGGCGCCGTACCTGGTGGTCGACCTGGGGGACAAGAACGACTCGCTCACCAACAAGAGCTCGGTGCACCTGATCGCCGACGGCGGTGCCGGCAACGACACCCTGCGCGGCGGCAACGGCGCGGACAACCTGTGGGGCGGTGCCGGCAACGACGTGCTGTACGGCGGCAAGGGCGCCGACACGCTCGGCGGCGACGCCGGTGCGGACCGCCTCTACGGCCAGACCGGCAACGACTACCTCGACGCCGGCGCCGGCAACGACTACGTGAGCGCCGGCACCGGCAACGACAACGTGTCGGGCGGCTCCGGGCAGGACCGGATCTACGGCGAGGACGGCCTCGACAAGATCTACGGTGGCGACGACAACGACTACATCAACGGCGGCAGCCGCGCCGACCGGATCTACGGCGGCCGGGGCGCCGACCGCATCGAGGGCGCGGCCGGTGACGACATCATCGTCGGCGACGCCAGCGCCACCTCGGCCAGCGGCACGCCGTGGCGGCTGAGCAACGACATCATCAACGGCGGTTCCGGCAACGACGTGATCATCGGCGGCGCCGGCGACGACCGGATCGACGGTGCGGCCGGTGACGACGTCGTCTACCCCGAGTACTTCAAGGCCGGGTCCACCTACGTGCCGATCGGCCGGGCCGCGGCCGTCGACAAGGTGGTCGGTGGCTCGCAGGACAAGCAGGACTTCGTGCTGACGCTGGCCGGCACGTCGTACAGCGGCTTCGAGAAGGTCTGGAAGGCCGGCGACCCGAACCCGCGGTTCACCAACACGGTTCTGGGCAAGCTGAACTCCCTGTTCTGAGTTCCTCTGTAGAGAACGCCCGGCGCGATTCGCGCCGGGCGTTTTTCGTGGTGGCCGGGGTCACAGAAAGTTGACCGGGGATCGGCCGAAATGGGGAGGCGCGTCGAAACGGTACCGTTCTATGCTCGTGCCCGCGTGCGGTGATCGACACCGCCGGATCCGCACTTCCCCGGGGGAACTCTCCATGTTCTTGATCAACCGCAGGGCGCTGGCCGCGATCGGCATCACCGCCGCGGCAGTGGCCACGACGACCCTCTTCACCTCTCCCGCGCAGGCCGCCTCGGCCGGCATCGCGAAGGTGGTGGGCACGAACACGGTGCAGTTCAACGCCCTGATGGGCAAGTCGAACGCCCTGGTCATCACGATCTCCGGCCGCACGGTCACGCTCGACGACAAGGTTGCGCTCACCCCGGGCAAGGGCTGCAAGAAGGTCGACGCCACCAAGGTGAAGTGCACGACCTCGAAGACGACGACGAAGCTCAGCGTCGCGCTCGGGGACAAGAACGACTCGGTCACCAACAAGACCTCGGTGTACATGCTCGCCGACGGTGGCGCCGGCAACGACGTCCTGATCGGCGGCGCGGGCGTCGACCAGCTGCAGGGCTCCACCGGCAACGACAAGATCTACGGCAAGGCCGGCAACGACATCCTGTTCGGCGAGGCCGGCGACGACCTGATCTGGGGCTACACCGGCAACGACCGGATCGACGCGGGCGCCGGCAACGACCGGGTGGCGGCCGAGGCCGGCAACGACCGGATCCTCGGTGGCACCGGCAACGACCGGCTCGACGGCGGCATCGGCCACGACGGCATCAGCGGTGGCGCGGGCAACGACGCCATCTACGGCCAGGACGGCAACGACACGCTGCTCGGCGACGCCGGCAACGACACCCTGGTCGGCGGCGCCGGCAACGACGACATCGCCGGCGGCGCGGACAACGACCGGGTGCTCGGCGGCGACGGTGACGACTACGTCTACGGCGACAACCCGGACGGCACCGGCACCGGCGCGGACGTTCTCTCCGGCGACGCGGGCGCGGACATCATCGAGGCCGGCGCCGGCAACGACCGGGTCGACTCCGGCGCGGGCAAGGACTACGTCTTCGGCCAGGCCGGCAACGACGCGATCGCCGGCAGCGGCGACGACGACGGTCTGGTCGGCGAGGACGTCGGCTTGGACGCCAACAACCACGAGGTTCTGATCGGCAGCGACTCCGCGCTGGACGTCCTCGACGGTGGCGACCAGATCACCGAGGACACCTGCCTCGTGATGGCCGCCGGCACGACCACCAACTGCGAGGTGACGAACCAGACGGCTGGCGTCGCCACGCTGTCCGGCGCCCGGTCGCACCTCGACTTCGCCGCGCTGACCGAGGCCAAGAAGGACGCGGCCGCCGCGTTCGCCGCAGTCAAGTAATCCAGCACGCCGTGAACCGGCGCCCGGCGATCCCGCCGGGCGCCGTTCCCGTTTCCGGCCACGGTTCGCCGCCGGCGTCAGGCTTCGGCCCGGTCGCTGCCACCCCGCTCTCCACCCCAGGCTGCGGCGCGGTCGCGGTCAATTCGCTTTCCGGTACGCAGCGCGACACAGTCCGGAGTTCCGGGGACCAGGCGCCGCCCGGGGCGTCGAGTCGCCAACCATGGTGATCAGGAAGCGCTGGCCGGCAGCCGGGCTGTACCACGTCTTCGAGCGCACCTTCGACGAGCTCTGGAGCGGTGGCCAGCCCCGATGACCGACTACGCCGACCTACTCCCGATCGCCCACCAGGCCGTCGACCTCGCCCAAAGAATCATCCGCACCATGCAACCCGGCGTGCTCACGGCAAAGGGCGACCGCGACATGGCCTCGGAGGTGGATTTCGCCGTCGAGGCGCAGGTGCGTGCGTTCCTGGCGGAGCAGACACCGGACATCGGTTTTCTCGGCGAAGAGAACGGCACGAGCGGGGCCACCCGCGGCCGGATGTGGGCGCTCGACCCGGTGGACGGGACCGTCAACTTCGTGCACGGATCACCTCTGTGCGCGGTCTCGCTCGGCTTGATCACCGAGGGCCGGTCGGTGCTCGGAGTCATCGACCTCCCATTTCTCGGCACTCGCTACTCGGCCGCGGAAGGCAGCGGCGCACATGCGAACGGAGCCGCTATCGCAGCCAGCGCCACAGGTGACATCGGCGAAGCCGTGGTGGCCATCGGTGACTACGCGGTCGGCGAGGGTGCCGAGGCGAAGAATCGGATCCGGTTCGCGTTGACCCAGCGGCTCGGATCCGAAGCGCAGCGGATCCGCATGCACGGGTCGGCGGCGATCGACCTGGCATGGCTCGCCGCCGGCCATGTTGATGCCGTGGTCATGCTTGCGAACAAGCCCTGGGATACGGCCGCTGGTGTTGTTATCGCCAGGGAGGCCGGCGTAGTTGTCGTGGATTACGACGGCTCACCGCACACCTTCGACTCGCAGGCGACTATCGCGGCTAACCCGAAGTTACTCCCGACGGTCCTCGCCATGCTCGGCGAAGAGCAGAAGCAGGGTTAGGACCTCACCCGAGAAGCCTGCTGGCGGGCTCGGCCGGCGCGCCGGCCCAATCGGTGCTCGGGGCCGTGACGATCGCTGAGTTTGGCTGAGTTCCGGCGATCGCTTCCGCTTCGCTCCGCGGCTCGCCACTGAATGCCCGGGGGCGCGGCTGCGCCGTGGCTCGCGGAATTGTGTCGGCTGTCACCGCGAGGGTTTTAGCCGGTGAGGCTCAGTGGTCGAGAGCGTGGCCCGAACGGCGTGCAACTCACGGCGGTGGTCATGGGAAATTCGCGGTCACCAGAGGGCAATTTCGTGGCGCCGAAAAGGCCGGGAAAGCAAAACGTCCACCGTGCGTTTCCGCAGGTGGACGGTGCTCAGTGCCCGGCGAGAGGCCTGGTGGCCAGGGGCGGGGTCGAACCGCCGACCTTCCGATTTTCAGTCGGACGCTCGTACCAACTGAGCTACCTGGCCGTACATGTTGCCTTGCGGTCCTGACGGGACTTGAACCCGCGACCTCCGCCTTGACAGGGCGGCGAGCACTCCAACTGCTCCACAGGACCTTGCTATTCACTTCTGTTCTTGCTCTGGCCGATCAGCGGCTTGCGTCGCTAACCTTACCAGTACCCCCAACGGGATTCGAACCCGTGCTACCGCCTTGAAAGGGCGGCGTCCTAGGCCACTAGACGATGAGGGCATCTCCGCCATCATTGCACATCGAGTTGGCGACCCGATCTGCAACGCTTGGTGGCCTTGGCCCCAACCGCGCCCCGTTGAAGGCTTGGAAAGCATATGTGATCCACCGGGCGGTCTCCAAATCGGTACCCCTCTTTTCGTTCGCAGGGCTGTGACCAGCACGAACGCTGAGGGTCAGACGGAGGCGAGGAGGTCGACCGCCTCGGTCAGGCCGGTGAGGCGGGTGATTCCGGGGGGAAGATCGCCGGTGGGCCAGCCCGGACCGCCCGCGGCCACCACGATCGGCGGGCGTGGGACGTCGCGGACGCGGAGCAGCTGGTCGACCGTGCCGGTGCTGCTGCGCTGGGACCAGAGCACCACCGCGGCCGGGCCGGTCCGCCCGATCGCGTCCAGCAGCGCCGGAGACGGCACCCGGGCGCCGAACAGGCGGGTCGGGACACCGCGCTGGGCCAGGGCGGCGGCCAGCGCCTCCAGGGGCAGCGTGTGCTGCTCCTCGTCGGCGGCGGCGAGCAGGATCCGCGGGGTGCCGGTGGCGTGCTGGGTGGCGGCCAGCACCTCGGTGACGGTCCGGGAGAGCAGGTGCTCGACCTCGACGTAGCGCAGGGTGGCCTCGTAGCGCTCGCCGATCGCGACCAGGACCGGGATCAGCACCTCGGTCCAGGTGGTCACCACGCCCCGCTCGTGGATCGCCGCGCAGAGGATGTCCCGCATGGCCGGCGCGTCCAGCCGCATGGCGGCCCGGGTCAGCCCGCGGGCAACCAACTCCGGCGAAGGATCGGGCAAAGGCGAAGTAGCGGGCAAAGGCGAAGTAGCGGGCGATGGCGAAGTAGCGGAAGAAGGCGAAGTCGCGGGGGAAGAGGGCGGCGGAACGGTTGGCGGTGAGACGACCGGCTGGGCAAGTGCCCAGGCAGCCGCCTCCGCCGGCGCCACACCCTGCGTGGTGAGCCGCTGCATGATCTGCAGCCGGTCCATGTCCTCGGCGGTGTAGCGCCGGTGGTGACCGGTCTCGTGCCGGCTCGGCCCGAGACCGTAGCGCTGATGCCAGGTACGCAGGGTGGTGACCGCCACACCGAGACGGCGCGCGGCGGCGCCGGCACTCAGCGCCTCATCGGCCACCCGACCGCTCCGTGAGAAGGACACTCGATTGCTCCGTCGAAAGGGCGCCGGCATCGTCCCCGAGGAGGACCTCGAGAACACCGGACAACCAGGGTGCGTACGACTCCGGGGCGGCCGCCACGTCGGCCCGTAACGAGGGCGGCGACACCCAGCGCAGCTCGGCGATCTCGGCCGGGTCCGGCCGGGGCGCCGTCGCCGCCGGGAGCGTGCCGAGCAGCACGTGGTCGTACTCGTGCTCGACCCGCCCGGTGACCGGATCCGTCGCCCGATAGGTGTAGACGCCGAGCTCGGTGAGCGCGACGTCCCGTACCGAAAGCTCTTCGGAGAGACGGCGACCGGCCGCCTCGGTGACCGACTCGCCGGGGCCGGGGTGGCCGCAGCAGGTGTTGCCCCAGCGCAGCGGGAAGCGGGTCTTGACCGCGGCCCGTTGCTGGATCAGCACGCGCCCCTCGTCGTCCCGCAGGAAGACCGAGAACGCCCGGTGCAGCGCCCCGGGCTCCTGGTGCGCGTCCGAGACGGTGGCCGACCCGACGGGCCGGCCCTCCGTGTCGACCAATTCGACGAGATGAGACTCACGAGCGCTCATGAAACCCCCTGTGTGATCCGGCTCGCGGCCAGCTTTCCGGAGATGAGCACCATCGGCACGCCGACGCCGGGTTGTGTGCCCGAACCGGTGAAGACCACGTTCGGTAGCGAGGGGTGCATGTTCGAGGGGCGGAACGGGCCGGTCTGGGAGAACGAGTGCGCGGCGGCGAACGGGGTGCCGGCGGCCATCCCGTCGTCCGCCCAGTCGGCCGGGGTGATGATCCGCTCGACCTCCACGCCGTCCCGGAAGCCGATGTATCCACGCTGCTCAAGCGTGCGCAGCAGCTCGTCGGCGTAACGCTCGGCGAGGCCGCCGCGCCAGTCCATCGGGCCGGTCTCGAGGTTCGGGGTGGGGGCGAGGACGTAGTAGGTCTGCTTGCCGTCGGGCGCCGCGGACGGGTCGGTCCGGGTCGGGTTGGTCACCAGCAGTGACGGGTCACTCATCAGCAGACCGCGGTTGATCACCTCGTCGAAGGTGCGCTTCCACGTCGTACCGAAATGGATGTTGTGGTGGGCGATTTTGGAGAATGACCGCGTCGATCCCACGTGCACCACCACGCAGGACGGTGAGTAGCGCAGGCGCCGCGGGCGCCGGGCCGGGAGCAGGTCGCGGTAGGCGATCGGAAGATCCGGATTCAGTACGACGGTGTCGGCCGCGATGACCTCGCCCCCGGCCGTGAGCACCCCGGTCGCCCGGCCGTTCCGGGTGACCACCCGCTCGACCGTGGTGTCGTAACGGAACGTCACGCCATGCTTCTCGGCGGCCCCGGCCAGCGCCTTCGGCACCGCGTGCATGCCGCCCTTGGGGTAGAAGACGCCGGCGACCGAGTCGAGGTACGCGATCACCGCGTAGATGGCGAGCGCGTCGTGCGGGGCGAGCCCGGCGTACATCGCCTGGAACGAGAAGATCCGCTGGGTCCGCGGGTCACGGAAGTACTCGTTGATCTTCGGCTGCAGCCGGCGCAGGCCGCCCATGCCCAGCAGCTTCAGCATGTTGAGGTTCATCAGGTCGACCGGGGAGTCCAGGTTCCGGTCGATGAAGTGGTTGCGTTCCAGCTGCCAGAGCTTCCGGGTGAAGTCGACGAAGCGCAGGTAGCCGTCGGCCTCCCGGGCGCCGCAGACCCGGGCGATCTCGGCCGCCATCCGGGTGGTGTCGGTGCGCACGTCCAGGGTGGAACCGTCCGGGTAGTACGCCCGATATGCCGGGTCCAGCGGCGTGAGCTCCAGCCAGTCGGAGAGCTTCTCGCCGACCGCTTCGAGCGGCTCCGCGATCAGCTCCGGCATGGTCAGCACGGTCGGGCCGGTGTCGAAGTCGAAGCCGCCGACCGAGAGGCGCCCGGCGCGACCGCCCGGCACCGGCTCCCGCTCGACCACGGTCACCTCGCGCCCGGCCGCGGCCAGGTGCAGGGCGCAGGAGAGGCCGGCCAGACCGGCGCCGACTATGACGACCCGATCGGTGGGTCCGGTGACGGTACGCACGGCGCGACTCCAAGGGGTGGGGGACTTCATCATGCCGGGCGCTGCGTCGACACGGTGGCGAGCTCGATCAGCACGCCCCGGGCCTCGGGGTCGATCGGGGCCGAGGTCAGCGCGGTGAGACCCGCGGTGACCCGGGCGCGGATCATCTCCTCGACCCGGGCGGGCGCCCCGGTCTCCGCGATGATCTGTGCCTTGCGATCGATCTCAGCACTGTCCAGCTCGGACAGCTGAGCCGGGGTGGCCATCCGCCGGGCCAGCATCAGCAGCGCGGTCGGCTTGCCGGTGCGCAGGTCGTCGCCGGCCGGCTTGCCGGTCACCGCGGGGTCGCCGTAGACCCCGAGCAGGTCGTCACGCAGCTGGAACGCCTCGCCGACCGCGGTCCCGTACACCTGGTACGCCTCGGCGACCTCGGGGTCGTCGGCCCCGGCCAGCGCGAGCCCGTAGTCGAGCGGCCACTGCACGGTGTAGCTCGCCGTCTTGTGCCGGGCCACCAGCAGCGCGCGCTCCACCGACCAGGACTCCGGGTCGGTCTCGCCGAGCACGTCCAGGTACTGCCCGGCGACCGCTTCGATGCGCATCCGGTCATACCGCGCCCGCACTTCGAGCAGGGTGGCCGGCGGCACCCCGGTACGGGCCAGCAGCTGGTCCGCCCAGACCAGGCAGAGGTCGCCGACCAGCACCGCCGCCGAGTTGCCGAACCGGGCGCCGTGCTGCCCGGCGAAGATCCGGTGCGCCGTGGGTCGGCCACGCCGGGTCGCCGAGTCGTCCATCAGGTCGTCGTGGACGAGTGCGAACGTGTGCATCAGCTCCAGCGCGCCGAGCGCCGGCAGCAGCGGCGCGGAGTCGGCGCCGGGGCCGGCGACACCGCGCCACCCCCAGTACGCGAACGTCGGCCGCAGCCGCTTTCCGCCGGCCAGCACCAGGTCACGGGCGGTACGGGCGAAGCCGCCGAGCGCGGGGTCGATCGCGTCCAGGGAGGCGATCTGCGGGGCGAGGAAGTCGGCGAGCGTCCCCTCGACGGCGTCGATCAGCCCAGTGTGGGTAACCGGTTGACGGGGTATCGCGCTGACACGATTTCCCTCGAGGGTGTCATTGGCCACGCTCAGTACCGTACCCTAACTTTCGGAAGTTGCGTCGATTCGTGCGTCGATTTACCGGGAGGACCGGGATGGATACCGATCTGGCCGCCGCCTACGCGCGCTGCCGTGACCTGCACCGAGAGCACGGCCGGACGTATTACCTGGCGACCCGCTTACTACCGGCCTGGAAGCGTCGGCACGTGCACGCTCTGTATGGATTCACCCGGTTCGCGGACGAGATCGTCGACCGGACCGAGTCCCAGCCGCCCGCCGAGCGCGCCGCCGAGCTCTCCGCCTGGTCCACCGGGTTCCTGGCCGGCCTGCGCGGCGAGCCGGTCGAGGACCCGCTGCTCCCGGCCGTCCTGCACACCATCGCGGTCTTCGGGCTCGACCTGGACGACTTCGAGAAGTTCCTGCACAGCATGGAGATGGACCTCACGGTCACCGGTTACTCGACCTACGACGACCTGCTCGGGTACATGGAGGGCTCGGCCGCGGTGATCGGCACGATGATGCTGCCGATCCTCGGCTCCGCCGACCCGGTCGCCGCCCGGGAGCCGGCCCGCCAGCTCGGCTTCGCGTTCCAGCTCACCAACTTCATCCGGGACATCGCCGAGGACCTCGCCCGCGGCCGGGTCTACCTGCCCG
The DNA here is from genome assembly GCF_019704555.1 of Actinoplanes sp. L3-i22. NCBI lineage: Bacteria > Bacillati > Actinomycetota > Actinomycetes > Micromonosporales > Micromonosporaceae > Actinoplanes > Actinoplanes sp. L3-i22. Next base: position 157,952 of record NZ_AP024745.1, read on the forward strand.
AAGAACACCTTGCCGAGTACGGCGTCACGATCGCCGACCTGCGTGCCGGGGTCGCCACGCCGCCCGTCCGCGCGCTGATCAAGGCCGAGGTGGGCCGGGCCCGGGAGCACTACGCCGCCGCCGCGCCCGGCATCCCGCTGCTCGAACCCGCCTCGCAGGCCTGCATGCGCACCGCGTTCCAGCTCTACGGCGGCATCCTCGACGAGATCGAGGCGGCCGATTTTGACGTCTTCGTCCGGCGGGCCACCGTGCCCAACCGCCGCCGGGCCGCGGTTGCCGTCCGCAGCCTCCTGACCCGGCCCGGCACCCCGGTCCAACTGGCGGCCTGAGATGGCGGCCCGGATCGCGCTCTTCACCCGGGACCTGCGGATCCACGACAACCCGCTGCTCAGCGGCGGCGACGGGATCGTGCCGCTGTTCGTCCTCGACCCGCGCCTGGGCGGCCTCTCCGCCAACCGGCAGCGCTTCCTCCACCAGAGCCTCGCCGACCTGCGGAGCAACCTGCGGGAGAAGGGCGCCGACCTGGTGATCCGGGAGGGCGACCCGGTGGCCGAGACGGCCCGGCTGGCCCGGGAGATGGACACGTCGTCCGTGGTTCTGGCCGGCGACGTGACCGATTACGCCCAGCGGCGCGAGCAGCGGCTGCGGGACGAGCGGCTGGACGTGGAGATCGTTTCGAGCGTCACGGTGCTGCCGCCCGGCGCGGTCCGGCCTGGGGGCGGTGGGAACTCGTACCGGGTTTTCACGCCGTACTTCAAATCCTGGGAGAAAGCCGCCTGGCGCGAGCCCAGCGCAACCCCGCGCAAGATCGCGATGCCTTCCGGCATCGCGCCGGGCCGCCTGCCCAAGCTGCCCGCCGGCGAGTCACCCGATGCGATCCCGGGCGGCGAGACCGAGGGCCGCCGCCGGCTCCGCTCCTGGTCACAACAGATTTCCCGGTACGGCGATGACCACGACGACCTGGCCGCGGACAACACCAGCCGGCTCAGTGCCTATCTGCGCTTCGGCTGCCTGTCGCCACTCGAACTCGCCCTGGCGGCCCGGGCCGACGACTCCCCGGGGGCCGCCGCCTACCTGCGACAACTCGCCTGGCGCGACTTCTACTACCAGGTCACCGCGGCCTTCCCGAAGATCTCCACGCAGGCCATGCGGCCGAACGCGGACCAGGACTGGCGCACCGACGAGGATGCGCTGAAGCACTGGCAGGACGGGCTGACCGGGGTCCCGATCGTCGACGCCGGGATGCGCCAGCTGCGCGCCGAGGGGTGGATGCACAACCGCGCGCGCCTGATCACCGCGGCGTTCCTGACCAAGCACCTCGGCATCGACTGGCGTCCCGGCCTGCAGTGGTTCTTCCGCTGGCTGATCGACGGGGACGTGCCGAACAATTCCGGGAACTGGCAGTGGACCGCCGGCACCGGGAACGACACTCGTCCTTACCGCAGGTTCAATCCGATTCGGCAGGCACAACGGTTCGATCCGGAAGGCGTGTACGTTCGTCGCTACGTACCGGAGCTCAAGGAGATCGCCGGTGGCGCTGTGCACCAGCCGTGGCGCCTTTCCGAGCCGGCGCGCCGTGGCCTCGACTATCCCGGACCGCTGGAATCGCACCGGGACGAGGCGGTCTGGCTGCGGGACTGAGCAGGGGTCCACCGGCTGGTTGCGTCCGTCAAAACGTCCTCACCGGTGGACCCCGCGACGGTTACCCGTCGTACGCCGGCCTGAATCGTCTTTTTGGGAACGCTCCCGGATAACTCAGCCGAATGGGCGGCCATGAGGATGCCGAGCGCCAGCCAGCGCTCGCCATCGCCCCCTCATGACCGCCCGTTTCCTCGGTGTTCCCGCTTTCCGCGTAGGTTCAGGATCGGTCGGGCCCGGGCGCGCTTGAGGGAATGCCCCACGCAATTCCGGCCCGCCGGTTCGCCCGTTCGCCTGCGCCGGTCCTCACAGACTTCGGCGGCCACCGGACCGGCGATCTCTGCTTAGCTGGACACCATGGCTGAAGCGCGGCAAGTGGACGTGGTGGTCGTCGGACTCGGCGTCGGCGGC
>NZ_AP024745.1:165000-437500 GCF_019704555.1 Actinoplanes sp. L3-i22
ATTCACACGCAAGTGTGGATGGGTAGGGGAGCGTCGTGCAGCGGGTGAAGCGCCGGAGTGATCCAGGCGTGGACGCTGTACGAGTGAGAATGCAGGCATGAGTAGCGAATGAAGGGTGAGAACCCCTTCCGCCGGATGACCAAGGGTTCCAGGGCCAGGCTAATCCGCCCTGGGTGAGTCGGGGCCTAAGGCGAGGCCGAGAGGCGTAGTCGATGGATAACGGGTTGATATTCCCGTACCCGCAAAGAAACGCCCAAGACGAACCTTTCCATGCTAACTACGCAAAGCGCCGGCGGTCTTCGGACCAAGGGTGTGGAGTCTAGGACCCTGGTTGGTAGTAGTTTAGCGATGGGGTGACGCAGGAAGGTAGATGATCCCGGCCGGTGGTTGTGCCGGGGTAAGCGTGTAGGCCGTACCGTAGGCAAATCCGCGGTGCATTAAGGCTGAGACGTGATGCCGAGCCGTTCTGGTGAAGTCATTGATCCTATGCTGCCGAGAAAAGCCTCTAGCGATGTTTCGAGCGGCCCGTACCCTAAACCGACACAGGTGGTCAGGTAGAGAATACCGAGGCGACGGGTGAACTGTGGTTAAGGAACTCGGCAAATTGCCCCCGTAACTTAGGGAGAAGGGGGGCCGGACGCGTGAAGCCCCTTGCGGGTGGAGCGTGGTATGGCCGCAGAGAGCAGGGGGAAGCGACTGTTTACTAAAAACACAGGTCCATGCCAAGTCGTAAGACGATGTATATGGACTGACGCCTGCCCGGTGCTGGAACGTTAAGGGGACCTGTTAGCTCTTAGGGGCGAGGCGGAGAACTTAAGCGCCAGTAAACGGCGGTGGTAACTATAACCATCCTAAGGTAGCGAAATTCCTTGTCGGGTAAGTTCCGACCTGCACGAATGGCGTAACGACTTCCCCACTGTCTCAACCACAGGCCCGGCGAAATTGCAGTACGAGTAAAGATGCTCGTTACGCGCGGCAGGACGGAAAGACCCCGGGACCTTTACTATAGCTTGACATTGGTATCTGAATTCGATTGTGTAGGATAGGTGGGAGACTGTGAAGCTCGGACGCCAGTTCGGGTGGAGTCATTGTTGAAATACCACTCTGTTGGGTTTGGGTATCTAACTTGCGGCCCTGATCGGGTCGAGGGACAGTGTCTGGTGGGTAGTTTAACTGGGGCGGTTGCCTCCTAAAGGGTAACGGAGGCGCCCAAAGGTTCCCTCAGCCTGGTTGGCAATCAGGTGTTGAGTGTAAGTGCACAAGGGAGCTTGACTGTGAGACTGACGGGTCGAGCAGGGACGAAAGTCGGGACTAGTGATCCGGCACTTGCGTGTGGAAGCGGTGTCGCTCAACGGATAAAAGGTACCCCGGGGATAACAGGCTGATCTTCCCCAAGAGTCCATATCGACGGGATGGTTTGGCACCTCGATGTCGGCTCGTCGCATCCTGGGGCTGTAGCAGGTCCCAAGGGTTGGGCTGTTCGCCCATTAAAGCGGTACGCGAGCTGGGTTTAGAACGTCGTGAGACAGTTCGGTCCCTATCCGCCGTGCGCGTTGGATACTTGAGAAGGGCTGTCCCTAGTACGAGAGGACCGGGACGGACGAACCTCTGGTGTGCCAGTTGTTCCGCCAGGAGCATGGCTGGTTGGCTACGTTCGGAAGGGATAACCGCTGAAAGCATCTAAGCGGGAAGCCTGCTTCGAGATGAGGTATCCCACCACCTTGAGTGGGTAAGGCTCCCAGCTAGACTACTGGGTTGATAGGCCGGAGATGTAAGCACGGTAACGTGTTGAGTTGACCGGTACTAATAGGCCGAGGGCTTAACCACCCTAAACATTTTACTTGCGTCCACTGTGTGATTCACAGCAAACGAACAACCACCCCAACACCGTCGGAGAACGATTCGACGTGAGGGTTGCTGGTTTGTTCTACCGCTGACCGTTGTTACGGTGGTCATAGCGGAGGGGAAACGCCCGGTCACATTCCGAACCCGGTAGCTAAGCCCTCCAGCGCCGATGGTACTGCACTCGGGAGGGTGTGGGAGAGTAGGACGCCGCCGGACTTAACGTTGAGAAGGGCCCACCCCGCACGGGGTGGGCCCTTCTTCGTATGTGCGTAAAACGGAACGCCCCGTCCCGGGGAGATCTCGGGGCGGGGCGTTTTGCGTTTGTGGGGCTTTATGCCGTACGTCAATCGCGGGTTTGAATTGCTTTTGAAGGTCTTGGCGAGTCGTGATCGCCGCGTTTCGGCGCCGGAGACGACGTTCGCGGCCAGGAGCAGCGGGCCGGAACATAAGGAGGCCTGCGCGGGAACGACGGAGGGGCGCGCCGGCGGCCGGCGGCGGAGGACGCCGGACCGGAAACGGAACAGGGGACGCCGGGGGCTGGAAACGGAACAGGTCAGCGCCGGAAAACCGACGCTGACCTGTGTCAACGGTGGGCCGCCAGGGACTCGAACCCTGAACCTAAGGATTAAAAGTCCTCAGCTCTGCCATTGAGCTAGCGGCCCGCCGGATGCCAGCGTACCGACCCGGATCCGTTCCGCAATCATGCACCCGCCGTCCGGCGGTCGCCTCTCAATAACGGTTACCGGCCGGCGATCAGATACTCCCGCACGTCGGCCCTCGCCAGATGGATCCGGGACTTCACGGTGCCCTCGGGAATGCCCAGGTGTTCGGCGATCTCCCGGTAGTCCAGCTGGCAGATGTCGCGCAGCACCATCGGGGCGACGAGCTCGGCGCGGCGGCCCTCCAGACGCTCCAGGGCGTCCAGCAGGTCGAGCCGGGAGCCGGCGATCACGCTGGTGGTGCGGGCGTCCGGAACGTCGATCGGCGGCTCGTCGTGGGCCTGCTCGGCGGCCCGGCGCTTGAGCGAGCGGTACGTCTGCCGCGAGCTGTTCGCGATGATCACGTGCAGCCAGGTGCTGAACTTGGAGCGGCCCTCGAAGGAGCCGATGTTGCGGGCCACCTGGAGCAGCACGTCCTGACACGCCTCTTCGGCGTCCTGGTAGCAGGGCAGGAACCGGGCGCACCGGCGCAACACCGATGGCTGGATCTCGCCGAGCAGCGTCTCGAGAGCGGCCCGGTCACCGGCCGCGGCCCGGACCGCGAGTTCTTCTTGCACTGTGGATCATTCCCCCGTCGTAGTGATGCCCATAATACGAACGTGCCAGTTCCCAGCAGCATCGGTCGATATCGAGTCACCCAACGCCTCGGCTCGGGAGCGTTCGCCACGGTGTGGCTCGCCGAGGACGCCAGTCTCGAGTCCCAGGTCGCGATCAAGGTGCTGGCCGAGAACTGGGCGCACCACCCGGACGTCCGGGCCCGCTTCGAGCAGGAGGCTCAGGTGTTGCGCCGGGTGGACTCGGAGCACCTGGTCCGGGTGCACGACTACGGCGAGCTGCCGGACGGTCGGCCGTACCAGGTGATGACGTACGCGGCCGGCGGCACCCTGGAGGATCGGCTGGCGGCCGGCCCGATGTCGGTGCGGGCCGCGCTCCGCACCGCGACCGCGATCGCCGCGGCGGTGGCGGTGCTGCACGAGTCCGGGGTGCTGCACCGCGATCTGAAGCCGTCCAACGTGCTGTTCACGACGGTCCGCGGCCAGGAGCGCATCCTGGTCGCGGATCTGGGGCTGGCCAAGGCGATCGCGCACGCCTCCGGCTTCACCGTGGTGGCCGGCACCCCCGGTTACATGGCTCCGGAGCAGAGCCTGCCGGGCGGGGGTCTGGACGTGCGTGCCGACGTGCACGCGATCGGCGCGATGACCTATCAGATGCTGACCGGGCAGACCCCGTTCGAGGCCAAGCGGGTCGCCCCGTCGAGGTTGCGCCCGGGCATTCCCCGGCAGATCGACCAGGCGGTGCTCCGGGCGCTGGACACCGACCGGAAGCGGCGCTGGCCTTCGGCCGAGGCGTTCGCCTCGGCCCTGGATCTGTCCGGGCGGCGGCGGCCGTTGCGGTGGGTGACCCGATTCGCCGGTACGGCGGTGGCCCTCGCCGCCCTGGCGGCCGCCGGCGGGGCCGCGGTCCAGGACGGTGGCCTCCCGCTCGGCTGGGCCCGGGTGAGCGACGCTACCGGCGCCGTCTCGATCGCCATCCCCCGTTCGTGGGCTCATCAGCTGCGCGATGGCGGCTGGAGCCCGTCGGCGATCGGACTGCCGGCCGGTACGCCGTCACCCGGGCTGCAGGTGGGCGCCGATCTGGCCAACCCGGCCGGTACGTCGCCGGCGGTGCTGGCCGGGGCCAGCCGGTGGATCGTGGAGCCGTTCGCCGCCACCCTGCCGACGCACGCCGGCTGTGTCCGGCAGCCCGACCGCCGGGTGTCGGTCGGTGGGCTGTCCGGGCTGGTGCGGCGCTGGACCGGCTGTGGCGGTACCGAGCTGTCCTTCGATGACGTGCTGCTCAGCGGTCCTGACGGCGGGGGTGTCTACCTGCAGATCCGGCAGGACCAGCGGGGCGACCGCACCGACGGCGTGCTCAGCACCCTGCGGCTGGGTCACTCGTAGCAGCCGTGGTCTTCCATCTGCAGCATGTAGTAGGTGACCTTGCCGTTCTGGATCGTGATGTTGTAGACCGCGCCGCTGTGGCCGGGGACCTTCGCCGAGCCACGTCCCTCCAGCCCCGGGTCGGAGATGCTGCTCCAGTCCGGGTACGCCTTGAGGACCGCCTTCAACGTGCTGCCGATCTTGATCCCCTCCGGGGTGGCCAGCCCGGGGTAAGCGGTGAACGCCACCAGCCCCTTGTCGCCGTTGAAGTACACGTGGGCGTCGGCGCCCTTCGCGGACTTCGGCGTCCACTCCGAGTTGCAGCCGGTCGGCGTCTTGGTCGACGAGCCGCCGGTGAGCAGGCCACTCTTCATCGCGTCGCGGAACGTCAGCCCGAGTTTGAGCGGGCCCAGCCCGGACGGGCCGAGGACGAGCTGCGTGGTGGGCGCCTTGACGGTGGCGGCGGGGGACGTCGGCTTCGAGGCGGGGGCGGAGCTCGCCGCGGGCGCGGTGGTGGGCGCACTGGCGGGCGTCGAGGTGGCCGGGACGATCCCGCCCACCGGCGCCGCGTCACCGGCCACGTGCTGCACCTTGTCGCCGCAGCCGGTCATCAGGGTCAGGCCGGCGGTGATGGTCGCCAGAACCGTGATCATGCGTCGCATCGCTGTTCCTCTTTCAAGCTCACTGTGTCGCTGTCATTAGGTGCGATGCGGCGTTCGCGGCGCTAGTTCTGGGATTCTTGTAACGGCTGGGTAACGGATCGGTGACCTGTTCAGTCTCCAGCCATCCGATGGACAGGTGGATCAGGAATCCTTCCGTTCCATGCAACGCACTTCCGGAATCGCCGCGCTCGTGGCACTGACCACCCTGGCCGCCGGCGTGCCGGCATTCGCCTCCGAGCGGCCGACACGCGAGATAACCGCGAAGTTCGAGACCCCGGCCCTGTACGACGACGAGGCCGGTGGGGATGCCGACGCCGACGATCCGGCGATCTGGGTCAACCAGGCGAACCGGGCCCGCAGCCTGGTGATCGGCACCGCCAAGAACGGTGGCCTGCGGGTGTACGACCTGACCGGGCGCGAGGTGCAGACGATCGCGACGCCGGACGGCGGACGCTTCAACAACGTCGACCTCATCTCCGGCTTCAAGCTCGGCGGCCAGCGCGTCGACCTGGCCGTCGTCACCGACCGCGGCCTGGACAAGCTGCGCATCTACCGGATCACCGCGGCCGGGCTGACCGACGTGACCTCGGCCGACGTGCCGTTCCTCTTCTCGAAGAACGAGGCCGAGGTCGAGGAGCAGGCCACCGGCTACGGCCTGGCCACCTATGACCGGTACGCGGTGGTCAGCCGCCGGCACAGCACCCGGCTGGGCATCTTCCGGCTGGAGGAGAAGCACGGCAAGGTCACCTACCGCACCTCGGACACGCTGGACCTGCCGAGCTCGTTCCGCCTGCCGAACGGCGGCACCTGGTCACCGTGCGCGGAGCCGGGTGAGGGTCCGCAGGTCGAGGGCATGGTGGTGGACGCCGAGGCGGGCGTGCTCTACGCCGCGCAGGAGGACGTCGCGCTCTGGCGGATCAACCTGGCCGGCGGCACGTTCAGCAGCATCCCGCGGATCGTCGAGCGGACCAAGGAGTTCGGCGTGCCGGCCACCTGGAACGCCGAGACCGAGGAGTGCGACCAGGCCGGGGCCGACCCGGGCGTCGGCGGCCGGATCGCCGCGGACGTCGAGGGCGCCACGATCTACTCGACCGGCAAGCGGGACGGCTACGTGATCGTCTCCAGCCAGGGCGACAGCCGGTTCTATGTCTTCGACCGCCGTACCAACAAGCCGGTCACGCTGTTCACCGTCACCGACGGCCCGGTGATCGACGGCGTCCAGCACTCCGACGGCGCCGCGGCCACCTCGGTCGCGCTCCCCGGTTACCCGAAGGGCCTGCTGGTCGTCCACGACGGCGAGAACGTCCCCGACGAGGGCCGGACCAGCACGAACTTCAAATTTATCGACTGGCGCAGCCTCCACCTGGAAAAGATCTGAAACCCGCTTTTCCCGTACGCGACAAGGCTCCTCGAACGCAGAACGCCCCGACCCGGGTTCTCTCCCCGGGCGGGGCGTTCCGCATTCCGTGCGGTCAGTAGACCCAGACCTTGGTCTTCAGCGGGAGCGCGTCGTTCTTCCACAGCCAGTTCATCGCGGCGATCGACACCCGGGCGCAGCCGTGTGAGGCCGGGTAGGGCGGAACGCTGTTCGCCCCGTGCACCGCGATGCCGCCGTTGAAGTACTTCGGCCGCCAGAGCAGGCCGAGCGGCGCGTCCCGCCAGCCGTCGATCTGCCGGCCGACGGTGAACCGGCCGGGCGGGGTGTCGGCCAGGTAGGTCTCGCCCTCCTGCTGATAGTGCTCGTTCGACCCGGTCGAGGTGTTGAAGACCTGCGCGATCCGGCCGTCGTCGACGAGCATCAGCAACTGCTTCGTCAGGCTGATCTCGACGACCCGGCCGCTCGTCGACTTCGCCTTCGGCCGGACGCCGGCGTCCAGAGCCGCGTACGTCTTCGGGCCGATCGTGCCGTCGCGGCCGATGCCGGCGGCTTTCTGCAACGCGAAGACCGCCTGCTGGGTGGTGCCGCCGAACTTGCCGTCGGCCGTCCCGTTCCAATAGCCCAGCTCGGTCAGCCGCTGCTGGACGGCGAGCACGTCGGGGCCCTTGGCGCCGACCTTGAGCTTGCGCGGCGGCGTCGAGGGCGAGGGGCCGGGGGCCGAGGGCGGCGCGGACGGCCGGCCCGACGCGGTGGGCGACTCGGGCGCGCCCGGCTGCGACGACGGCACGGCGGTGGGGGTGCCCTGCGCGCTCGGCGAGCCGGAGTCGGAGTCGCACCCGGTGGCCAGGGTCAGGGCGGTCACCGCGGCGACCGCGACTGCCAGAACTCTCCGCACTGCAGGCCTCCCGCACTGTTGACCGGACCGCGCTGTGACAGGACGGGCCAGTGTAGAGACCCATTCACCACCTTCACCGATGATGCCCGATCGTCCACCCGTCCGAGTGGGTGATCTTCGAGCCTGTGGACAGTGGCCGTGAAAAAGAGTCAAGTACTCTTCGGCTATGTCGTGGAAGGCGAGCGCTCGTCACGGCGTGCGGGAGGCGCCCGGCGGCTTCGCTCTGGTTCAGGAGTTGCTGAACACCCGCGCGGCGATGTCCTACGGTCCCGACCTGCTCGGGCTTGTCGAGGATGCCCAGTGGTGGGTGACCGACGCGCTGGGCATGTGGTCCCGGGTCTCCGGCCTCCCGGCCCCGACGCTGCTGCTCTCGGCCACCGATCTGCGGTCGTTGCGCCGGCTGCGCTCCGCCTTCGAGCAGGTTGTCCTCGCCGGGTCGAACCAGGAGCCGCCCGGCTCGATGCCGCCGGCCGACGTGCAGGTCAGTCTCGCGCCGGACGCGGCCGGCTGGGTCCGGGTGGTGCCGGCCGGCCGGGGCACCCGGTGGCTGGCCTCCGCGCTGTGGGCCGAGGCGCTGCTTGCCCAGCAGGCCGGGGCCTGGCCGCGGCTCAAGCTCTGTCACAACGCGATCTGCCGGGCGGCGTTCTTCGACACCTCGCGGAACAACAGCGGTGTCTGGCACGACGTGAGCACCTGTGGGAACACCGCCAACCTGCGGGCTTTCCGGGAACGGCGGCGGTTGCTCGGCCACAGTCACGAGATCGAGGTCGGGCGCGGCCCCGAGATGCACTGAGCCGACCGGAACCGGCCGGGCCGCCGGGAACCAGCCGGGGCGGCCGGGAACCATGAGGCGATCTCGCGCGACTATGGGTGCATGGCGTGTGAACGGTGGCGCGAGATCCTGTCGGCGCAGCTGGACGGTGAGGACGACCCGGCCCTGCGGCCGCTGGTCGACGAGCACCTGGCCGGCTGCGCGGGGTGCCGGGATTGGCTGGACGCGGCCGCGGCGGTCAACCGGCTGACGCGTACCGGGCGGGTGCCGGAGGTGCCGGACCTCAGCGCGGCGATCCTGGCCGCGCTTCCGGAGCGTCCGGCGCGGCCGGTCCGGGCGTCCTGGCGGCGCCGGGTGCCGGTCGAGGCCCTGCTCTGGGTGGCGCTCGCGCTGGTCGGCGCGGTGCAGATCATCCTGGGGCTGGCGCAGATCGGCGGCGGCTCCGGAGCGCATGTGCACGTCGGGTCGTCCGCGGCGGCGGGGCACATCTGGAACGAGTCGGCCGCGTGGAATGTCGCGGTCGGCGCCGGATACCTGTTCATCGCGCTGCGGCGGACCCGGCCGGTCGGGCTGGTGCCGATGCTCACCGCGTTCGTCGGGATGCTGCTGCTGCTCTCGTTCAACGATCTCACCGGTGGCCGGGTGGACGTGGCCCGGCTGGTCGGGCACGGCTTCGTGATCGTCGGGTATCTGCTGGTGGTGGCGCTGTCCCGGGGGGTCGGCGGGTCGGTGCGGCCGCCGGGGGCGCGGGTCGGGGCCGGGTGGCGCTTCGACGGGGCGGCCGAGGAGGACGAGCCGGTCGTCAAGCGGCGGCCGGGGCTGCGGCTGGTCCCGCCGGGTGGGCCGCTCACCGCCCACCACGACGCCGACAGTGGCAAGGAGCATCGGGCCGCCTGATCAACCGGGGCCGAGCTTCAGCGGGCCGGCGGGGCTTCACGCGGCGGGCGGGGCTTCACTCGGCGGGCAGGGCTTCAGCGCGGCGGGTGGAGCTTCAGCGCGGCGGGCGGACGGAGAGCTCGCGCCATTCGTCCGGCCCGTTGAGCAGGGCGCGGATCAGGTTGAGCGCGGAGTCCTCGCTGTCGAACTCGAAGAAGTGCGAAGTGCCGTCGGAGCCGCCGGCGCGCTGCTCGACATACCACTGGTCACCGCTGGTGCGGAGGTAGACGTCCTTCCGTGCGAGACGTCCCCACTTGCCGTTCCACCAGTGCTTACGCTGCTCCATCCCGGCACTGTATCGAACATGTGTTCGAACGGTGCCGGGAGGGCCGATCTTTTTCAGGGTGTGTCAGCGAGGCGGTTCCTGGCGGCGCTGCAGGACGTCGTCCACCGCGCTCCCGTACACGTGCCCCGGGGCGGTGGCACCCGCGCCGGCGCTCTGGGCGACCAGCGCGTCCCGGATCTCGGTGAGCAGCTTGACCTCTTCGCTGGGCGACTTCGGCGGGGGCTCCTCGCCGCGGCGACGACGCTCGGCCAGCTTGTTCAGCGGGTAGACGACCAGGAAGTAGAGGACCGCGGCGGTCAGCAGGAAGGTGATGACCGAGTTGATGAAGGTGGCGTAGTCGAACTCCACCTTGCGGATGTAGAACTTCCCGGCGGAGAGACCGGTGCCACCGCTCATCACCTGGATCAGCGGCTTGAGGAAGCCGTTGGTGAGGCTGGTGACCACCGTGGTGAACGCGGCACCGATGACGACACCGACCGCCAGGTCGACGACGTTGCCGCGCATGATGAAGTCTTTGAAGCCTTGGAACATTTTGCCCACGAGCAACTCCTGGAGGCCGGGAACGAATCCGGCATCGGGTTCCCGTTGCCGGTCGGCGACAAACTACGCGCCGACCGGTGTCCGCGTCGAAACGCCGGGCCTCAGTCGAGCGCCGGTTCCTCGGCGCTGACCGCCTCGTCCACCGTGGGGTAGGTGTGCAGCACCTCGACCAGGCCGCTCACCTCGAGGATGCGGAGCACACCGCGCTGCGGTGCGGCCAGCCGGACCGTGCCGCCGGCGTCGTCGGTGCTGTTCTTCGCACGGACGAAAACGGACAGGCCGGTCGAGTCGCAGAACGAGACCTCGGCCAGGTTGAAGACCAGACGGGTCCGGCCCTTCTCCAGCAGGTCGCTGATCTGGTCCTGCAGTTGCGGGGCGGTGGCCATGTCGAGCTCGCCCGCCACCGACACGACGACCATGTCGCCGCGCTGTTCGGTCTGCACCGTCAAGGACATTCCGGGACCTCCTGTTATTTGCTGAACGGTACTCCACGTACCCAGGGGATGCGCGCGCTGGGATGAAGGTCTTGACCCTGCCCGTTACTTGGTCTACAGCAATTAACGGACATCCTGATGGTAAAGTCCGGCCGTTGTGCAGGGATCGTGCGGTGGTGGGGGAGGCGGCAGCGGTGGCGCTGGGTCCGGATGAGGCAGGCCGCTTAGCGGACCTGCTCAAGGAGCACGCCGACGGGCTTTCCGCCCGGTGGGCCGAGCTGATCGGCGCCGGGTTGCAGGGGAGGATGAGCCGGCCCGAGTTGGAGCGGCAGACCCGTGACCTGCAGAAGGGCTTCCAGCAGGCGTTCGCCGGCGGTGCCCGGGACCTGGTCGACGAGGAGGCCGGCGAGCTCCGCGCGCAGCTCAGCGAGCTGTCGAACAATCGGGCTCGGCAGGGCTTCTCCGCGAACGAGACCGCGATCAGCGTCTTCTCCTTCAAGGACGCGGTCCTCGAGGTGATCGGTGACACCAGCGACTCGCGGATCCTGCGGGACTTCGTGGCCTTCTCCGGCTTCGTCGACCGGGCCGCGCTGTTCACCTTCGACGCGTACGTCCGGGTCCGTGAGGCCCTGATCGCCGACCAGGCCGAGCAGCTGCTGGAGCTCTCCACGCCGGTGGTCAAGCTGTGGGAGGGTGTGGTGGCCGTTCCGCTGGTCGGCACCCTCGACTCGGCCCGCGCCCAGGTGGTGATGGAGCGCCTGCTGCAGACGCTGGTGGACACCGGCTCGCCGTACGCGATCATCGACATCACCGGTGTCCCGGCGGTCGACACCCAGGTCGCCCAGCACATCCTGAAGACCGTGGTGGCGGCCCGGCTGATGGGCGCCGACTGCATCATCTCCGGGATCCGGCCGCAGATCGCGCAGACCATCGTCGCGCTCGGCATCGAGTTCGGCGACATCGCGACCAAGGCCTCGCTGGCCGACGCGCTGCGCTACGTCCTCGGCCAGAAGAACTACCGGGGCAGCCAGGCCAAGCGGACGGAGCACTGACGTGGAACGTGTCCCGGTCCTGAAGATCGGCGACATCCTCCTGGTCTCCATCCAGATCGACATGGAGGACCAGGTCGCCCTGCAGCTGCAGGAGGACCTGGCCGACAAGATCGTGGGCACCGGCTGCCACGGTGTGATCATCGACATCAGCGCGCTCGACATCGTCGACTCGTTCGTCGGCCGGACCCTGGCCACCATCGCGTCGGTCTCCCGGGTGCTGGACGCCGAGACCGTGGTGGTCGGCATGCGGCCGGCGGTGGCGATCACCCTGGTCGAGCTGGGACTCTCGCTGCCGGGGATCCGGACCGCGCTCAACGTCGATCTCGGCATCGAGCTGCTGGCCCGCCACCGCGCCGAGACCGATTTCGAGTTCGCCGACGACGAGGATGAGGCCGACCCGGCAGCGGTACTCGCGCCGTGAACGGGGAGAGCCGGCAGGTCCCGGTCGTCACCGACCAGGACGTGGTGCGGGTCCGGCAGTTGGTACGCACCGTCGCGGTGGACGCCAAGCTCTCCCTGGTCGACCAGACCAAGCTGGTCACCGCGGCCAGTGAGCTGGCTCGGAACACCCTGGTCTACGGCGGCGGTGGCACCGTCGACGTGACCCGGGTGCGCAACGAGATCCGGAACGGGATCCGCATCGTTTTCGCCGACCAGGGACCGGGTATCGCGGACCTCGACCTGGCGCTCACCGACGGCTACACCACCGGCGGGGGCCTGGGTCTGGGCTTGAGTGGTGCCCGCCGGCTGGTCGACGAGTTCGCTATCGACACCGCGCCCGGTCAGGGCACGACGATCACGATCACCAAATGGTGCCGATGAGCGGAGGAACGGTGGCGTCCCTACCCGAAGGACTCCTCGATGAAGGGGTCTGGTTCCGGGTGGAAGCCGCCGGGACGGCCGCGGCTGTCCGCCGTACCGCCGAGCGTCTCGCCGCTGACCTCGCGATGCCGGAGAAGCGGATCGCGGACCTCGCGATCGTCGCCGCGGAAGCGGCGGGCAACCTGGTCAAACATGCTCAGCAGGGCACCATGCTGGTCCGCACGATCCGTACCGCGGAGCAGGCCGGCGTCGAGATGATCGCCATCGACAGCGGGCCGGGGATCGCCGACGTGGCGCACGCGCTGGGCGACGGGCACTCCACCGCCGGCACCCTGGGTATCGGCCTCGGCGCGATCCTGCGCCAGGCCAGCCGCTGGGACATCTACTCGCTGCCCGGCAAGGGCACCGTTCTGTCCATGCAGGTGTGGCCGGGGCCCGCGCCCGCGCCGGACTGGGCGGCCGGCCTGACCCGGCCGATCACCGGCGAGACGGTGAGCGGCGACGCGGTCGCCAGCCGCGAGGTGGACGGCCGGCACCAGATGCTGGTCAGCGACGGTCTGGGGCACGGCGGGCTGGCCGCGGCCGCGTCGCACGAGGCGGTCCGGGTGTTCCGGCAGACTCCGGCGGCGCCGCCGGCCGCGGTGGTCGAGGCGCTGCACCGGACGCTCGGGCACACCCGGGGGGCCGCGCTCGCCGTCGCCGAGCTCGACCCGGTGGCCGGTGTGGTCCGCTACGCCGGGCTGGGCAACATCTCCGGGACGGTGTTCGGCCCGGACGGCACCCGGCGCGGCATGATCTCGATGCCGGGCATCGCCGGGCACCAGCGCCGCCAGATCCGGGAGTACGACTACCCCATGCTTCCCGGCTCGATCGTGGTGATGCACAGCGACGGCCTGGTCGACCGGTGGAACCCGGCGGAGTACCCGGGGCTGCTGACCCGCTCGATCGAGTTGATCGCCGGCACCGTGCTGCGCGACGCCGGAACCCGCCGGGACGACGCCGGCGTTCTCGTGGCCCGGTTGCCGTGACCGGTACCGAGCTGCTGATGCGCACGCGCCTGCGGGTTGAGCAGGACATTTTCGCGGTGCGGCAGCTCGGCCGCGAGGTGGCCCGGGCGGTCGGTCTGGAGACGCAGGACCAGACCCGGGTGGCGACCGCGCTGAGTGAGGTCTGCCGGGTGCTGCTGGCGACCGGTCCGGAAACCGACGTCACGTTCGCGGTCGACCCGTACGGGGTACCAAGCCTTCAGGTGACAATGGCGCATTCGGCGAAGGGCGGGACATCCCGTCTGGCCGAGCAGTTGCAGCTGGTCGGCCGTCTGGTCGACACGATGGAGGTCGACGATGAGGGTGTGGGTACGACGGTCCGGATGGCACGGCGCCTACCGCTCGGCGCCCCGGTCCTGACACCGACCCGAATGGACGAGATACGCGCCGGCCTGGCCGAACACGTGCCGGGCAGCCCCCTGGACGAGCTCGCGGTGCAGAACCAGCAGCTCATCGTCGCACTGGACGAGGTGCGCGCGCAGCGTGACGACCTGGCTCGGCTGAACGCCGAGCTGGAGGAGACGAACCGCGGCGTGATGGCCCTCTACCACCAGCTCTCCGACGAGCTGGAGGAGACCAATCGCGGCGTGGTCGCGCTCTACGCCGAGCTGGACGAGAAGTCCGTGCAGCTGCGGGCGGCCAGCGAGGCGAAGAGCCGGTTCCTGGCCAACGTCAGCCACGAGCTGCGCGCCCCGGTCACCGCGATCATCGGGCTCGGGCGGCTGATCACCGACTCCTCGTCGGACGACCTCACCGAGGAGCAGAGCCGCCAGGTGGAGCTGATCCGCGGCTCGGCGACCGACCTGCTGACCCTGGTCAACGGCCTGCTCGACCTGGCCAAGGCGGAGGCCGGCCGGCTTGAGCCGAACTGGTCCGACGTCGACCTCAAGGCGATGTTCGGGCAGCTCCGGGGCACGCTCCGGCCGCTGGCGACCCGACCCGAGGTGGAGTTCGTGGTGGACGAGCCAGCGGTGCTGAGCATGCGCTCGGACGAGGTGCTGCTCGCCCAGGTGCTGCGTAACCTGCTGACCAACGCGCTGAAGTTCACCGAGGCCGGCTCGGTCCGGCTGAGCGTGCGCCGGGCCGGCGCCGAGCTCGAGTTCGTGGTCGCGGACACCGGCACCGGCATCCCACCTGAACTGCACGAACGTGTCTTCGAGGAGTTCTATCAGGTGCCCGGGAGCAAGCCGATCAGCGGCCGGGGCACCGGCCTGGGCCTGCCCTACGCGCGCCGGCTGGCCGGAATCCTGGGCGGCGGCCTGCGGGTGGACTCGGTCCCCGGCGAGGG
This sequence comes from Actinoplanes sp. L3-i22, assembly GCF_019704555.1. Taxonomy (NCBI): domain Bacteria; kingdom Bacillati; phylum Actinomycetota; class Actinomycetes; order Micromonosporales; family Micromonosporaceae; genus Actinoplanes; species Actinoplanes sp. L3-i22. Next base: position 179,595 of record NZ_AP024745.1, read on the forward strand.
CAGCACGTTCACCCTTCAGCTGCCGGTCGACCCGTCATGACCGAATTTGCCCGTCCGGAGCGGCCCACGAGCCCCGGGAAGGCCACTGTCCTGGTCGTCGACGACAGCGCCACCAAGCGGTACCTGCTGGTGAGCTGGCTGACCCGGGCCGGGTTCAGCGTCGTCGAGGCGGAGACCGGCGGCGAGGCGCTGCGCAAGCTGGCCGAGGACGACATCGAGGCCGACCTCGTCGTGCTGGACGTGAAGTTGCCGGACATGAGCGGTTTCGAGGTCTGCGAGAGAATCAAGACCGATTCGCGGTACGGCGTTCTCCCCGTCATCCACGTGTCCGCCCACGCCGTGGATGTGAACGACCGGACCCAGGGCCTGAACCGGGGCGCGGACGCGTACCTGGTCGAGCCGATCGAGCCGGACGAGCTGATCGCGACCGCGCAGGCGGTGCTCCGCTACTACCGGGCGCGCCAGCGGGCCGAGCTGCTCGCCGCGCGGATGGTCCGGCTGGCCGAGACCACGCTGGCGATCAACTCGGCGTCGACGCTGCCCGAGCTGCTGGAAGCGGCCGCGCTCGGGGCCGCGGACATCTTCGGCGGGCCGGTCGTGGTGGTCGCCGAGACGTCCGAGGGGGAGAGTCTGGCCGCGGCGGGGCCGCCCCCGGTCGTACGCAAATGGGCTGTTCCTCGTCACCGCGTAGCGGTGGGGTCTTTGGTGCGAACGGACGAAACGGCTGATTGGGACGTCGTCGAGTGGCCGGCGGGGGAAACCGTCGCGGTCGCCGCCGCCCGGTTGCGGGTCGACCGGCCGCCGGTCTACGTCGCGGTCTCCGGCAGCTCGCAGACGCCCGGCTTCCCGGTGCTGCGGCAGCTGTCCCAGGCGGTCGCGGCCGCGGTCGAGGCACAGCGGTCGTTCGACGAGGAGCACCGGATCGCGGTCACCCTGCAGCGCAGCCTGCTGCAGTCGCGGCTGCCCGAGGTGCCGGGCATCGAGCTGGCCGTGCGGTACGAGCCGGCCGGCGCGCAGACCGAGGTCGGCGGCGACTTCTACGAGCTGACCGTGCTGGACGGCAAGCTGCTGGTGGCGATCGGGGACGTGGCCGGGCACTCGCTGCACGCGGCCACGGTGATGGCCGAGCTGCGGCACGCGGTCCGGGCGTACGCGGTCGAGGGGCATTCGCCGGGCGCCGTGCTCGAACTGGCCAACCGGTTCATGCGGACCGTCCTGCCCACCGACTCCGCGACGTTGTGCCTGTTCACGCTGGACCCGGCGACCGGCCGGATCCGGATGGCGTCGGCCGGCCACCTGCCGCCGCTGCTGCACGTCGACGGCGAGGTGCACTACCTGAAGCCGCGTGGCGCGCTGCTCGGCCTGGACGCGCCGGCCCGCGCCGAGCAGGAGCTCGAACTGCCGCGCGGGGGCACGCTGGTGCTCTACACCGACGGGCTGATCGAGCGCCGCGACGCGGACATCGACGACGGGCTGCGGGCACTGGCCGCGTGCGCCGCCGAGGTCGAGCCGGACCTGGACGCCTTCTGCAGCCGGCTGCTCACGCAGCTCGGCGGCTCCGGCGACCAGGCCGACGACATCGCGGTGGTCGCGCTCCGCCGCATCTAGGTCCGGCGTTCCTACGCCGAGCAGCGCCGGCATGCCGTCGTCGCTGTAGCTGTGCAGTTTCGCCTGGCCGTGCCAGAGCAGCACGGTCGCCGTGCCGGCGACAGCGGTGCCGCCCTCCGCGGCGGTGGTGCTGAGCGTGATCCGGTAGAGGCCGGACGGGGCCGGCTTGCCGTCCGGCTGGTAGCCGTTCCAGCCGACCACGGCCGACCGGTCCACCGGGCCGCCGGTCACCGTCGCGACGACCGGGCCGACGCCGACCGGGGCGAAGGTCGCGCTCCACGACGCGATCGGGTGGCTCAGCTGGAAGGTCTGGTGCCAGCGGATCGTGTCGTCGGGGTACGTCCCGTCCGTGTTGGTGCTGGAGCTGACGACCGTGGCCGGGCTGCGGACGACACCGGCGTCGACCAGGTGCACGTTGTTCGCGGCGTCGGCATAGGCGACGTCGCCGCTGTACCTGTCGACGGCCCAGGTGATGTTGCGGTCGTCGGCCAGGGTGCCGTGAGCCAGGGTGCCGAGCGTGACCGCCGGCCCGGCAACGCCCCCGGTCAGGTCGTATCGCAGCAGGTCACCGCTGCCGGCGTCGTGCCGGACCAGGTAGCCGTCGCCGACCAGATACTGGGCGGCCGGCACCGGGATGTCGACGTTGCCGGTGAGACGGTGTCGCCGCCCAGGGCAATGAAGGCGCGGCGGGCAAGACCGGGCTTGACGGTGGCTATTCACTCGGTGAATAGTAGCCGCCATGTCCACCGCACACGTCCTGCTCGGGTTGCTGGCCGGCGGCCCCCGGCACGGGTATGACCTGAAACGGGCGCACGACGACCGCCTGCCGCAGGCGAAGCCGCTGGCGTACGGGCAGGTCTACGCCACGCTCGGGCGGCTGGAGCGGGACGGCATGGTCACTCAGTCCGGCCAGGATCAGGACGCCGGGCCGGAGCGGACGTCGTATCAGTTGACCGACCTCGGCCGGGAGCGGCTGGCCGGGTGGCTGACCGAGGTGGAGCCGCCCGCGCCGTACGTCGCGTCCACGCTCTTCAGCAAGGTCGTGGTCGCGCTGCTCGTCGCCGGGATCGAACAGACCACCGACTATCTGACCGCGCAGCGGGCCGCGCACGTGACCCGGATGCGTGAGCTGACCGCGATCAAGACCAGGCCCGGGGCGTCCGTCGGCGACATCGTCGCGGCGGATTACGCGATCGGGCACCTCGACGCCGACCTGCGCTGGTTGCAGACGACCATGTCGCGGGTCGCCGAGCTGCAGAAGGAAGTGACCGCATGAGCACGGCAGTTCTTACTGGCACAGGCATTACGAAGAGCTATGGGAACACGCCGGCCCTGCGCGGGGTGGACTTCACCGTCGCCGAGGGTGAGATCGTGGCGATCACCGGCCCCAGCGGCTGCGGCAAGTCCACGCTGCTGCACTGCCTGGCCGGCATCCTGCGCGCCGACGCCGGCACGATCGTCTACCGCGAGCAGGACCTCAACCTCTGGTCCGAGGCGTCCCGGTCCCGGCTGCGGCGCACCGAGTTCGGCGTGCTCTTCCAGTTCGGGCAGCTGGTGCCGGAGCTGACCGCGGCCGAGAACGTCGCGCTTCCCCTGCTTCTCGCCGGTTCGGGGCGGCGAGACGCGCGGGACGCGGCGGTCGGCTGGCTCGACCGGTTCGGCGTCGCCGACCTGGCGGACAGCCGGCCCGGCGCGATGTCCGGCGGCCAGCAGCAGCGCTGCGCGGCGGCCCGGGCCCTGGTCACCGGCCCGCGAGTGATCTTCGCGGACGAGCCGACCGGCGCGCTGGACCAGCTCAACGGCGAGCAGGTGATGGCCGCGATGGTCCAGGCGGTGCGCGAGCAGGGCAGCTCGGTGGTGCTGGTGACGCACGAGGCGCCGATCGCGGCGTACGCGGACCGGGAGATCGTCCTGCGGGACGGCGCTGTCGACCCGAGCGGGATCGGGATCTTCGGATGAGGCCGGGCACGCTGATCCGGCTCAGTCTGGCCGGCAACCGGACCGATCGGCTGCGGACCGTGCTGACCGCCGGCAGCGGGATGCTCGCGGCGCTGGCGCTGCTCTCGGCGGCGACCGTCGCGGCGATCCACGGCGGGTACTGGATGCGGGACCCGGCCGGCGGGCTGGAAGCCGGTGAGATCCTGGCGCCCGGCTCCGGGCAGTACGCGAGTCCGCTGCTCGTCGAGGCCGGGCTGCGGCCCGGGGTGATCTTCGCGCTGGCCGTGCTGGCGCTGCCGGTGCTCGCGCTCGCCGGGCAGTGCATCCGGCTCGGGGCGCCGGCCCGGGACCGGCGGCTGGCGGCGCTCCGGCTGGCCGGGGCCACGCCGGGTCAGACCGTGGTGATCGCCGGGGCGGAGACCGCGGCGGCCAGCCTGCTCGGATCGGTGATCGGGTTCGGTCTGTACCTGGTGCTGCGCGTGGCGCTCGAACGACGGAACGCGGGCGGGAAACTTCTGCTGCCTACCGACGTACTGCCGAATCCGTTGATCTTGATCTTGGCTCTTTTGCTGGTCCCGGCCCTGTCCGGGCTGATCGGGCTGCTGCTGATGCGCCGGGTGGTGGTCACGCCGCTCGGCGTCGTGCGACGGCTCCGCGAACGCGGGCCGCGACCCTGGCCCGGTGTGCTGATCGTGATCGGACTCGTGCTCTTCGCGCCGAAGACGCTGGACCTGGTGCCGCGCCACTGGCGGCCACTGGAGTGGACGTCGCTCGCGCTGATGGGCTTCGGCGTGCTGTTCGTGATGGTCGGAGTGGTCGCCGGCACCGGTTGGATCTCCTACACCACAGGGCAACTGCTGCGACGGTACGGACGTGGCGCGGTGACCCTGCTGGCCGGCGCCCGGCTGATGGCCGACCCGTGGAACGGCAGCCGCACGCTCGGGGCGATGCTCGCGGCAGTGGTGTTCGGGGCCGGCGCGCTCGGGTTCCGGGCCGATCTCGGCGGCGAGTTCGACGCCCAGGCGCGGTTCAACGCGCTCGTCGACCCGCTGGGCAGCAGTTACGGGCCGCCGGAGGACCCGGAGTTCTACTACGGGGCGGTCCGGCTGGTGATGGCGGCGGTGACGATCGCCCTGCTCATCGCGGCGGCCGGGGTGCTGGTCACCTTTGTCGAAGGGATTGTCGCGCGGCGCCGCACCTACGCCGCGATGACGGCCGGCGGCGTGCCCCGCCGTCAGCTCGGGGCGATGCTGTTCTGGGTGACCTTCGCACCGCTCGTGCCGGCCGTGCTGCTGGCGCTGCTGTCCGGCGGCGCGCTGATGCGGACCGTGCGGACCTCGGTGCGGGTGGGCGGGGGCGATCCCTACCAGGTGTGCGTCGATCCGAACGCGCCGGACTACGCGGCCTGCGCCAAGCGGACGATCGTGGATCCGCTGGTGACATGGCAGATCCCGGTGCCGGTCGGGTCGCTGGCGCTGCTCGGCGGGGGTGCGCTGCTGGCGATGCTGCTGGTGGTCGGGGTCGGGATGATGGTGCTGCGGTCAAGCACCGACCTGGAAGAGCTCCGCGCCGGCTGACCCGGTCACAGCGCCGGGATCGACGCGGGTGAGATCCTCCACGCCGCGACGACAACGGATGACCCGGGTGGATGAAACGCGGCGAATAGGTCGGAAAACGGGTTGATGCCGTAGTTACCGTGCGTAAATGACTACAGACTCTCTGGTAGGTGGCCGTCGGCGACGCGTCGGCCGGGCCGTTGCCGTGGCCGTGATCGGGCTGCTCGGACTCGCCGCCACCACCGCAGCGGGCACCGGCACCCGACCCACCCCAGAGCTCGTCGCGCAGCAGAAGGTCGTGCCCGGCGCGGCCGGGATCATCGCCGTCCGCCCGGACGGGAAGGTGTTCGCGACCGTCAGCCACGGCTCGGTCCGCCAGTGGAGCGTCACCACCGCCCGGCCGGCCGGCCCGGTGCTGGCCAGCCGCATCGGCCCGATCCGTTCCGTCGAGTACAGCCCGGACGGCACCCTGCTGGCGGTGGCCGACGGCCGTGAGGTGTCGCTGTGGGACGCCGCCGCCGGGACGCGGTCCGGATCGCCGCTGGCCGGCCACGTCGGCCCGGTGCGCTCGGTGACCTTCAGCCCGAACGGAAAGCTGGTGGCCAGCGCCGGCGCCGACGGCACCGTCCGGCTGTGGAGTGCGGCCACCGGGGACCCGGTGCGTGTGTTGACCGGGCACGTCGGGTCGGTCGGCAAGGTCGTGTTCAGCCCGGACGGCGAGACCCTCGCGACCGCCGGCGCCGACGACACCGTGCGGTTGTGGCGGACCGCCACCGGCCGGCCGATCGGGGAGCCGCTGGCCGCCCGCTCCGGCCCGGTCTACGCGGTGAGCTTCACCCCGCGCGGCGATCTCCTCGGCACCTCGGACAGCGGCAACGTGGTGCGGCTCTGGGACGCGGCCACCGCCGCCCCCTCCGGCCAGCCGATCACCGGCAACGTCGGCCCGGTCTTCGCGCTCACCTTCAGCCCGGACGGCACGCTGCTGGCCACCTCGTCCGGCGGCGACAACACGGTCCGGCTGTGGAACACCGCGACCGGCCGCCCGGCGACCGCGCCGCTCACCGGCCACACCGGGCCGGTCCGCGCGATGCGGTTCAGCCCGAACGGAAAACTGCTGGCCACCGGCAGTGACGACGAGACGGTACGACTGTGGGACACCGCCACCGGAAGCCCGGTGGGCCGGCCGCTGACCGGGCACACCAAGCCGGTCTGGGCGCTGCGTTTCGCCCTGGGCGGCACCCGGTTGATCACGGCCGGCGGGGACAGCCGGGTCCGGCTGTGGCGGGTCAACGGCCGGACCGACGACTGACCCGACATGCGTAGAAGCCGCCCCGCATCAACCGATGCGGGGCGGCTTCGTGGTTCCGGGCTCAGCGCCAGTTGCCCTGCTTGCGGGCCTTGCGGACCAGGAGGTAGGCGGCGATCCCGCCGACCAGGACGGCCCAGATGCTGGCCTCCGGGCCGAAGGCGCCGCCGCTGAAGATGTCCAGGCCGTGCGGGGTCCCGGTGAACAGGCCGCCGACGGTCGTGTCGGATCCGGAGACCGTCGCGCCGAAGATGCCCGACTCGGCGAAGTTCCAGCCCAGGTGGATGCCGATCGGCAGCCACAGGCTGCGGGTGGCGGCGTAGGCGGCGCCGGCCAGCAGGCCGCCCTCGATCGCGATGGCCACCGCGCCCCAGATGGTGGCGGCCGGGTTGAGCAGGTGCAGGCCGCCGAAGACGACCCCGGAGGTGATCAGGGCGACCAGGCTGCCCCAGCGCTCCTCGACGATGCGGAACAGCACGCCGCGGAACAGCAGTTCCTCGATGGTGGCGACGCCGAGCATCATGCCGAACGTCCCGACCATGTGCCAGAACGAGCCGCCGCCGTGCAGCCGGTAGGCGTTGGTCATGAACATCAGGGCCAGCGTGGCGCAGAACAGCCCGACGCCGATCAGGGTGCCGCGGATCAGTTGGGGGCGCAGCGTGGTCCGGCTGATCTCGGGGGTGCGGCGTTCTTCCAACCAGGAAACCAATTTGGCGTACGCGAAGAGGGCCGCCCCCATCGTGGCCACGCCCGCCAGGATGCCGGTCACCGGGTTCCGCGCGGCCGTCGTCAGCAGCGGGGTGAAGATCGCCTCGAAGGCCACGAAGACGACGAGCAGGAATGCCAGCCGGGCGCCGAGCGGACGCAGCCAGCGCGGCGGTCCGGACCGGGTGGGTACTGCCGCAGCGGTCTCGTTGCTCATCGTGTCCTCCTCTGTGAGCTGCGGGAACGTCCCGCGCCGACAGAAAGAACACTAGGGAGATCGACAGTTTTGATAGTCACCCTCGGGTGGGCAATCCGGGTCCCCCGCGCGGGGGACCCGGACGACTGCCGAGGTCGCGGATCAGGCCGCGCCCGCCGTGTCCAGGATCCAGGCCAGGACGAAGGCCTCTTCCTTCCACGAGTCGTAACGGCCGCTCGGGCCGGCGTGCCCGGCGCCCATCTCGGTCTTCAGGAGGAACTGACCCTCCGGGACCACGGCGCGCAGCCGGGCGATCCACTTGGCCGGCTCGTGGTAGAGCACGCGGGTGTCGTTGAGGCTGGTCACCGCGAGAATCTTCGAGTACGGCAGCTTCGCGACGTTCTCGTACGGGCTGTACGACTTCATGTACGCGTAGACCTCCGCCGACTCCAGCGGGTTGCCCCACTCCTCCCACTCGGTGACGGTGAGCGGCAGGGACGGGTCGAGGATCGAGGTCAGCGGGTCGACGAACGGGACCTCGGCGACGATGCCGGCGAACGACTCCGGCGCCAGGTTCGCGACCGCGCCCATCAGCAGGCCACCGGCCGAACCGCCGCGGGCGACCAGGCGGTCGGCGCTGGTCCAGCGGTTGCGGATGAGGGCCTCGGCGGCCGCGACGAAGTCGGTGAAGGTGTTCTTCTTGGCCAGCATCTTGCCGTCCTCGTACCACCGCCGGCCCATCTCGCCGCCGCCGCGGATGTGCGCGATCGCGAAGACCACACCCCGGTCGAGGAGCGAGAGACGGGCGATCGAGAAGTACGGGTCGATGCTGTGCTCGTACGACCCGTAGCCGTAGAGCACCGCCGGCGCCGAACCGTCCCGCACGACGCCCTTGCGCACCACGATCGACACCGGGATGCGGGTGCCGTCCGCGGCCGGCGCCCACTCGCGGAACTGCTCGTAGTCCGCCGGGTCGTAACCGCCCAGCACCGGCTTGCGCTTGCGCAGCGTCATCGTGCGGGTGACCAGGTCGACGTCGTAGACCGAGTCCGGGACGACCAGGGACGTGTAGGTGATCCGGACCGCGGCGGTGTCGTACTCCGGGTTGCCGCTGAGGCCGACGCTGTAGAGCGGCTCGGGGAACTCCATGTCGTACGCGTCGGTGCTGCCGTCGCACATCACCCGCAGGCCGGTCAGGCCGTCGGTGCGCAGCGAGATCACGATGTGCCGGGCGAACGCGTCGACCGACTCGAGCCGGGTGCCGGGCTGGTGCGCGACCAGCTCGACCCAGTCGCCCGGGGCGTCGACCGAGGTGTAGGCGAGCGCGAAGTCCTCGGCGTCCCGGTTGTGCAGGATCAGGAACCGGTGACCGTGGTGCTCGATCTGGTACTCCACACCCTGGCGGCGCTCGGCGATCAGCACGGGATCGCTGGTCGGGGCGTCGGCGGGGATGACCCGTACCTCGGAAGTGATCTTGCTCTGGGCGTCGATCACGATGAACTTCTCGCTGCGGGTGAGGTCGACACCGACCCAGAAACGCTCGTCGGCCTCGTGGTAGACGACCGCGTCCTCACGGGCGGGCTCGCCGACCACGTGCCGGTGCACCCGGTCGGGGCGCCAGGCCTCGTCGACCGTGATGTAGAAGAGCACGCTGCCGTCGGCCGACCAGGCGCTGCCGTAGAACGTGTCCGGCACCTCGTCGATCAGCACCTCACCGGTGCGCAAGTCCTTGATCCGCAGGGTGAAGCGCTCGTCGCCCTCGAAGTCGGTCGAGTAGGCCAGCCAGTTCCCGTCCGGGCTGACGTCGAACGTGCCGAGCGCGAAGAAATCCTTCCCCTCGGCCAGCACGTTGCCGTCGAGCAGCACCTCCTCGCCGGGGCGCTCGTCGCCCATCGGCGGGTCGGCCTCGCCCGGGCGGACCGGGACCCGGCACTGGATGCCGTACTGCTGGCCCTCCTGGGTGCGGGTGTAATACCAGAACCCGCCCTTGCGGCTGGGGACCGACAGGTCGGTCTCCTGGGTGCGGCCCTTGATCTCCTGGAACAATTTTTCGCGTAGGTCGGCGAGGTGCGCGGTGGCCGTATCGGTCCACGCGTTCTCCGCCTCCAGGTAGGCGATCGTCGCCGGATCCTCTTTGTTCATGAGCCAGGCGTATTCATCGGTGACGGTGTCGCCGTGATGAGTGCGCTCGGAGGGGTCCTGGCGGGCCGCCGGTGGGCCGGCGGGCGATTCGGTCGTCACCGGAACCACGTTACCGGTGGACCGGTGCCGGATGAGTTTGTTACTCCGCTGGACCTCGCCCATTCGAACATGTGTACGATGTGCCAGAGTGGACGATCTTCCGAGTTCGCGATCTAGCGCTCCGGTCTGATGGGGAGGCTTCGGCGTGACGGATTCCCTTCTCGATGCGCTCGTGGACATCTGTGGTCCCGGCTTCGCGCGGCAGGCGCGGTCGGTGGACCAGGTGGTCGGGCAGCGCGCCGGCTTCGTGGCGGTGCCGGCCACCGGGCCGGCCGCCGCGGCTGCGCTGCGACTCGCGGCGGAGGGCGGGCTCAGCGTCCGGGCGCGCGGTTCCGGCAGCAAAATCAGCTGGGGTACGCCCCCGGCCGGGCTGGACATCATCGTCGACACCGGCCGCCTCAACGGCATGTGGCACCACCAGGGCGCCAGCGCGACGGTGGCGGCCGGCACGCCGGTCAACGCCGTCCAGGCCGCGCTGGCGCTGCAGGGTAAGCGGCTGGCGGTGGATCCGCCGTCACCCGGCGCCACGGTCGGCGGGATGCTCGCGGTCAACGAGGCCGGCCCGCTCGCCCACCGGTTCGGCAGCCCGGCGGCCCAGACCGAGCGCGTGACGTACGCGGCGGCGGCCGGCACCGAGCTGGAGACCGACGGTGAGGACGGCCGCCCCGGGATCGCCGAGATCGACGGCGTGATCACCTCAGCGGTGCTGCGGGTCCATCCGCTGCCGTCGGCGCGCCGCTGGGTGGGCCGCTCGGTGCGGACCCCGGCCGGGGTCGCCGAGCTGGTCGAGCAGGCGGTGGCGCAGAGCCTCGAGCCGAGCGCGATCGAGGTGGACCTGCCGGGCGCGGCCGAGGGCACGGTGGCCGTGCTGCTGGAGGGCGACGCCGACGCGGTGGACGCCCGCTCGGCGAAGCTGGCTCAGGTCTGGGGCCCGGAAACCGTCCAGGTCGAGCAGGGTCCGCCCTGGTGGGGGCGGTATCCATTTCGCTCCGGGGACATCGCGGTGCGCATTTCGGTTCAGCCGGAGGGGTTGCAGGCGGTCACCTACGCGCTGCGGGATCTGTGCGGCGCGCCGGTGCCGTTGCGCGGGTCGGCCGGGCTGGGCACGGTCCACGCGGTCCTGCCGGCCGGGCTCCCGGCCCGCCGGGTGACCGACATCGTCGACGGGGTGGAGCAGGTGCTGCTGGCCCGCGGCGGCCGGGTCGTGGTGGTGTCGGCGCCGCCCGCGCTGGCCGCCGAGATCGAGATGGCCGAGCCTCGGGACCTGTTCTAGTCGTCGGCCACGCGGCGCATCAACGCGGCCGCTTCCCGGAGCACCGCGCGCTCGTCGTCGCTGAACTCGGCCAGCCGCGCGTTCATCCAGGTGTGCTGGTGGGCGCGCGCGGCGATCGCGATCCGCTCGCCCTCCGGGGTGAGCTCGATCAGCATGCGGCGGCCATCGGCGGTGTCCCGGCGGCGCTGGATCAGGCCGTCCGTGGCGAGCCGGGTGATGGTCTGGCTCATCGAGCCGGCCGTGACCCGGTCCAGGTCGCTGAGCTCGGTCAGCGTGAGCGTGCCCTGCTTGTGCAGGCTGATCAGCACGGACAGCGCGGCCTCACCCAGCTCGCCCGCGGCCCGCTCGGACCGGAACCGCCGGTAGATCCGGGCGATCGCCGTCCGCAGCTCGGCACCCAGTTCGCTGACTTCCTGCTCCCCACCCACAGTTGCTGAGTATAACTAAATAGATCTACAGTATTACTAAGCAAATTGCCCGCCGATCGGAGATCGTCCCGTGAGCCTGCTCGTCACTCTCGTCACCCCGCTCGGCCGGATGCTGCGCAACAGGCGGCCGGACGAGGCGCTCAGCGTCCGGCACGCGCCCGAGCTGGCCGCGCCGCGCGCGATCGACCTGCGGTCGGCGGCGTTCGAGGCCGGTGGCACGATCCCCGACAAGCACTGCTCGCTGGACCTCGGGCCGAACGTCGCACCCGAGCTGACCTGGAGTGGCGTCCCGGCCGGCACCGCCCAGCTGCTGTTTGTGCTGGAGGACATCGACGTGCCGATGAAGCGGCCAGCGCTGCACACGATCGCCCTGCTCCCGGCCGGCCTGACCAGCCTGGCCGAGGGCGCGATGAAGCCGGGCAACCCGGAGGTCCGCTTCGTGCCGGGCGAACGCGGCCGGGTCGGCTACTTCGGGCCGCGGCCGCTGCCCGGTCACGGCGTGCATCGGTACGGTTTCCACCTGTACGCCCTGGACCAGGCCATTCCCGCCGCCCAGGAGCTGCCCGGGTGGCCGGCCGTCCTGGCCGCGGTGCGGGGCCACGTCCTCGCCGACGGCTTCCTGGAAGGGATCAAGGAGGGCTGACCGGTGGTCGACATCAACGAACTGCTGCCCCGGGAGCGCACCCCGCGGCACTATCGCGACCTGGCCGGTGATCCGCGGATCGATCAGGAGGGTCTGCGCACGCTGGCGGTCAGCGGGTTCGCGTTCGTCCGCGTCGCCGTGGCCGAGAACCCGCGGGCGGACGCCGCGACGCTGGCCACGATCCCGATCGACGACCTGGACGTCTACACCCGCAACGGGCTGCTCGTGATCCTGGCCCGGCACCGGAACGCGGACCGGGCGCTGCTGCTCGACCTGCTGCGCCGGGCGGTGCGCCTGCTCAACGAGCCGAACCAGCGGCCCTATGCGTTCGTGCTCGCGCTGGCCGGCCGGGCGGAGTTGAGCCGGACGGAGGTGCTGACCCTGATCCGGCAGCCCAACTCGGCTCGGCGGATGAACAGCGCCGTGGTCCGCTGCCTGGACAGCCGTGACCCGGCGGCGGACTGACCACGACCCTCAGAAGTGGGCGGGGAGCAGCGTCGCGGTCTCGGCGGCCAGGTGGCGGCCCAGCCGGGCGACGTCGCCGACGGCGTAGGTGAGGTAGGCGAACTGGCCCACCTCGCGGACGCCGGTCAGGATCAGCTCGTCGACGCCGAGCTTGTGGCGCAGCATCGGGGTGCCCCGGCCGAGCACGGCCGGCGCGATGCCCAGGATGATCTCGTCGAGCAGGCCCTGCGCGGCGAACTGGGCGACCAGGTCGCCGCCGCCGGCCAGCCAGACGTTCTTGCCCTGGGCCGCGACCAGCATCGCCTCGTGCACCCGGCGGACGTCACCGCTGATCATGAACACGTTGGCGTCCGGGACCGGCGGCAGGTCGCGGTGCGTGAAGACCCAGCAGGGCACGTCACCGTACATGTCGTGCCAGTTCTCCGGCTCTTCCAGGAGATTGTCGTTCTTGAGCACCCACTCGTAGGTGGTGGCGCCCATGGCGAACGCCCCGACGCCGGCGAAGAACTCGCCGAAGGGGTTCTCGGTGCCCTCGTCGACCTCGAAGAGCCAGTCCAGCGAGTTCGTGTCGTCGGCGATGTAGCCGTCGATGCTGGTGGCGGTGTAGTACTGCGTCTTCGCCATGCCAACACCATGCCACGGCATCGCCGACAAAAAGGGCAGATCGATCAGGAGGTCGGTGGGCCGACCTCGTACCTCAGGTTGGCGAACTGGCCGAGCCTGGTCACCGAGGTCAGGGTGAGGCGCTTCGAGTCCAGCCGGCGGGGCAGGACCGGGGCGCCGGCGCCCAGCGTGGCCGGGGCCACGCCGAGGATCAGCTCGTCGAGCAGGCCCGCGTCGGCGAACGCGCCGACCAGCTCGCCACCGCCGACCAGCCACACGTTCCGGCCGGCGGCGGCGGTGACCATGTCGCGGTGGACGGGGGCGACTTCACCCCGTACAAAAGTCAGGTTTGCTCCTGGAATGCGCGGCAGCTCACGGTGCGTGAAGATCCAGGCCGGGGTGTCGCCGTAAGGCGACAGCCATTTCTCCGGCTCCTCGACCGCGTTCTCGTGGGCCAGCACCCACTCGTAGGTGGTGGCGCCCATCGCGAACGCGCCGACCCCGGCGAAGAACTCGCCGAACGGGTTCGCGTCGCCGCCGTCATCGACCTGGAAGAGCCAGTCCAGCGAGTTGTCCTGGTCGGCGATGTAACCGTCGATCGTGGTCGCGGTGTAGTACTGGGTCTTCATCCCACCCCACCTCAGGCGTCGTTGCGCAGCACCAGGATCGCAATGTCGTCCCGCGGCTCCTCGACCGAGAAGTTGATCGTGGTCGAGCGCAGTCGCGCGGCCATCGCGTCGGCCGGATAGCCGGCCAGCGGCGCGGCGGCCTCCCGCAGCCGGGTCGAGCCGAACAGCTCCCGCCCGCGGCGCCGCTCGGTCACCCCGTCGGTGTAGAAGATCAGCGAGTCGCCCGAGCCGAGGGTGATCTCGACGTTCGGCGAGGTGATCGTCTCCAGCAGACCGAGCGCGGTGCCGCCCTCGCCGACGTACGTCGTCTTCCCGTCCCCCCGCACCAGCACCGCCCGATCGTGCCCGGCCAGGTGCAGGCAGACCCGGAGGCTCGCGTCCACCTGGCGGGTCACCGAGGCCATCGCGAGCGTGCAGTACCGCCCGCCACCGCGCTGGACCAGCGTGCGGTTGACCCGGTGCAGGATCTCGCCGAGCGACTTCCCGTCGTCGACCAGGATCCGGATCACGTCCCGGACCAGGCCGGTCACGGTGGCCGCCTGGACGCCCTTGCCGGAGACGTCACCGACCACGACCAGCCAGCGGTCCTCGCCGAACGGCATCACGTCGTAGAAGTCGCCGCCCACCTCGGAGCCGGTCGGCACGTACTCCGCGGCGAAGCCGATGCCCTCGACGTGCGGCAACGCCGGCGGCAGCAGCGAGGCCTGCAGCGTCCGCGCGACCGTGCGCCGCTCGTCGTGGATGCGTGCGTTGTCGATGGCCAGCGCCGCGCGGCGGGCCACGTCCTCCAGCACGGCCACCTCGTCGGCGTCGTGCCGGTGCTTGGCGTGCCGCCCGACGGCCAGCGTGCCGAGCCGGGCGCCGCGCGCCACCAGCGGCACCGCGAAGCCCTCCAGCGGCGCCCCGAACATCACCTGGGTGCCCAGCCGGGACGCCTCCTCCAGCCTGGCCAGTATCGACTCCGGGCCGGACTCGGCGAGCGTGGCGTGCAGGGTGGCCAGCGCGGACTCCTCCGCGTGGGTGGCCGCGGCCAGCTGCAGCCGGCCCCAGTTGTCGGTGGTGTGCACCGCGCACCACTGGCCCAGCCGGGGCACCACCAGCTGCGGGATCAGCGCCATCGTGAGGTTCACGTCGAGGGACTGGGCGAGCAACTCGCTGGCCTCGGAGAGGAACGTGATCCAGGTGGCCCGGCGGACGTCGGCGCGGCGCAGCCGGTCGTTCTCCAGGTGCAGCGAGAAGCGCTCGGCGACCATCACCGCGAGGGACTGGGCGTAACCGACCGGGGCGGCGTCCAGCTCCAGCTCACCCGAGTACGGCCGGTGCACGGACAGTGGGACCCGGATGGTGTCGGCGTTGTCGCGCGGGGCCCGGCCGTACCGCGCCAGCAGCTGCCGGCCCATGCCGTCGCCGCGGTCGACCCGCAGCACCCCGCCGGCCGCCCCGGTCAGCCGGGCCAGCCGGGAGAGCAGGTCGGCCGCCAGGTCGGTGATCCCCTCGTCGGTCTGCCGGTCGGAGCCGCTGCGCAGCAGCCCGGTCAGCGCGCCGAGGCTGGGCGTGTCGGCCGGCGCCGGGATCCGGGACGGGTCGTCGCCGCCCGGGTCGTGATGGTCCAGGTGGAACCAGACACCCTTGCCGTCACCCTCGTGGACGGTGCCCCACCGGCTGGCGAAGTGGTCGACCAGCAGCAGGCCGCGGCCGCGCTCGGCCACCTCACCGATGTCCGGGCTCTCGTTCTTCGGCCCGACGGCGAGCTGCTCGACCGGGCCCGGCGCGAAGTCGGTGACGGTCACGGTCAGCCCGGTGGTGTCCGCGGTGACCTCGATGTCCAGATCCGTGTTGGCATGCACGACCGCATTGGTGGACAGTTCGGTGGTCAGCAGCAGTGCCTCGTTGAGCAGGCCGTCCAGCCCGCTCTCCTCGAGCACCGAGCGAACCAGGGCGCGCGCCGCCGCGGGTGTGCGGCGATCATTGGGCAGCCGGGCCCGGCGCACGAGCGTGCCAGGCGTCGCTCCCGACGGGATGCTCGTCCTGGTTCCTACCTCGGCTGGCACAGCATGCATCCTCTCCCGTGGGTGGGTGTATGCACAAAGTCGTCTCTCGCATTGACCCGGTCGAGCGAGAGAGGATAGGAACCCCCGGCAGTTGCACAGCGAGTGAGGACAGCATGACTGCGGCCAAAGAAGCCAGCGTCGGCGGGCCCGACGAGACCGTTCTGCTCAGCGAGCTCACGGACGCGCTCCGACGGGTTCGCCGCGGCGATCTCAAGGTCCGGCTGCCTCGTCGCGGTGGCGCCGCCGGGGCCGTGGCCGAGGCCTTCAACGAGGTCATCTCGCTGCAGGAACGGCAGAACCTCGACCTGAAACGGATCAGCCGGATCGTCGGCCGCGAGGGCCGGCTCACCGAGCGCCTGGACGAGGAGGGCCTGGACGGCTCCTGGGCGGACAGTGTCCGCTCGATCAACTCGCTGATCGACGATCTGGGCCGGCCGACCACGGAGATCTCCCGGGTGGTCGGCGCGGTGGCCGAGGGTGACCTCTCCCAGCACATGGCGCTGGAGATGGACGGTCGCCCCCTGCGGGGTGAATTCTTGCGGATCGGCCGGACCGTGAACACGATGGTCGATCAGCTCTCCTCGTTCGCCGACGAGGTGACCCGGGTGGCCCGCGAGGTCGGCACCGAGGGCGAGCTGGGTGGTCAGGCCGATGTCCGGGGCGTCGCCGGCACCTGGAAGGACCTCACCGACTCGGTGAACACGATGGCCTCCAACCTGACCCACCAGGTGCGCTCGATCTCCCAGGTGGCGACCGCGATGGCCCGCGGCGACCTGTCGCAGAAGATCACCGTCTCGGCCCGCGGCGAGGTCGCCGAGCTGGCCGACACGATGAACGGGCTGACCGACACCCTGCGCCTCTTCGCCGAGCAGGTGACCCGGGTGGCCCGCGAGGTCGGCACCGAGGGCAAGCTGGGCGGCCAGGCCGAGGTGCCGAACGTGGCCGGCACCTGGAAGGACCTCACCGACTCGGTGAACTCGATGGCGTCCAACCTGACCAGCCAGGTGCGGAACATCGCGCAGGTCTCCACGGCGGTCGCCAAGGGCGACCTGTCGCAGAAGATCACGGTGGCCGCGCAGGGCGAGATCCTCGAGCTCAAGGACACCGTCAACACGATGGTCGACCAGCTCTCGTCGTTCGCCGACGAGGTGACGCGGGTGGCGCGCGAGGTCGGCACGGAAGGCCGCTTGGGCGGCCAAGCCCAGGTCAGAGGCGTTTCCGGTACGTGGCGGGACCTCACCGAAAACGTGAACCAACTCGCCGCGAACCTCACCGCGCAGGTCCGGAACATCTCCCAGGTCTCCACCGCGGTCGCCAAGGGCGACCTGTCGCAGAAGATCACGGTCGACGCCCGCGGCGAGATCCTGGAGCTGAAGAACACCGTCAACACGATGGTCGACCAGCTCTCGTCGTTCGCCGACGAGGTCACGCGGGTGGCGCGCGAGGTCGGCTCGGAGGGCAAACTCGGCGGACAAGCCCAGGTCAAAGGCGTTTCCGGAACGTGGCGTGACCTCACCGACAACGTCAACTACATGGCCTCGAACCTGACCAGTCAGGTGCGGAACATCGCGTCGGTCACCACGGCCGTCGCCAAGGGTGACCTGGGCCAGAAGATCACGGTCGACGCCCGCGGCGAGATCCTCGAGCTGAAGTCCACTGTCAACACGATGGTCGACCAGCTGTCGTCGTTCGCCGACGAGGTGACCCGGGTGGCCCGCGAGGTCGGCACCGAGGGCAAGCTCGGCGGCCAGGCGCAGGTCCGGGGCGTGGCCGGCACGTGGCGCGACCTGACCGACAACGTCAACTCGATGGCGTCCAACCTGACGAGTCAGGTGCGGAACATCGCGCAGGTCTCCACCGCGGTCGCCCGGGGCGACCTGTCGCAGAAGATCACGGTCGACGCGCAGGGCGAGATCCTCGAGCTCAAGTCCACTGTCAACACGATGGTCGACCAGCTGTCGTCGTTCGCCGACGAGGTCACCCGGGTGGCCCGCGAGGTCGGCTCGGAGGGCAAGCTCGGCGGCCAGGCGCAGGTGCGCGGGGTGGCCGGCACGTGGCGCGACCTGACCGACAACGTCAACTACATGGCCTCGAACCTGACCGCCCAGGTGCGGAACATCGCGTCGGTCACCACGGCCGTCGCGAAGGGTGACCTGGGTCAGAAGATCACGGTCGACGCCCGCGGCGAGATCCTGGAGCTGAAGAACACCGTCAACACGATGGTCGACCAGCTGTCGTCGTTCGCCGACGAGGTGACCCGAGTCGCGCGCGAGGTCGGCTCGGAGGGCAAACTCGGCGGACAAGCCCAGGTCAAGGGCGTTTCCGGTACGTGGCGAGACCTCACCGACAACGTGAACCAGCTCGCCTCGACGCTGACCATCCAGCTGCGCGCGATCGCCGAGGTCTCCACCGCCGTGACCCGCGGTGACCTGACGCAGAGCGTGGCCGTCGAGGCCCAGGGCGAGGTCGCCGAGCTGAAGGACAACATCAACCAGATGATCGTGACCCTCCGCGACACCACCAAGACGAACGCGGAGCAGGGCTGGCTCGACTCGAACCTGGCCCGGATCGGTGGCCTGCTGCAGGGCCAGCGGGACGTCGGCGAGGTCTGCCGGATGATCATGACCGAGGTGACCCCGCTGGTGGACGCGCAGCTCGGCGCGTTCTTCCTGGTCGACAACGAGGAAGCGGTGATGCGCCTGCGGCTCGCCGCGGCGTACGGCTACGTCGCCCGCGACCACGAGGTGACGTTCGGCCCGGGTGAGGGCCTGGTCGGGCAGGCCGCGGTGTCGCGCCGCACGATCCGGGTCCGGGCCACCCACGACGGCATCCTGACCATGCGCTCGGGGTTGCTCGCGATGCCGCCGAACGACCTGGTGGTGCTGCCGGTCCTGTTCGAGGGCGAGATGCTCGGCGTGATCGAGTTCGCGTCGGTGGCCGCCTTCAACGGCTTGCACCTGACGTTCCTGGAGCGGCTGGTCGCGACGATCGGGGTCGCGCTCAACACGATCCAGGCGAACCGGCGTACCGAGGAGCTGCTGACCCAGTCGCAGCGCCTGGCCCGGGAGATGCAGGACCAGTCGGCCGAGCTGCAGCGCACCAACGCCGAGCTGGAGGACAAGGCCAAGCTGCTGAGCGAGCAGAAGGCCAACATCGAGCTGAAGAACCGGGAGATCGAGCTGGCCCGGCTCGGCCTGGAGGAGAAGGCGCAGCAGCTGTCCCGGGCGAACACGTACAAGTCCGAGTTCCTCGCCAACATGAGCCACGAGCTGCGGACCCCGCTGAACTCGCTGCTGCTGCTGGCCCGGCTGCTGGCCGACAACACGGATCGGAACCTGACCGAGAAGCAGATCGAGTTCGCCCGGACCATCCACAGTGCCGGCTCCGACCTGTTGTCGCTGATCGACGACATCCTGGACCTGTCGAAGATCGAGGCCGGCCGGATGGACGTCGAGCCGGACGTGGTCGACTTCGACGGCATCCGCAGCTACGTCGAGCAGGCGTTCTCCCCGCAGGCCGAGGACAAGGGCCTGCAGTTCGAGGTCGAGCTGGCACCGGACCTGCCCGACTCGATCGTCACCGACCCGCAGCGGCTCCAGCAGATCCTGCGCAACCTGCTCTCCAACGCGGTCAAGTTCACCGACTACGGCTCGGTGACGCTGAGCATCTTCGCCGCCTCGCGGGACACCGACCTGGACGTACCGTCGCTGGTCTCGTCCCAGCAGATGGTCGGGTTCGCGGTGCGGGACACCGGCATCGGCATCTCGGACGAGAAGCTGGCGATCATCTTCGAGCCGTTCCAGCAGGCCGACGGCACGACCACCCGGAAGTACGGCGGCACCGGCCTGGGCCTGTCGATCAGCCGCGAGTTCGCCTCGCTGCTCGGCGGCACCATCACGGTCCGTTCGGTGGCCGGCGAGGGGTCGACGTTCACGCTCTACATGCCGGAGGCGCTGAGCCCCGACGCGATCCCGATGCCGGCGCTGCCCGCGGCGCCGGCCAAGGCGATCTCGGTACGGCCGATCGCCTCGCTGGACATGCCGTTGATCGACCGGACGCCGCGCCAGGAGGAGCCGGTCGCGGTGAACCCGGCCGGCCGCCAGCTGGACGGCGCCACGGTGCTGATCGTCGACGACGACGTCCGCAACGTGTTCGCCCTGACCAGCGCCCTGGAGATGCACGGGCTGAACGTTCTGTACTCGGACAACGGGGTGGACGGCGTCCGCATCCTGAACGAGCACCCGGAGGTCGACATCGTGCTGATGGACGCGATGATGCCCGACCAGGACGGCTACGAGACCACGCGGGGAATCCGTCGCAATCAGCGTTTCCGGGACCTACCGGTAGTGTTCCTGACGGCGAAGGCGATGCCGGGTGACCGGGAGTCGGCCCTCGCCGCCGGCGCGAGCGACTACATCACCAAGCCGGTCGATCTGGACGAGCTGATCGAGATGATGGCGCGCTGGGTGAACGCGGAGACCACGGAACCGGAACGCGGCTGAGATCGTCTATCGGACGGGAGCCCGGCGGAAGGAACGAGGTGAGCACGCGTGGGTGAGCGCGCCAAGGCACTGCTGGTCGACGACCGGCGGGACAACCTGCTGGCCCTGGAGGCGATCCTGCAGGGCCTGCCGGTGACCCCGGTCGCCGTCGAAAGCGGGGAGGCCGCGCTCAAACAGCTGCTCACCGACGACTTCGCGGTGATCCTGCTGGACGCGCACATGCCCAACATGGACGGTTTCGAGACGGCCAGCCACATCAAGCGCCGGGAACGGACCAGGCACGTGCCGATCCTGTTCCTGACCGCCGCCGATCGGGACGCCCAGCTCGCCCTGCGGGGTTACGCGGTGGGCGCGGTGGACTACCTGACGAAGCCGTTCGACCCGTGGGTGCTGCGCGCCAAGGTCTCCATATTCGTCGAGCTCTGGACGAAGAATCAGCAGCTCAAGGCGCAGAACGAGGCGACCCGCGAGCGGGACTCGCAGTGGACCCGGCTGGTCGAGACGGTCGACGAGGCGGCCCGGGTGCTGCGGGCCGGCGGGCCGGAGGCGGCCACCGAGGCGCTGGCCCTGTTGGAGAAGGCCCGCTGGGGTAGCTGACCGCTCCTGCATGTGACCTGGGTCACAAGAGGCAACGAAGTTGATCGCCCGCGCCACAAGCGGTCGAAGCCTCTTCCCCCAGGAGCTAGGAGCAACATGCGGCACGCACACCCCGACGACGCCACGGCCTCGAGCCGGCGCCGTCGCCGGATGGTCTTGGGTCTCGGCGCGGCCGGCGCCACCGGTGCGGTCACCGCGCTCGTGGCGGTCCTCGTGCCCAACGCCTCGGCCAGCACGATGTTCAGCGACGACTTCGAGAACGGCGCGAACGGCTGGTCCAAGTCCGGCGGCACCTGGGCGGTGGTGACCGACGGATCGAAGGTGTACTCCCAGTCCAAGGCGGACAGTGAGCTCGCCCGGGTTTTCGCCGGCGAGACCTCCTGGAGCGACTACTCGGTGCAGGCCAAGGTCAAGGGCGTCAGCCTGGGCAGCGCCGGACTGGCCGGCATCGCGGCCCGGGCCAGCAGCTCCTCGACGATGTACCGGCTGGCCGTGCTCGGCACCGGCAAGGCCGAGCTGCAGGCGGTCAAGGGCAGCGTGGTGTCGGTGCTCGGCTCGGCCTCGATCAGCAGCGCGACCACCTGGCACACGCTGCGGATCGACGCGTCGGGAACCACGATCAAAGGCTTCCTCGACGGTACGGCGATCGGCAGCGCGACCGGCACGCTGGCCGCGAAGGGCCGGATCGGCCTGGTCACCGCGAAGGGCTCGGCCGAGTTCGACGACGTGACGGTGAACCCGGTGGGCACCGCGACGGCCACGGCGACCGCGACCGCCACGGCAACCGCGACCGCCACGGCAACCGCGACCGCCACGGCGACCGCGACCGCCACCAAGACGGCCACGGCGACCGCCACCGCGACCGCCACGAAGACCGCCACGGCGACCCCGACCACGACGACGAGCGCGACGGCCGCCTGGCCGACCGCGACCGGGTCGAAGGCGGTCACCGCCACCATCGCGGTCAAGACCAGCCTGGACGGCGGCAACGTCCGCTACTTCGGCAGCGGCGACCTCGGCACCGACTCGCAGGACGAGGACCAGGGCCCGCTGTTCGAGCTGGCCGACGGCGCCACCCTGTCGAACGTGATCCTCGGTGACCCGGCCGCCGACGGCGTGCACTGCCTCGGCTCCTGCACGCTGACCAACGTCTGGTGGGAGAACGTCGGCGAGGACGCCGCGACGTTCAAGGGCGGCACCTCGGCCGTCTACACCGTGAACGGCGGCGGGGCCAAGGGCGCCGACGACAAGGTCTTCCAGCACAACGGCGGCGGCACGCTGACCATCAAGAACTTCCAGGTCAGCGACTACGGCAAGCTGTACCGCTCGTGCGGCAACTGCAAGACCCAGTACAAGCGCTCGGTCGTGGTGCAGAACGTGGTCGCCACCGGCAAGGCCAAGGCGCTGGTCGGCATCAACACCAACTTCGGCGACACCGCGACGTTGTCCGGCATCACCGTGGTCGGCGACAGCAGCCTGGACATCTGCGCCAAGTTCAAGGGCAACGACACCGGCGCCGAGCCGACCGAGATCGGGTCCGGCGCGGACGGCGTGAACTGCAAGTTCTCGGATTCCGACATCACCTTCAAGTGATGTCCGGTGGCCGCCGGATGCCAGTCCGGCGGCCACACCCCCGATCCCCTGAAGGGTCCCGATGCGCGACGCCGCCTATCACGTGTACTTCGAGAGTCACTACGACTCGTTGTCGCGGCTGGCGTACCTGATGATCGGGGACGCCTCGGCCGCCGACGACCTCGCGGCGGATGCGATGACCGAGGTGTGGCGGCATTGGGAGCGCGTGCAGTCGGCGGACGACCCCGCCGCGTACGGGCATGGGATCTTGATGAATCTGGCCCGGAACTGGATCCGCAGACGCAGCCGGGAGCGCCTGTTCTCGCTGGAGGTCCTGAAACGGGCGCCGGAGTCGGACGTCCCGGCGGTCCTGGACGTCCGGCGGGCGCTGGCGAAACTGCCACACCGGCGGCGGGCCTGCGTGGTCCTGCGGTACGCGTTCGACATGTCCGAGCGTGAGGTCGCCACCACCCTCGGGATCTCCGAGGGCGCGGTGAAGAGCGCGACCTCGCGCGGAGCGAAGCAATTGGCCGAGATGCTCGGTGGAAGTCTGGCCCGGATCAACGGATGGGAGGCGGCGGCGTGATGCTCACCGACGACGAGCTGCGCGCGTTGCTGCGCACCGAGGCGGGGGCCCACCAGCCCGACCGCCTCGCGATCCTGAGCCGGGTTACCCAGACCGCGATGCGGAACGAGGCGGCGCGACGGCGCGCGCCCCGGGTCCGGATCGCCGGAGCGGCGGCGGCTGTTGCCGCCGTCATCGGGGGCGGCGGTTTCGCCCAGTGGGCATTGGCCGGGGGAACGGGATCCAACCGGCCGACTCCGCCGCCCCCACCCGTCGTCACGGCCTCGGTAGCGCCGGCGGTCACCGCGAGTGCCGCGCCCAGGCCGAGCACGACGACGAAGAGTCACCGGCCCAGCCCGCCCGCCTCGCCGTCGGCGTCCGTCGCGGCCCAGTCGCCGCTGTGGGCCGACGGCTCGGTCGACGTGGGCGGCAAGACGCAGGCCAGCAGCGTGGTGACGATCAAGGCGAGCGAGCCGCTGACCGCGCTCCAGGTGACCATCCGGGTCGCGAAGACGCCCGAGCTGGTCGGCCGGGGCGGCAGTCAGCAGGTACCCGGCGCGAGCGTGAACAGCAGCGTCACCGACGAGAACGGCGCGCTGGTCTACCGCTTCACGCTGTCGTCCGGGGACACGCTGGAGCCGGGGACGTACACGTTCTTCGCGCGGTACACGTACGCCGAGGGCGGCCGGGACGCCGGAGCCGACACCTACGCCGTGGCCGCGACCAGCGGATCCGGCGCCGCGCTGACGGTCAGCGGCACCTTCGACTGAGGCGTTGTCCACAGGCGACGCGATGTCCGATCGGGCACCCAGGTTGCTGTGGCAGCATCGCGGTATGCCCCAAGCGGAGACGCACGGACCTCGGTCAGGGCGTGGTGATCATGAGGGCTGACCGCAGGCCGGTGATGTCCAGCACCCGCATCAGGAAGTCACCCACGTTGGCCAGCGCCAGCACGGTCTGGTTGTGCTGCGCCTTGCGGCTGAGCACGACCAGGGTGCCCAGGCCCTGCGAGTCACAGAACGTGACACCGGCCATGTCGAGAACGATGCGCCCGGGCGGCTCAGCAGCCAACACATCATTGACGAGGGTGGACAGCTCGGTGACGGTGAGCACGTCGATCTCCCCGGCGAGCAACATGGTCACCTCGTCCGGGGCGGTCTGAACCGTGATGGACAGCTCGGCTCGCTCCACGCGGCCAGCCTATCCTCTTGAGGGCGAATCGGCCCGTCCGGCGCGGTCGAACCGGGCCGATCCGGACATCATCCGGTGATGTGAACAACCCTCTCAACATAGGCGCCCGTGCCCGCTGACAGAATGGGAACCGCTGTGACCACGACATATCCCACCGCGGATCTTCCGTACCCGGAGGACGCCCCGGTTTCCCAGGCCCTGTTCGACCGCGCCCAGGCAATCGTCCCGGGCGGGGTCAATTCACCTGTGCGTGCGTTCCGCGCGGTCGGCGGCACGCCCCGCTTCATGGCCCAGGGCAGCGGCGCCTGGATGACCGACGTCGACGGGCGGCGCTATGTCGACCTGGTCTGCTCCTGGGGCCCGCTGATCCACGGCCACGCCCACCCGGAGATCGTCGCCGCGGTGCAGGCCGCGGCCGCGCTCGGCACCAGCTTCGGCACCCCCACCGCGGGCGAGGTCGACCTGGCCGAGGAGATCGTCCGGCGGACCGGGATCGACGAGGTGCGCCTGGTCAACTCCGGCACCGAGGCGACCATGACGGCGATCCGGCTGGCCCGGGGCTACACCGGCCGGTCGAAGATCGTGAAGTTCGCCGGCTGCTACCACGGGCACGTGGACGCGCTGCTCGCCGCGGCCGGCTCCGGCGTGGCGACGCTGGGCCTGCCCGATTCGCCGGGCGTGACCGGCGCGGCGGCCTCCGAGACGATCGTGGTGCCGTACAACGACGTCGCCGCCGTCGAGGCGGTCTTCGCCGCCGAAGGGGACCAGATCGCCGCCGTCATCACCGAGGCGGCCCCGGGCAACATGGGCGTGGTCGCCCCGCGTGACGACTTCAACGGCAAGCTCGCCGAGATCGCCCACCGGCACGGCGCGCTGCTGATCGTGGACGAGGTGATGACCGGCTTCCGGGTCTCCGCCGGCGGCTGGGCCGGGCTGCACCCGGTCGACGCCGACCTGTTCACCTACGGCAAGGTGATGGGCGGCGGGCTGCCCGCGGCGGCGTTCGGCGGCCGGCGGGACATCATGTCCCGGCTTGCCCCGGCCGGCCCGGTCTACCAGGCCGGCACCCTCTCCGGGAACCCGCTGGCCTGCGCGGCCGGCCTGGCCTCGCTGCGGCTGGCCGACGCCGATGTCTACAAGCGCCTGGACGAGCTGGCCACCACGATCGGGTCGCTGGCCACGAGCGCGCTGAGCGCGGCCGGCGTGCCGCACCACGTGTCGTACGCGGGCAATATGTTCTCGATCTTCTTCACCGAGAACGAGGTCACCGACTACGACTCGGCGAAGACGCAGGACGCCGCGGCGTTCAAGCCGTTCTTCCACAGCATGCTGGCGCGCGGGGTCTACCTGCCGCCGAGCGCCTTCGAGTCGTGGTTCGTGTCCACCGCGATCGACGACACGGCATTGGAGCAGATCGCGTCCGCGTTGCCGCACGCCGCGCGGGCCGCAGCCGCAGGGAGCCAGAGTTGACTGAGTTGACCAAGACCACCGTGCACGTGTTCCGGCACGGGGAGGTCTTCAACCCCACCAAGATTCTGTACGGGCGGCTGCCCGACTTCCACCTCTCCGAGCTGGGCCACCAGATGGCGAAAGCCGCTGCTCAGGCCCTGTCCGGCCGGGACGTGACGCACGTCGTCGCGAGCCCGCTGGAGCGCGCGCAGGAGACCGCCGCCCCGATCTCCGGCGAGTTCAAGCTGGAGACCGCGACCGACGTGCGGCTGATCGAGAGCGCGAACTTCTTCGAGGGCAAGAAGGTCTCGGTCGGCGACGGCGCGTTCAGCAACCCGCGGAACTGGTGGGTGCTGCGCGACCCGATCACCCCGTCCTGGGGTGAGGCGTACATCGCGATCGCCCAGCGGATGTTCGAGGCGCTGCAGGCGGCCCGGGTGGCGGCCGAGGGCCACGAGGCGGTCTGCGTCTCGCACCAGCTGCCGATCTGGACACTGCGCCGCTATGTCGAGGGCAAGCGCCTCTGGCACGATCCGCGCAAGCGGCAGTGCGGACTGGCCAGCCTGACCTCGTTCCGCTTCGAGGGGTCCAAGGTGGTCGGCATCGACTACACCGAGCCGGCCGCGCACCTGGTCGCGCTCTCCGCCACCGCCAAGACCGCCAAGGGAGCCTGACCGTGCGCCGTCTCCTCGCCGCCGCCCTGGCCGCCACCGCGTCGGCCGGCCTGCTGGCCGGCTGCGGCGGGGAGAACTGGGCGAAGAACTGTGCCACCACGGACGGCGTGGTGGAGTGCGACGCGGCGGACCGGCCGCAGGTCGGCGCGGTCACCGGCGACCTGCTGGACGGCGGGACCTACGACGTGGCGAACGACCGCGGCAAGGTGGTGGTGGTCAACTTCTGGGGTTCCTGGTGCGCTCCGTGCCGCGCCGAGGCCGCCGACCTGGAGAAGACCTACCAGGCCACCAAGCCGAAGAACGTGACCTTCCTCGGGATCAACTCGCGCGACGACCGGGACTCGGCGAAGGCGTTCGAGAAGGGCCGGGTCACCTACCCGAGCATCTACGACTACGACGGCGACGTGGCGCTGAAGTTCGACGTGACCCAGACCAGCACGCCGGCCACCCTGATCCTGGACCGGCAGGGCCGGATCGCGGTCGCGCTGCGCCGCTCGACCACGGTCGCCGAGCTGCAACCCCTGGTGGAGCGGGTGGCGGCGGAGGCGAACGGCTGATGGGCTCCGCCTTCCAGAGCACCGCCACCAGCGGGCCGCTGTTCCTGGCGATCGGCGCGGCACTGATCGCCGGGCTGGTCAGCATCCTGTCGCCGTGCGTGCTGCCGCTGGTCCCGGGCTACATCTCGTACGTCGCCGGCCTGGCCGGCTCGGACCTCGAGGCCGTGGTCGGCACCCAGCCGGACGCCAAGCCGCCGACGATCGCGCTGAAGAGCCGGGTGCTGGCCGGCAGCCTGCTCTTCGTGCTCGGCTTCTCGGTGGTCTTCTCGCTGACGATCACCCTGGTGGCGAACGTCGCGTTCACCCTGCAGACCAACCGGGACACGCTGAACCTGGTCCTCGGCCTGCTGATCATCGGCCTCGGCGTGGTCTACCTGGGCTGGATCCCGGGTTTGCAGGGCGAGGCCCGGATCTCCAAGCTCCCGAACGCCGGCCTGCTCGGCGCCCCGGTGTTCGGCGCGATCTTCGCCGTCTCCTGGCTTCCCTGCACCGGCCCGACGCTGGCCGCGGTGACTAGCCTGGCCGCCACCACCGGCAGCACCGACCGCGCGGTGATCCTGGCGCTCGCCTTCAGCCTCGGGCTGGGCGTGCCGTTCATCCTCTTCGGACTCTTCTTCCGGAAGCTGATCGGGGTCTTCAAGGCGATCCGGCGGAACAGCCGCTGGGTCACCCGGGTCGGCGGGGTGCTGCTGATCGCGGTCGGGATCACCCTGGTCAGCGGCCAGTGGCTGTACTTCCTGACCTGGCTGCAGACCACGTTCACGTTCTTCGGCGACAGGACGCTGCTGTGACGAGCGACAGGAGGCTGTTGTGACGATCCTCGAGGAGCGCCCGGCCACCGCCGACACCCCGCCGCCGCGCCGGGTGAACCCGGTCTGGGCGCTGCTGCGCAATTCGTGGCGGCAGCTGACCAGCATGCGTACCGCGCTGGTCCTGCTCTTCCTGCTGGCCGTCGGGGCGATCCCCGGGTCGTACTTCCCGCAGACCTCGGTCAACCGCGAGCGGGTGTCGCAGTACTACACCGCGCATCCCCAGCTGGCCCCGTGGGTGGACCGGCTGGGTGGCTTCGACGTCTTCGCGTCGCCCTGGTTCGCCTCGATCTACCTGCTGCTGTTCGTCTCGCTGGTCGGCTGCGTGCTGCCCCGGCTGCGGGACCACGCGCGCGCCCTGCGGACCGTGCCGCCGGAGGCCCCGAAGCGGCTGGACCGCCTGCCGCAGCACGCCCCGGCGCAGGACCGGCCGGGGAGCCCGGCCGAGACGGCCGCGGCCCTGGCCCGGACCCTGCGCGGCAAGCTGTTCCGGACCCGGGTGCGGGAGCTCCCGGCGGGTGGCTTCACGGTCTCCGCCGAGAAGGGCTACCTCAAGGAGACCGGCAACCTGCTCTTCCACTTCGCCCTGCTGTCGGTGCTGATCGGGGTCGGGTTCGGGCACTGGTACGGCTGGCACGGCAACCGGGTCCTGGTCGCCGGCGAGGACCAGGGCTTCTGCAACTCGATCACGCAGTACGACGACTCCGCGCTCGGCCCCCGGGTGACCGCCGCCGACCTGCCGAAGTTCTGCATGCGGATGACCGAGTTCGACGCCACCTACCAGAGCACCGGCCAGCCTAAGTCGTTCCTGGCGAACGTCGAGGTCAAGGAGGGTTCGGGGGCGTACCGGAAGGCGAACTTCACGGTCAACGACCCGCTCCGGCTGCACCACGCCAACGTGCACCTGATCGGTCAGGGCTACGCGCTGGTGCTGCGCTACACCGACCGGTACGGCGCCTCGCAGCAGAAGGTCGTCCCGTTCCTGCCCACCGACGCCATGCAGACCAGCGAGGGCGTCGCCCAGTTCCCGGACGTCAACATCGACCCGACGACGAACCGGCGCGACGACCAGCTGCAGGTCGGCTTCGAGGGCGTCTACCTGCCCACCGGGGGCACCGACGGCACCGCCGTCTCGAAGTTCCCGGCCGAGAACAACCCGGTGCTGTACCTGACCGCGTACCGCGGGAACCTGGGTCTGGACGTCGGCAAGCCCGGCTCGGTGTACGCCCTGGACCGCACCCAGATCACCAACGGCGAGCTGAAGAAGGTCAGCGGCGACCGGCCGCAGGCGCTGAAGCCCGGCCAGTCGTGGACCCTGGACGACGGGACCAAGCTGGAGTTCGTCGGCACCCGCAAGTACGCGACGCTGGCCATCCGGTACGACCCCACCCAGTCGTTGTTGCTGGTCGGCGCGGTGCTCGGGCTGCTCGGCCTGATGCTCTCGCTGTTCGGTCACCGGCGCCGGGTGTGGTTCCGGGTGTCTCCAGCAAGTGATCAGCAGACCGGCGGTAGCGTGATCGAAGCCGGTGGTCTGCCTCGAACCGACTATCCGGGGTTCGCGGCCGAATTCGCCGCGCTGACCGGGCCCGCCACGGATGACGGGCACGCCGAGGAAGGAACGCCCTGATGGCGGAGTTGTCCAACCAGCT
This sequence comes from Actinoplanes sp. L3-i22, assembly GCF_019704555.1. NCBI lineage: Bacteria > Bacillati > Actinomycetota > Actinomycetes > Micromonosporales > Micromonosporaceae > Actinoplanes > Actinoplanes sp. L3-i22. The sequence continues at coordinate 208,802 of NZ_AP024745.1, forward strand.
CATGGCGCTGACCGTGCTGGCCTATCTGGCCGCCATGGTCTGCTACGCGGGTGAGTACGCCTTCGGCAAACGCAGCCATGTCGGCAAAGCGGCCGCCCGGCAGTTGGTCGGGGCCGGCGCGCCGGTGCCCGACGACGTGCCGGTTGTCGTGGAGCCGGAGCGGGCGGGTCGCGGCGAGTGGTCCGGCCGGATCGCGGTGGTCCTCAACGTCATCGCGCTGGCCCTGCACCTGGCCACGCTGAGCACCCGGGGCGTCGCGGCGGACCGCATGCCCTGGGGCAACATGTATGAGTACATCCTGTCCGCGACGTTCGTCGGGTCGGCGGTCTGGGTGGGCGTGCTGCTGCGCCGCCCGGCCCTGCGCCACCTCGGCCTGTTCGCGTCGCTGGCGCTGGTGATGCTGCTCGGCGCCGCCGGGATGGTCGCCTACACCCCGGTCGGCCCGCTGGTGCCGGCCCTGCACTCGTACTGGTTCATCTTCCACGTCTCGACGATCATCATCTCCTCCGGCATCTTCCTGATCGGCGCGGTGCCGGCCGCGATGTTCCTCGTCAAGAACGGTTACGACCAGGGGAAACGCCGCTTCCCGTACACCCTCGGCAAGCGCGTCCCGACCTCGGCGCCGGCCCTGGAGCGCCTGACGTTCCGGTTGCACGCGTTCGCGTTCCCGCTGTTCACGTTCGGCGCGCTGATCGCCGGCCCACTGTGGGCCGAGGCGTCCTGGGGCCGGTACTGGGGCTGGGACCCGAAGGAGGTCTGGGCGTTCATCTCCTGGATCGTCTACGCGGCCTACCTGCACGCCCGCGCCACCCCGAGCGTCAAGCGCACGGTCGCGACGTGGATCGCCCTGCTCGGCTTCGTCACGATGCTGATGAACCTCTTCGGCGTCAACCTCTTCTTCGAAGGCCTGCACAGCTATGCCAATGCGGGTTGAGAGCCTGAAGATCAAATTCAGGATTTCCTACGCTGCGGCCAATAACTGATCGTCGCTCCCGCGGGGACCCTTCCGGTCCTCGCAGGGCGCGGGGCGCCCAGAACGCGAGGCCCTACAGGGCGACGTCCGCGGGTGGTTTCGGTCCCAAAACCCCGAACACCCGCGAAGCGGAGCAATCAGACGCAATCGCCGGCGTTCCACGTGTCATAACGGGTGACCCAGTTGAGGCAGAAGCCGCCGCTCTGCTGCTGCTGGCCCGGGGCGACCCCGGTCAGCGTGCTCACGTCCTCCCGCCAGAACCGGGCCGGCCCGCCGGCCGCCGGGCGCAGCTGCACGTTGTCGACCTTCACCGGCGGCAGGTCGATCCGGCCGGGCTTGCTGTCGTCGACGTGCACCTCGACGTACTGCTCGACGAACGCACTGCCGCCGATCGGCAACTTCTGCGCGGTCAGCATGTTCCACTTGTTGTTCCACCAGAGCCAGGCCTGCCACACGCCCCCCGAGTCGGTGTGCAGATCCAGCCAGACCGTGTCCCCCGCCTTGATCGGGTACTGGTCGTAGAACTGCCAGCTCTTGGTGTTCGTGTTGTACGTGTAGATCCGCGGCTGCCCCGGCGACCGCCACCCGGTCTCCGCCCAGCCGGCCTCCAGCCAGGCGATGTTCCCCTTGCCCAGGTCACGTTTCACCATGAACCGGCCGGCCACGAAGTCGTAGGTCCCGGCGCGCAGTTTCCCGTCCACCACACCGATCCGCCCGGACACCCCGCTCCACTCGGCACTCGTCCCGGCGCCCAGGTGGTGGTATCCGCTCGGGGTGAATCCGGGCGGCTTCATCGCCCGTACCGTCGACTCGGTGACCGCGACCCGGCAGGCACCCGGCGCCGATGCCGAGGCCGGCCCCGAGGGTGGCCGGCTGGAGGCCGGGCCCGGGGCGCCGCAGACCGGAAGCCGGTCGCGCAGCGCGGAGACCGCGGGGGCGGCGATGGCCAGCGCGGCCAGCAGGCCGCCCAGAGCACACCAGCGCAGCACCCCGCGGAGAGTCACGAACGCTCAACGCGAATCGCAGATCACGAGTGACGGCCCCGGCACGCTGTCGGCCCGGCGCGGTGCCAGACTGGTGCGCATGGCGTCCCGTGGGTTTCCCTATGCCGATCTGCAAGGTTTCCTGGCTGCCCTGGAGCAGGCCGGTGAGCTGCGCCGGGTCACCGTCCCGGTGGACCCGACGCTGGAGATCAGCGAGGTGGTGACCCGCACCGTCCGGGCCGGTGGCCCGGCGCTGCTGTTCGAGAAGCCGACCCGCGGCGACATGCCGGTGGCGATCAACCTGTTCGGCACCGAGAAGCGGATGGCGATGGCGCTCGGCGTCGAGTCGCTGGACGAGATCGGCGACCGGATCGGCGCGCTGGCCAAGCCGGAGCTGCCGGTCGGCTGGTCCGGCATCCGCGAGGGCATCGCCAAGGTGTTGCAGCTCAAGTCGGTCCCGCCGAAGAAGGTGAAGTCCGCCCCCTGCCAGGAGGTCGTGCTCAAGGGCGACCAGGTCGACCTGAACCTGCTGCCCGGCCTGCAGGTCTGGCCCGGCGACGGCGGCATCTTCCACAACTTCGGGCTGACCCACACCAAGCACCCGGAGACCGGCAAGCGGAACCTGGGGCTGTACCGCCTGCAGCAGCACTCGAAGAACACGCTCGGCATGCACTGGCAGATCCACAAGGACTCGACCGCGCACCACGCGGTCGCCGAGCGGCTCGGCCAGCGCCTGCCGGTGGCGATCGCGATCGGCGCCGACCCGGTGGTCTGTTACGCGGCCAGCGCCCCGCTGCCCGGCGACATCGACGAGTACCTGTTCGCCGGCTTCCTGCGTGGTGAGCGGGTCGAGATGGTCGACTGCCTGACCGTCCCGCTACAGGTCCCGGCGAACGCGCAGGTGATCCTGGAGGGCTACCTGGAGCCGGGGGAGCGGCAGCCGGAGGGCCCGTTCGGCGACCACACCGGTTACTACACCCCGGTCGAGCCGTTCCCGGTGCTGCACATCGAGACCATGACCATGCGCAAGGACCCGGTCTACCACTCGATCGTCACGTCCCAGCCGCCGCAGGAGGATCACGGCCTGGGCAAGGCCACCGAGCGGATCTTCCTGCCGCTCGCCAAGATCCTGATCCCGGACATCGTGGACTACGACATGCCGGCCGCCGGCGTCTTCCACAACTGCCTGATCGTGTCGATCCGCAAGCGCTACCCGAAGCACGCGCAGAAGGTGATGAACGCGATCTGGGGCGCGCACCTGATGTCGCTGACCAAGCTGATCGTGGTGGTCGACGAGGACTGCGACGTGCACGACTACAACGAGGTGGCGTTCCGCGCGTTCGGCAACGTGGACTACGCGCGCGACCTGCTGCTCACCGAGGGCCCGGTGGATCACCTGGACCACTCGTCGTACCAGCAGTTCTGGGGTGGCAAGGCGGGCGTCGACGCGACCCGCAAGCTGCCCGCGGAGGGCTATACGCGGGGCTGGCCAGAAGAGATGATCATGTCACCGGAGGTCGTCTCCCTGGTCGACAAGCGGTGGAAGGAATACGGGCTGTGACAGCTGTCGAGGAGAAGCCCGGGAAGGTCAAGTCCTTCCTGCGGCTCGTCATGATCGAGCACTCGGTCTTCGCGCTGCCGTTCGCGTACCTGTCCGCGCTGGTCGCGATCGACCGGGACGGCTCCGGCCGGCACTGGCTCGACCTGCTGCTGGTCACGGTCGCGATGGTGTCCGGGCGGACGTTCGCGATGGCCGCGAACCGGATCCTGGACCGGAAGATCGACGCGCTCAACCCGCGGACGCGGAACCGGGAGCTGGTCACCGGCGCGGTGAGTGTCCGTACCGCCTGGACCGGCGCGATCGTCTCGCTGGTGATCCTGGTCGTCGCGGCCGGCCTGCTCAACCCGCTGTGCCTGGTGCTGTCCCCGCTCGCGGTGATCCCGCTGGTGATCTATCCGTACGCGAAGCGGTTCACCAACTTCCCGCACTACGTGCTCGCGCTGGCCCAGGCGGTCGCCCCGGTCGGCGCCTGGCTGGCGATCACCGGCACGTTCAGCGGCTCCGGCCCGGCCTGGGTGCTCGGCGTCGCGGTCGGCCTGTGGATCGGTGGCTTCGACATCATCTACGCCTGCCAGGACGTCGAGGTGGACCGGAAGATCGGCGTGCACTCCACGCCGGCCCGGTTCGGGGTGCCGGTCGCCCTGCACATCTCCACGGTCACGCACGTGGTGACGTTCGCGCTGTTCGTCACGTTCGGCCAGCTGGTCGGTTTGAGCTGGCTGTGGTGGATCGGTCTCGCGGTGACCGCGGCCGGCCTGATCTACCAGCACGTGGTGGTGACCGCGAACGATCTCTCCAAGGTCAACCGCGCGTTCTTCACCGCGAACGGCTTCATCGCCATCGCCCTGTCGGCCTTCGCGGTTCTCGACCTGGTCCTGCTGTAACCGGATCGACGGTCGCCTCCGTCTTATCCCCGTGAGCGATCGAGAGGCCGAGTTCCGCGAGTTCGTAGCGGGACGAATGGAGTCGTTGCGCGGTCTGGCGTACCTGACGTGCGGTGACTGGCAGGCGGCCGAGGACGCGGTGATGTCCGCCCTGTCAAAGCTGTACGTCAGATGGGGCCGGGTCGACAACCACGATGCGTACGCCCGGACCGCGGTGGTCCGGGCCGCCATCGACGAGACCCGCCGTCCGTGGTGGCGCCGGGAGCGGGCGCACAGCCACGCGATGCCGGACCGGCCACTGCCGGACGGCACCCACGTCGTGGACGAGCGCCTCCGGATGCGGGAGGCGCTGAGTCACCTGCCCGCCAAGCAGCGGGCGGTGATCGTGCTGCGCTTCCTGGAGGGGCTGAGCGTCCAGCAGACCGCGGCCGCCCTCAAATGCCCCGAGGGGACCGTGAAGGTCTACACCGCGCGAGGTCTCGACGCGCTCCGGCAGATGTTCGGCACCGAGCTGGAGGCCCGCTATGAAGCAACTGTCTGACCTGCTCTGGGAGGCGAAGTCGGACGCTCCGCCGCCCCGCTTCGACGTCGAGGACGTGGTGGCCGCCGGGCGGCGCCGGCGGCAGCGCCGGCACGCGGCGTGGGGCGTGGCGGCCGCGGCCGTGCTGGCCACGGCCGGGGTGGCCCTGGTGGTGCCCCGGCCGAACGCCGTCGGCCCGACGCCGGCCCAGTCGGTCGCGCCCTCGGTCGCACCGTCGGTCGCACCGACCGTGTCCGAATTCTCGTCCACCTACTCGTTCCACGGGTACCGGGCGGGACCGTATGTGGTCGCCGATCCGGACCTGGTGACGCTCGGTCTCAGTCGCGCCGCCGTACGGAAGCCCGGTTCCTCGCAGCTCCTGGGATACGTGGCGGCCTACCTGCCCGGGGTCACCCCGATCGACCGTGGGGGGAAGACGGGGAAGCGGACGACGGCCGAGCCGATCGCCGGCCGCCCGGCGTACTTCCTGAACAACGACGCCGACGATACCCAGGAGCAATTCCTGTGGAAGTACGCCGACGACGCCTGGGCCGTGCTGACCCCGAGGTGGTTTCCGATGGCCGAAGCCGACATGGCGGCGATCGCCGCCGCGTTCGTGCCCGGTGACGGGCCGGCCGCGCGCGTCGCGACGAAGGTCGGATACCTTCCGTCCGACTATCGGCTGATCACGATCAGAACGTCGGACGGCCTCTCGTACGCGGAACTGGTGCCGGCCGCCAAGGCCGAGAAGATGATGACCAATCCCGGCCGTGTGTTACCTCCGGGACCGATCGGGAACCGGATCTCGATCGGCTTCGGGAAACCGAACGACGGCCAGCCCAACCCGAAGGCGCTGAGCTGCCACGACACCACCTGTACCCAGACGTTCAAGGGTGTCTACCGGCTCACCGTGACCGGTGTGGGCGTCGAGTTGTCCGAGATCAGGAAGATCGCCCAGCAGATCACCGTGGCCGACTTCGCGGATCCGGCGGCCTGGCCCACGGTGGATGAGGCGTTCCCCACCTCAGCCCTGGTCACCCGGCTCAGGTAGCACACTGGAAGGCATGCGCGAACCCTGGATCGTCGGCGTCTCCGGAGCCTCCGGCACCCCCTACGCGAGGGCGGTGATCGGTGGGCTGCTGGACGCCGGCGAGTCCGTCGACCTGGTCGTCTCCCGGGCGGCCCGGCTGACCCTGCTGGACGAGACCGGCGCGACGATCCGGGACGCGCACTGGAAGGACGACGTCGCCGCCTGGCTGGGCCGGGACCTCGGTGATCTGGCCTACTGGCCGGCCGGCGACCTGGCGGCCGGGCCGAGCAGCGGGTCCTATCCCGCACGCGGGATGGCGGTGGTGCCGGCCAGCACGGCGGCCTGCGCCGGGATAGCCATCGGCCTCTCCAAGGACCTGCTGCAGCGAGCTGCCGAGGTCAATCTGAAGGAGCGCCGTCGTACGGTGGTCGTGCCGCGCGAGACCCCGGTGACCCGAAGTCATCTGCAGCATCTGATCGCGCTCATCGATGCCGGTGCGGTGGTGCTGCCGGCCAGTCCCGGTTTCTACGGGTCCGGGGCAGACGCCACCGCACAGCAGCTCGTTGATTTCATTGCGGGCAAAGTGCTGGACTCGCTGGGTGTTGCACACACCCTGATGCTGCGATGGAGCGGACGAATCGGTGAGCGCTAGCGCAGACCGTTCGGCGGGCCGTAACCCGCACCCGGGTTCGCCGGGCCACTGTTCCGCGGCTTGTTGGCCGCATCGTCCTCGCGCATCTCCTCGATCACGCCGTCGCCCTCAAGAAGGGCCTTGACTTCGGATTCGCGGAATCGGCGGTGTCCACCCGGAGTACGGATGCTGCCGATGCGGCCAGCTGCGGCCCAGCGCGTGACCGTTTTCGGATCGACGCGAAACAATGCGGCCACCTCGCCCGGTGTCAGCAGACGGTCTCCAGTGTCCACAACCCCCTCCTCGGTTCTGTTTTCTGGAGCGGCCGGTGGTCACACTGAGTGTCGGCATGCTCGATCGGGACGTAAAGCCATTAGAGCACCGCCCCTACGGCAAGTCCGTGAAATGCGGAAAAAGCCCCGATTGCGACAACGATCATTATCCTGCCCCCCATTCGCCGCTACCGGGCGTGAGTGCCGCGGAGCCACCCGATTAGGGTTTCACGCATGGACTCCATCGACCTCCGGCTGATCGACCTGCTACGGGAGAACGCGCGCTCGTCGTACGCCGAGCTGGCCCGCAAGGTCGGGCTCTCCGCCCCCGCGGTGCACGAGCGCGTGGGGAAGCTCGAGGCCGCCGGCACCATCCGCGGTTACCGTGCCGACGTCGACCACGAGGCGGTCGGGCTGGGCGTCACCGCGCTGATCGGCATCGTGGAGGACTCCGGCGCCGACACCGACGACGTGCTCGCCGCGGTGCGTGCCATGCCCGAGGTGGAGAGCTGCTACTTCATGGCCGGGGTGGAGTCCTATCAGCTGATCGTCCGGGTCGGCACGATCGCGGAGCTCGAGCAGCTGATCGTCCGGATCAACCGGACCCCCGGCGTCGCCTCCACCCGCACCGCGATCGCCCTCTCCACCAAGTGGGAAAATCGTCCCCAGCCAGGCGTCGGATAAATTCAAATGCCTGATTTGGTACGAGTTGAGCACCGCGCCCGCCAAGCTCGGTCCTGTCCGGAGTTTCCGTACCGGCCAAACGGTTCGGCCACGAAACGGCGTTGCCGGTCGAGTGCGGACGCGTGGCCCTCGACGGGCGGCTGATCCCGTACCCAAATCGGTTTTAGAGTGGGCAAAGCGGACGGTGAGTCACGCCGAGATCTAGGCCACATCGATGCGTCGTGATTAGATCCCGCGCGTGGAAGATCTTTCGCATCCGGAGCCCCCGGCGCTCCCGGAGCCGCCGAAGCGATCCCGGACACCCGGTTTTCTGGTCGCCCTGATCGCGATCCTCGCGGTGGTCGCGGCCGGCGTGGTGGTCTTCTGGCCGACCGGCGACGAGGCCGCGAAAGCGACCGCCACCCCCGCCCCGCCCCGTCCCGCGACGCCGTTCGAGCTGGCCGAGCAGCGCCTGCGGACGCAGGGCGAAGCCCTCGCGAAGGGCGACGAGAAGGCCTGGCTGGCCCCGGTCGACCCGACGAAGAAGACGCTGCTCGCGCGGTATCGCACGATCTTCCGCAACCTGCGCGCGCTGGAGATCAGCCACGCCGAGTTCCACGGCGACAAGCTGCCCGACACCACCGCCACCCAGATCGTGATGCAGGCCGCCCTCGGCTACTGCTTCTCCGGCGTGGTCTGCCCGGAATGGCACGGAAACTACGGCGAGGGGTCGGCCAAGGCGACCTACCGGTTGACGTTCCAGCTGATCAAAGGCGTGTGGACGATCACCGCGCTGGACGACAAGACCGGGGTGAAGGACAACTACCTGCAGCCGGCGCCGTGGGACAACCGGGCGCTGACCTTCGTCAAGGGGAAGCGCGTCATCGTGGCCGGGCCGAGCAGCCAGGCCAAACGCCTCAAGCAGGTGCTCACGCTCGCCGAGAAGGCCGCCAAGGTGGTCGACCGGTACGCCGGGTACGTCGGCAACCCGCAGCAGCGCTACCGCATCTACGTGGCCGACGAGAAGGGCTGGAAGAGCTGGTACGGCGGCGTCGACCAGTCCTGGATCATCGGCTACGAGATGCCGCTCAACGCGACCGGCGGCGACATCATCCTGCGCGCCCGGGCGAGCGACAACCAGCGGCAGCTCGCGGTCACCGTCCAGCACGAGCTGACGCACGTGGTCACGCTGGCCGGCGGGGACGGCGCGGCCGAGAACGATCAGTGGCTGATCGAGGGCATCGCGGAATATGTCGGCGCGCTGCCGCGCAAACCGCAGGAGACCGGTAACCGCGACGTGCTGGCCGAGTCATTCCGCCGGCGCGGGGTGCCCAAGACGATCGCGGTGCCGTCGCTGGCCGACGACGCGGACGACCTGACGGTCAACACGCTCTACGCGATGGGGCACTACGCGACGGCGTGCATGGCCGCGAAGTACGGCGAGCGCAAGCTGCTGACCTTCACCAACCTGGTGCTGCGCGAGGGGCAGAAGCCGGACCAGGCGTCCCGGACCGCCTACGGCAAACCGTTCGCCACCGTCGACAAGGCCTGCCTCAGCTGGATTCGGCAGCGAGTCTGACGCCCGGCTCGGCCCGCCGCGCCAGCCCCGGGTAGTCGACCACGAAGCCCTCGTCGTCGACCGTCAGATCGGCCGCGAACGTCTCGCTCGCGTACCGCACCCGGTTGCCGCCCAGCGGCGTGTAGATCTGGTCCGCCTGCACCACCTCCAGGCTCGGGACCAGCACCCACGCCACGCTCAGGCGGTGCGACAGGCCGGTCTCGCCGGTGCGCAGGCCCAGCCGGCGGATCGGCAGCGTGTTGGTCAGCGGCGACCCGCCCAGATCCACGTCGAACGCCCCGAAGAGGCGGTCCGGGTCCTCGATCCCGGGCAGGCCGGCTCCGGCGTGCCCGGCGGCCGTCAGCGCCGCGTCGAGGTTGCCCTGCTCGGAGGTGGTCACCCGCCAGCGCCCGGCGGCCAGCTCCAGCCGCAGCCCGCGTGCCCAGCCGGCACCCTCGGTCCGCACGTCCAGCGACACCGACGCCCAGCCCGGATCGGTCTGCACCTCGTAGCGGCACGAGTAGGCCACCGGAGCCGCGGCCAGCGCGACACCCTGGGCATACAGCCCGTTCCGTGCGTCCAGCCGCACATGCTCACTGCCGGGGACATCCCGGCGTTCCCAGAACAACCCCGCAGACAGCATGCCCATACCGGCAAGTTACCCGGGATTTCGCGCCGAGGCGCCCACGCGGCGCAGCTTTCGGCCCCGGTCGGCGGCCGCGGTCGATTTTCCCGCTGTACGGCCTGTGGACAGCCCTGTGGATAACAGCAGGCCCCGGCTCGCTCGTCCGCGAACCGGGGCCTGCTGTCATTCAGTTGCTCAGTTGCTCAGTTGCTGGCGCTCAGCTCAGTGGCTGCGTGCCGGCCGGGCCGAGTTGAAACGCGGCGGGCCCTCGCGACGCTCGGTGCGGACGCCCTCCCGGCGCTGGCCGGACGGCCGGTCACCGAAGGCCGGCCGGTCGCCGAAAGCCGGGCGGTCGGTACGCGGCCGGTCGGCGAAGTTGCCCCGCGAACGGTCGCCGCCGAAGCCGGCGCCCCGCTCGCCGGAGGCGGCACCACGGTCACCGAAGTTGCCGGTCGCCCCGCCGGTGCGCTCCGGCCGGTCGCCGAAGTTGCCGCGCGGCCGGTCGCCGCCGAAGCTGGTGCCCCGGTCACCGAAGTTGCCACGCGGACGGTCGGCACCGAAGCCGGCACCCCGCTCGCCGGCCGGCCGGTCGGCCGCCGGCCGGTCGCCCCGGTAGCCACCGCGCTCGTTGCCGCGGTCGCCGTAGGAACGCTGCGGACGGTCGCCGTAGCGCGGCCGGTCACCCCGGTCACTACCGAAGCGGCCACGCCCGCCACCGGACCGCTCACGGCGCGGCTCCGGCTCTTCCACCACCGGGACGCCACTCGGCTCCTGAGCGCCGGTGATCTCGGCCAGCTTCTCGTCGCCGAGCCGCACGCGCAGCTCGGCCGGCGCGACGCCCGCCTTGGCCATCATCTGCTGGGTGGTGCGACGCTGCTTCGGGAGCACCAGCGTCACGACCGCACCGGACTCGCCGGCCCGCGCGGTACGCCCGGCGCGGTGCAGGTAGTCCTTCGGGTCCTTCGGCGGGTCCACGTGCATGACCAGGGAGACCCCGTCGACGTGGATGCCCCGGGCGGCCACGTCCGTGGCGACCAGGACGTTCGTCCGGCCTTCCTTGAACTCGGCCAGGGTCCGGGTGCGCACCCGCTGGGTCTTGCCGCCGTGCAGCGCGCCGGCGCGCACGCCGACCGCCGCGAGCTGCTCGGCCAGCCGGTCCACGCCCATCTGGGTGCGGGCGAAGACGATGGTCTTGCCCGACCGGTTCGCGATCCACGAGGTGATCGGGAACTTGTCGGCCGGCGGGATCAGCAGCAGGTGGTGATCCATCGTGGACACGCTGGCCTCGGCCGGCGCGGTGGAGTGCGTCACCGGGTCGTGCATGAACCGCTTGACCAGGGTGTCGACGTCACCGTCCAGAGTGGCCGAGAAGAGCAGCCGCTGGGCGTGCTCCGGCGTCTTCGACAGCAGGTCGGTGACCTCGGGCAGGAAGCCCATGTCGGCCATCTGGTCGGCCTCGTCGAGGACGGTGACCTCGATGTCGTCGAGCTTGCAGGCGCCCCGCTCGATCAGGTCGGCGAGCCGGCCCGGCGTCGCCACGATGACCTCGACGCCACGGCGCAGAGCATCCATCTGACGGTCGTAGGGAACCCCGCCGACGGCGGTCTTCAGGAAGACGCCGACCGAGCGGCCGACCGGCATCAACGCGTCGGCGACCTGCATGGCCAGCTCACGGGTCGGAACCAGGATCAGAGCCTTGGGGTAGTGCGGGCGAGCCTTGCCACCCTGGGCGACCCGGGCCAGCACCGGCAGGCCGAAGGCGAGCGTCTTGCCCGAGCCGGTCTGGCCACGGCCCAGGACGTCCCGGCCGGCCAGCGCGTCCGGCACGGTCGCGGCCTGGATCTCGAACGGGGTGGTGATGCCCTCACGGTCGAGGACTCGCACGATCTCGGCGGGCACGCCCAGGTCGGCGAAGGTGATCTTCGGGGTCTCCGCGACGACGTCGGTCGTCTCCTCGGCCTGCTCGGCCTCGGGGGTGGCGCTGCTGTCCACCTCAGGAGTGATGGTGCTCGCCTCGGCGGTGACGGTGGTGTCCACCTCGGGGGTGATGGTGCCCTCCGCCTCGGGGGCGGTGGTGGTGCCGGCGGTGGTGGTGCTGTCTGTCTCGGCGGTGTTGCTGCTGTCGAAAACGGACGGGAACGTGCTGGGGTCAGCGAAAGTGGTCAAGAGAACCTCTCTACGGGGGCGCATGCTCGCGAATAGCCCGCCGCGGTTGTCGAGAACCGCCCGCTGAAATGCCCGCAAGAACGCCCGTGGCGCGCACCGGGTGGGCGCACCGCATGAATAACTGCCATAAGTGTACGTGTGAACGCTTGCGCCACCGACCGCATTCCCGTCGGGTAGTGGGCAGGCTCACCTCAGAGCACAACCTCGCCAGCTTAGGTCAGGTATCCCCGGGCGGCAATTCCCGGGTACCGGCGTTTCTTAACGGTTGCTCAGCTCGTTACGCCACCCGGCGGGCCACGGTCGCCTGGCCAGGCCGCCGGATCAGCCGCCTCGTCAGCCGCCCAGCAGACCGCTGAAGCTGCTGCCCACGGTGAGGACGACGATCAGGCTCACGGTGACCAGCAGGCCGAGCACGACCAGCATCGCCACGACCACCTTGAGGTTCCCCCGGCGCTGGTCGACCGGCGCGTCGTGCCAGCCCTGGGCCAGGATGTGCCCGGTCAGCGAGCCGGAGTTCTCCGACGGGTCGCTCACCGGCATGGTCATGTCGATGGCCGGGTAGCCGCCGGTGCTGCTGTAGACCTGACCGCCCTGGTTGCGCTGCGCGGACGACGGACCCGGCTGGGTCGGCACGTAGTTCACCGCCATGGTGGCGTCGATGTTCGTCGCGGCCGCCAGATTCACCGGGAGAGTCATGTCACTCGTGCCCGGCGCGCCCAGATTCACCGCCATGGTCCGGTCGCTGTCGCCGTTGTGCACGGCCGACATCGGCATGGTCAGGTCGGGGTTCGAGGCCGACATCGACATCGGCATCGTCAGGTCCGGGTTGGCGGCGGCGGCCGTGGACAGCGGCATGGTCATGTCCGGGTTTCCGGCGGCCGCGAGGCGGACCGGCTGGGTCAGGTCGGGGTTCGCCGGAGCCGGCGGGAAGCCGGGGGTGCCGTAGGACATGGGCGGAAGGACTCCCGTCGGGCTGCCGCTCTCGGGCGGCATCGTGTACGAGGGCAGACCGTTCCCGATCACCGGGGGCGGTGGGAACACCGGACCGGGGCCGGGCGGCGGCGCGGGCACCGGACTCGGCCCGGGAGGGCCGGGCACCGGGGACGGTCCGGGCGGACCGGGCACCGGGGATGGCCCGGGGCCGGGCGGCACCGGGCTCGGAGCCGGGATCGGCGGCACCGGGGAAGGGCCGGGACCAGGGGGAACGGGGCTCGGCGGGTAAGGATTCGGCACCGGGGGAGTGGGCGCCGGGCCCGGCTGGGGCGCCGGCGTGGGGAACGGCCCCGGCTGCGGGGCGGGCGGTGGCTTGATCGGCTCCGGGCCGGCCGGCTTCGGGTCGCCCGGGCGGGTCGGCCTGGGCGGGGCCGGGATCGGGTGCGGGCGGGTCGGCTCGTCCGGCGACGGCTCGACGGGCTGCGGCTTCTCCGGCCGCGGCTCGGTCGGCTTCGGCTCGGCCGGCTTCGGGTCGCTCGGCTTCGGGTCCTTGGGCTCGGCCGGTTTCGGATCCGTGGGCTCGGTTGGCTTCGGATCTTTTGGCTCGGCCGGCTTCGGGTCGGCGGGCTGCGGCTTCTCCGGCTTCGGGTCGGCGGGGTCGGCCGCTTTCGGGGTCGAGCCGCCGGTCTCCGGCTTGGGCGCGGCAGATGCGGCGGGCTTGGGCGCGGTGGGGGCCGCGGGCTGTGGCGCGGTGGGGGCCGTGGCCTGGGGTGTGGCGGGGGCCGTGGCCTGGGGCGTGGCGGGGGCCGTGGCCTGGGGCGTGGCGGGGGCCGTGGCCTGGGGCGTGGCGGGTGTCGCGCGGGCGCGGATGGTCGGGTGCTCCGAGGTGGGCGTGCCGTAGACCGTCGACTGCCGGCCACCGTGCGGTGACGCGCCCGGGACGCTGACCCGGGCCGCGCTCGCGCCCGGCATCGCCGAGATCGGCCGCACGGAAGATTCCGCCTGGGCCGGAGCCGCAGAAACAGGTGCTGCGGAAACGGGTGCCGCGGAAACGGGTGCCGCGGACACCGGCGCCGAAGAGATCGGCGCCGAAGAGACCGGCGCCGAAGAGACCGGCGCGGCGGAGACCGGTGCCGAGGCGGAGACCGGTGCCGCGGAGACCGGGGCGGAGCCGGAGACGGGCGCAGCCGAGACCGGGGCGGACGCGGGGGCCTTGGCTGCGGCGGGGGCGGCCCACAGGGCTCCCGGTGCCGGCGGCGGAGGCGGCGCGAAACCGTCGGTGTCGTCCGCGGGCGGCCGGACGAGCGGCGGCGTGGAGCTATCGCCGTCCCTGGTCGCCTGCTGCTCGTCCATGGGTCCTCCCGACCGCCGCTGCCGACGGTTTTGGACGTCGGTCGCTGACCTTAACCGTGCCACATCCGTCGGTGTGAACACACCCGGCATAGACCCGACCAGCCCTCCGACGGAAGGGTCGAGGGGCTGGTGAGCAGTTCGGATGGTTTACGTATGCCTTAGTACCGGATTTCCGGACTAGTTGTCACTCGCACTGGAGGAGGACGAGGCGGCGGACGACGACTCCGAGGTTGACTTCGTCGTCTCGACCGGGTCGGACGTGGCCGCCGAGGTCGTCGAGGAAGTGTTCTCCGGCTCCTTGGACGTCTCCACCGGGGCCGGCGTCGTCGTGGTGGGATCCGGGTCCGGAGTCTTGCTCGGCTCGGTCGACGGGCTGCTGGTGGTCGGGTCCGGAGTCGGGCTGCTCGAGGACGGGTTGCCGCTCGGCTTGGTGGTGGTCTTGCTCGGCGTCGGGGTCGCGGACGGCTTCGTGGTCTTGCTGGGCGTCGGGGCCACCGTCCGCGTCGGGTTGGTGGTCGGCTCGGTCTGCGAGTCCGGGGTGCCGGGGTTGACGTCGGTGGTGCCGCCCGGGACCGCGCCGAACACCCGGGTGGCGCCGAACAGGGTGCTCCACCGGACCGGGACGAGCCGCACGTTCAGACCGGTGCGCGGGGCCTCGACCATCATGCCGTCGCCCGCGTACATCGCGACGTGGTGGATCCCGCTCCAGCTGTTGGTGTAGCTCCAGAAGAGCAGGTCACCGGGGAGCAATGAGTACCGGTCGACCGCCTTGCCGCGGGTCTGCCAGTACTGATCGCGGGAGACGCGGACCAGCGGGAAGCCGACCGAGTGGTACGCCGCGTACATCAGGCCGGAGCAGTCGTACTCGTCCGGACCCTCCTCGGACCACACGTACGGGTCGCCGCGCTGGGCCAAGGCGTACTGCAGCGCCTGGACGGCGCGGGGGTCGGCGCCCTGGCCGTTCTGCCCGGCCAGGTACTGCGAGCCGAGCGCCTGGTCGTTCGCGTTCGCGATGGCCTCGGCGGCGGCCAGCTCGGCCTTGTGCGCGTCCTCGTACTTCTTCTGCGCGCTCGACTTCGCCTGCAGCTTGGTGTTGAGCGCGTTGTACTGCTTGAGCATCTCGTCGTACTTGGCGTCGGCGAGGCTCTGCTCGTCGATCGCGACCTGCGCGGAGATCTGCGCGGCCTCCAGCCGACCGGCCGAGGAGTCGTCGGTCGGCTTCTCGCCGCGCTGCAGGCGGGCCAGCTGGTCGAGGCCGAGCAGCCCGGAGTCGAGCGCGCCCGGCGGGACCGCGGCGGCGTCCTGCAGGCCCTGGCTGGCGGCGGCGACCGCGTCGGTCTGTGCGCCGGTCAGGTTGGTCTGCGCGTCGGTCACCTTCTGCAGGGCGGTGGTGACCTGGGTCTGCGCGAGGTCCCGGTCGGCCTTCAGCTTGAGCAGCTGGTCACCGAGCTGGTCGACCTCGACGCGGCCCTTCTCGATCTTCTGCAGGACGGGGTTGGTCGCCGAGCCGGGGATGGTGCTGACGGTGGTCGTGCTGATCGGGGTGTTCGGCAGCACGAGCGAGCCGACCTGGGTGGGGCGGGAACCGGAGTCCGGCACCCCGACGGCGAGCGGCTGACCGCCGACCGGCTGAGCGCCGAGCGGCTGACCGCCGACCGGCTGAGCGCCGAGCGGCTGACCGGCGACCGGCTGACCGCCGACCGGGGCGGCCAGCGCCGGGATCGGCTGGAACAGCGCGGCCAGTGCCGCGGCGACCGCCGCCGACAACGTGAGAGGCAGAAGTCGCGCATGCACGGATCGTGGTGCACCCGGTCCGTAACGCATTGCCTTCGACATGAGCTCCCCGTCCGCGACGATCTTCCAGCCGTCGCTAGTCGTTCCTAAAGGTTCATACCGCAGGCGGCGCACCGCTGTCGATCGAACGAAGGTGAAAGTCCCCTGAGAATTTCTCGACTTCCCGGTGCCGAAGTCCGTAATGCCTGGTCAAGGCCGCCTCGTCCGGGTGGGTTGGGACACCCCCGGGCCCGGTGCCGTGCTCGGTGTCATAGCCGGCACGTAGTCTCGACGCGAGAACCGGAAAGGGGCGCACATGGATGCCGGACTGAAGCGGGACCTCGAGGCGAAGGTCTACGCGGGCGAGCGACTGAGCCGCGAGGACGGCATCGCGCTCTACGCGAGTGACGACCTCGCCTGGCTCGGCCGGCTGGCCCATCACAAGCGCACCGAGATGAACGGTGACCGGGTGATGTTCAACGTCAACCGGCACCTGAACCTGACGAACGTCTGCTCCGCCAGTTGTGCGTACTGCTCCTTCCAGCGCAAGCCGGGCGAGAAGGACGCGTACACGATGCGCATCGACGAGGCGGTCGCCAAGGCCAAGGAGATGGAGGATGAGCAGCTCACCGAGCTGCACATCGTCAACGGCCTGCACCCGTCGCTGCCCTGGCGGTATTACCCCAAGGTGCTGCGCGAGCTGAAGGCCGCGCTGCCGAACGTGAAGCTCAAGTGCTTCACCGCCACCGAGGTGCAGTGGTTCGAGAAGATCAGCGGCCTCTCGGCGAGCGACATCCTCGACGAGCTGATGGACGCCGGGCTGGAGTCGCTGACCGGTGGCGGCGCCGAGATCTTCGACTGGGAGGTCCGGCAGCACATCGTCGACCACAACTGCCACTGGGAGGACTGGTCGCGCATCCACCGGCTGGCCCACGAGAAGGGCATGAAGACGCCGGCGACGATGCTCTACGGCCACATCGAGGAGCCCCGGCACCGGGTCGACCACGTGATGCGCCTGCGTGAGCTGCAGGACGAGACCGGTGGCTTCGCGGTCTTCATCCCGCTGCGCTATCAGCACGACTTCGTCGACTCGCAGGACGGCAAGGTCCGCAACCGGATCCAGGAGCGCACCACGATGGCGGCCCCGGCCGAGTCGCTGAAGACGTTCGCGGTCTCCCGGCTGATGTTCGACAACGTGCCCCATCTGAAGAACTTCTGGGTCATGCACGGCCTGTCGGTGGCGCAGCTGTCGCTCAACTTCGGCGCCGACGACCTGGACGGCTCGGTGGTGGAATACAAGATCACGCACGACGCCGACTCGTACGGCACGCCCAGCACCATGCACCGCGACGACCTGCTCAACGTCATCTGGGACGCCGGCTTCCAGCCGGTCGAGCGCAACACGCGCTACGAGGTCGTCCGGGAGTATGAGCGGCCGGTCAGCCTGGCCGAGCGGCGCAGCGAGCCGCAGAAGGTCTGGGCCTAGGCTGTTCTGATGACCCAGCAGCGGAGCACGGGCGGCCTTCGGCGCAACTCCGGTCCGGTGGCGACCGCGGGTGATCTGATCGGCGCCGCGTTCGCCGGTCTGGTCGTCGGCATCGCGGTGGTGCTGGTGCTGGAGGCCATCCTCGCGCTGTCCGGGGTGTCCGCGTTCGGCCAGACCAACGGCTGGCTGATCGTGATCCTGCCGGTCTGGCTCTTCGTCGAGCAGTTCCGCGCCGAGGGCTACGGGGCGGACCGGGTGATGGCCGCGGCCCTGGGCATCGGTTTCGGGGCGGCCGCGGGCATGACGATCGCCGGTCTGGCCGCGCCGTACACTCCTCCCCTGGTGAGCGGTGGCGCCGGTGCGGTGACCGCCACGGTCGTGTATTGCCTGGTCTGGTTCTACGGCCTCCGCTGGCTCCGTCAGCGGAACGGCTGAGGGAGAGAGCTCATGAGTCCCGCCATCAAGTACACGCTGGGCCGTCTCGGCCTGTTCGTCATCGTGTTCCTGGCGCTCGTCCCCACGCCGCTGAACATCCTGGTCAAGGCGATGATCGCGTTCGTCGCCTCGGCCGGCTTCGCGTTCTTCCTGCTCCGCGGGTGGCGCAACCAGATGGCCGAGCACCTCGGCGACGTGGCGTCGCGCCGCGCCGCGGAGAAGGCCCGGCTGCGCTCCGCCCTGGCCGGTGACGACGAGGCCGCCGAGGCCGGCGACCGGGTCGCGGCCGCCGACGCCAAGAGCCGGGCGAAGTCGGACACCGACGACGCCGCGGCCACCGGTGACCTGAAGTCCGCCGACAGCGGCGAGACCGATGACAAGAGCGACGTCAATGACAAGAGCGAAGCCGGTAAGTAAGCGGTGAGATAGCGTTCGGGAGACCGCGCCACAGCGAAGCCGGTGCGAAACCGGCGCTGTCCCGCAACTGTGATCCCTCTGCCAGAGGTCTAGCCAGGTCGCCTGGGCGTCGGTCGCGAACAGCGCTCCCGGGGAGGAGCGCCTCGCGGACGGCGGCTCCGAGGCCCTGTCGGCGAGCACCACACCCGACCGAAGGACCTCGATTGAAACGCGCGCTTCTGGCTGCCACGACGGCGGCCGCCCTCCTGCTCACCGGCTGCGGCACCGCGGACGAGACCACCACCCCGCAGGCGTCCGCGTCGTCGGCGTCCGGCTTCCCGGTCACGGTCGGCACGCTCACCCTGGATGCCCGGCCGGAGAAGATCGTCTCGCTGAGCCCGACCGCGACCGAGATGCTCTTCGCGATCGGCGCCGGCCCGCAGGTCACCGCGGTCGACGACCAGTCGACGTTTCCGGCCGACGCGCCCAAGACCGATCTCTCCGGCTTCAAGCCGAACGCCGAGGCGATCGCCGCCAAGGATCCGGACCTGGTGGTGCTCTCCGGCGACGCCGACCAGATCGTCGCTCAACTGGACAAACTCAAGATCCCGACGCTGGTGTCCCCGGCGGCGGCGACGCTCGACGACACGTACCGGGAAATCTCTGATCTTGGCAGTTTGACCGGGCACGGCGCCGAGGCGACCAAGGTCAACGACCAGATGAAGGCCTCGATCGAGCAGATCGTCAAGGCGGTTCCGGCGCGGACCACGCCGCTCAGCTACTACTACGAGCTCGGGCCGGAGCTGTACTCGGCGACCTCGAAGACGTTCATCGGCAGCGTGTTCCACCTGTTCGGGATGGTCAACGTGGCGGACGCCGCGGACGCCGACGGCAGCAAGGGCGGGTACCCGCAGCTCTCCGCGGAGACGCTGGTGAAGGCGAACCCGGACACCGTCTTCCTGGCCGACACCAAGTGCTGCCAGCAGTCGGCGGACACGGTCAAGGCGCGCAAGGGCTGGTCCGCGATCACCGCGGTGCAGAAGTCGCAGGTCTATCCGCTGGACGACGACATCGCGTCGCGGTGGGGACCCCGGACCGTCGATCTGGTGAAGTCCGTGGCCGACGCGGTGAGCAAGGTTTCATGAGGCCGGCCGGGCTGCGCCCGGCCTGGCTGGCGGCCGGCGTGCTGGCCGTGCTGGTCGCGGTCGTTGCCGGTCTCGCCTTCGGCTCGGTCGCGCTGCCGCCCGGCGGCGTCGCGATCGAGCTGCTGAATCTCCTGCCCGGGGTGCATCTGCACAGCGGCCTCACCGAGCGGGAGGTCGCCATCCTCACCGAGCTGCGGCTGCCCCGGGTCGTGCTCGGCCTGCTGGTCGGCGCGATGCTGGCGCTCGCCGGCGCCGCCTACCAGGGGGCGTTCCGCAATCCGCTTGCCGATCCGCACCTGCTCGGGGTCGCCGCCGGGGCCGGGCTCGGGGTGACCGCGGTGATCGTGCTCCGGCCGTCCGGGGACACCGGCCTGCCGATCGGCGTGCCCGCGGCCGCGTTTGCCGGTGCGCTGATCGCGGTCGCGCTCACCTGGGTGCTCGGCGCCGCCGGTGGCCGGGATCGATCACCGGGTGCGCTGATCCTGGCCGGGGTCGCGGTCTCCGCGTTCCTCGCCGCGATCCAGACCTACCTGCTGCAACGGCACGTCGAGTCGCTGCGCGAGGTGTACTCCTGGCTGCTCGGCCGGCTCGGGACCGCGGGCTGGCACGACGTGCTGGTGGTGCTGCCGTACACCGTGCTGACCGCCGCGATCATGCTGACCCAGCGCCGTGAGCTGGACGTCCTCACGGTCGGCGACGAGGAGGCGGCCAGTCTCGGCCTGCATCCGCAGCGCAGCCGCTACCTGCTGATCGTGGCCGCCTCGCTGGGCACCGCCGCGGCGGTCTCGGTGTCCGGCCTGATCGGGTTCGTGGGCATCATCGTTCCGCACACGCTGCGGTTGCTGGCCGGGCCGAGCTACCGCTCGCTGCTGCCGTTGTCGCTGCTCTTCGGGGCGGCGTTCCTCGCGCTCACCGATCTGCTGGCCCGGGTCGCGGGCGGTGCCGCGGAGATCCCGATCGGCGTGGTCACCGCGTTCCTCGGGGCACCGTTCTTCATCGTGGTGCTGCGCACCACGCGATCGGCCGCGACATGAGCGAAATCGGCCGCGACACGAGCGCGGTCGGCCGCGACCTGAGCGCGATCAAGGTCAACGACTTGACGGTACGTCTCGACAACGCCCTGATCGTCGACCGGGTGAGCCTGGACGTGGCCGAGGGTGAATGGGTCACCGTGATCGGGCCGAACGGGGCCGGGAAGTCCACCGCGCTACGTGCCGTGGCCGGCCTGCTCCCGTTCAGCGGCTCGGTCCACCTGCACGGCCGCGCGGTCGACGAACTGCACCGCCGGGAGCGGGCCAAGGCGCTCGCCGTGGTCGTGCAGAGCCCGGTCGTTCCACCCGCGATGACCGTTTTCGACTACGTGTTGCTCGGGCGGACGCCGTACATCCCGGCGCTCGGCCGGGAATCGGCGGCGGACCTGGCCGCGGTCGAGGCGGAGCTGACCGCGCTCGATCTGGTGGCGTTCGCGGGGCGGCGGCTGGACACCCTCTCCGGCGGGGAACGGCAGCGCGTCTTCCTGGCCCGGGCGCTGGCCCAGGGCGGTCGGATCCTGCTGCTCGACGAGCCGACCAGCGCCCTGGACATCGGTCATCAGCAGGAGGTGCTCGAGCTGGTCGATCGTCTTCGGGGGGAGCGGGGGCTGACCGTGCTCGCGACCATGCACGACCTGTCGACCGCCGGGGAGTACGCCGATCGGATGGTGCTGCTGGCCGGTGGGCGGGTGGTGGCCGCCGGTACGCCGGTGGAGGTGCTGACCGAGGCGAACCTGGCCGAGCATTACCGGGTCAAGGTGCGGATCATTCCCGGGGATCGTGGACCGTTGGTGGTCGCTGTCCGTTCTTGACCCGCTTGGAGCCGTACCTCCGAATCGAGTTCTTGATCTTCAGCGGTGGCCGGCGAGGACGGCGAACGTCGCACCCTGCGGGTCGGCCAGGACCGCGTAGCGGCCGATCGAGATCGTCGTCGGCTGGCTGAGGACGCGGCCGCCGAGCGCGAACGCGTGCTGCGCGGCCATGTCGCAGTCGCCGACGCCGAAATAGACCAGCCAGTACGGCGGCATGTCGTCCGGCCAGCCGTCGCCGATCATCGGCTGCAGGCCGGCGACCGGCTGGTGCTGGTTGTCGCAGAGGTTGTACGGCAAGCCGCCGACCTGTGTCTCCCGGAACGTCCAGCCGAAGACCGAGCCGTAGAAGTGGCGCGCGCCGTCGACGTCCCGGGTGTTCAACTCGTTCCAGGTCAGCGCGCCGGGCAGGTCGAAGACCTCGGCGCCGCGCATCATGCCGGCCTCCCAGACGCTGAACGGCGCGCCGGACGGGTCGAGGAACGCCGCCATCCGCCCCTGATCCATCACGTCGAACGGTGGGACCAGCACTTTTCCGGCGGCGGCCTCGACCCGGGCGGCGGTCACGTCGGCGTCGTCGGTGGCGATGTAGGTGCTCCAGGCGGTCGGCTGGCCCTCCCCGAAGAGGGGGCCGGCGCCGGCCACCGGCAGGCCGTTGAGCAGGAACGTCGTGTATCCGCCGAAGTCGTCGCCGGAGACCTCGGCGGTCCAGCTGAACAGATTCGTGTAGAACCGGATCGAGTCGTCGAGATCGGACGTGGCCAGATCCACCCAGTTGGGCACGCCGGGAGACGGAACGGTCATAGGCGCATGGTCGCATCCGGACACCGGTCGTCGGGCCGAAGTGTCAGGCTTCTAGCCGAACCGGGGGTGCTGGGCTGCCGAAACGTCCTGATTCCGGGCAAAAATCAAGATCAAGAGCGCTGGTGTGTACGGAAAAATCAGCTCAAGTGCGCATGTGCGAAATCGGTCACCTTTGCCGGATGGCTGGTAGGTCTCCTGTGGACCTCAACGAATCCGGCGTCCGCGAGTTTCCGAGTACGGCCGGAGTCGGGCGTGGTGGGAAACCGGTCGAGGCGGGATGGCGGCGGCTCTAGGGTGACGGCCGTGGGAGAGCTGATCTTGCGGGTGGCGGAGTCGTCGGAACTGGCGGCGGTGCTGGAGTTCTGGCAGGCGGCGGCGGAGAACGACAGCCGTCCGGCGGACACCCCGGCGGCGATCGAGGCGCTGTTCGCCAGGGATCCGGAGGCGTTGATCCTGGCGGTCGGCGACGACGGGATCGTCGGGACGATCATCGCCGGATGGGACGGATGGCGCTGTCACCTGTACCGGCTGGCGGTCTCGCCGGACCACCGCCGGCAGGGCATCGGCGGCCGGCTGATCGCCGCCGCCGAGGAACGGTTCCGCGGGCTGGGCGGCACTCGCGCGGACGCCATGGTGCTCGACGCGAACGAGCGGGCGCACGGCATCTGGTCCGCCCACGGCTACCACCGCCAGGACGACTGGTCCCGCTGGGTCAAGCCGCTGCCCTGACCCACGTCGATGGCCGCGCTGGGCAGGGCCGCCGGCCTGATCCGCGTCGATGGCCGTGCTGGATAGGGCCGCCAACCCCAAAAGCCCTTTTTGGGTACGGCCTCAGCCCCGGTCCACGGAGTGAGATGGAGCCGCAACCGAAGGAGGGTTTCGGTCGGGCGTTCGAGCGGCGAAGATGCTCGATCGTGGATGACCTCCTGGTGGCGCTGGCCGGTAATCCGGCCCTGCCGCCCGCACTTGTCGACCGGCTGATCGGGCGGGCCGACGATGAGCTCGCGCTTGCGCTCGCCTACCGTGCCGATCTGACTTCCGCCCAGGTCCGGGCGTTGGCCGCGCGCGATACCGGCGCCGCCGTCGTGCTGGCCCGCGACGGCCGCCTCACCGCGGACGATCTCGCCACACCGGCCGGGGACGCGCCGATCGCGCCGGCCGGAGGCGCGCCGACCACACCGGCCGGGGGCGGGCCGATCGTGGCGGCCGAGAGCGGGTCGACTGTGGCCGGCGGGGCGGCGATCGGGGCCGGCGGGGCGCAGGGCGTGGTCGACCCGACGTACGTCCAATTGGCTTTGCTTGATGAAGGTCGTGGCCGCCCGGAATGGGCGCGCCGGCTGGCGGCCGCGCCGATCCCGGAGGTGCGGCAGAAAGTTGCCGCCTGCCCGGGACTCCCGGCGGATGTCGTCGAACTGCTCGCCGCCGACCCGGATCCCGAGGTGGTCGCCGAGCTGGCGCTGCACACGACCGACCGGGAGCTGCTCGAACGTCTGGCCCGGCACCGGCACGCCGACGTCCGAGTGATGATCGCCGCGAACCCGGCCGCGCCACCGGAGCTGCTGGCCGCGCTGCTGCGCAACGATCCGCCGCCGACGGTCTGCCGGGTCTGTGAGCAGGAGCCGGTCCCGTTCGTGCACGAGCCGGACTGCGATCGCCCGGACTGCTCCCTGCTGCCCGGCGACGCGTGTGACGGCAGCCACGAATCCGCTATCCACAGCCTGCGGTGTCAGGCTGTGGATAACTCTGCGACGCCGATGTCTTCCCTGGTCAGGCTGGCTGAGGAACCGTCCATGATTCTGCGGTGGACACTCGCGGCGCGGCCCGATCTGCCCGCCGAGGTGGCCGCGCGGCTGGCCGACGACCCGATCCCGGGGGTACGGCAGTACCTGGCGGCGAACCCGGGACTGCCGGTCGAGCTGATCCGGCGGATGGCCGACGACGCGGTGAACGAGGTGCGCTGGCAGCTCGCCCACAATCCGAGCCTGCCGCTGGACCTGCTCGACCCGCTGACCGCGCGGACCAGGATCGGGCCGACCCCGCTGCCGCGGATCGAGGCGGCGACGGCGGAGGAGATCCGGCGGCTCGCGGTCAGTGCCAACCCGACGGTACGGATGCTGCTCGCCGCCCGCCGTGACCTGCCGCCCGACGTGCGCGACGCGCTGGCCGGCGACCCGGACGCGAAGGTCGTCGCGGCGGTGGCCGGGCATCCCGGGCTCGCCTCGGAGCTACTGGCCAGGATGGTGGCGGCGCACGGCGTACGGGTGAAGAACAACGTCGCGGCGAACCCGGACGCGCCCGGCGACCTCCTCCTCGAGCTGGCCCGCACCGAACCGCGCGTGCCGAAGGCCCTGCGGGAGATCGCCCGGCACCCGAACGCCGGCGCCGAGGCACTGGAGATCTGCCTCGCCGCCGTCGGCGAACGGGCCCGCCCGATCGCGGCCGCTCACCCGGCGCTGGCCCCGGAACGGGTCGCCGAGCTGCTCGCCGACCCGGACCCGCAGGTGGCCGAGTCGGCGGCCGGCAACCCGTCCCTGCCGGTCGCCGAGATGACCCGTCTCATCCTCGGCCGAGGGCCTGAAGAGCGGCCTTGACCTGGGGAATCGGGTCCGGCCCGAGCGGTCGCAGCACGACCGTCTTCGCGCCGGCGTCGACCAGCGACTCCACCTTGGACGGAACCTCGCCGAGTGGCCCGATCAGCGAGAACACCTCGGACGGCGGCACGCCCAGCCAGCTCGCCTGACCCTCGACCATCGGGCCGGTGACCTTCGCGGCGTCCGCCGGATCGTCGTTGACGTGCAGGTACGTGAACACGATCAGCTCGTGCGAGTCGATCGCCCCGCCGCGCCGGATGTGCGTGAGCGCGTCCAGCAGCTGCGCCGGCCCGTTGCCCTCGGCGATGATCGTGCCGTCCGCGACCCGGCCGGACAGCTCCAGCGAGCGGGGCTTCACCACGCCGGTGACGATCGGCGGGACGACGGCGGGCGGGTGCACCAGCCGTACGCCGTCGATGTGCACCTCCCGGCCGTCGAGCGTGACCGTCTCGCCGCGCAGCAGCCCCTGCACCGCGAGGATCGTCTCCTCCAGCATGGCCAGCGGCGACTTCGGCTTGACGCCGAGCTGCTCCATCCACCCGCCGACGCCGTGCCCGAGACCGGCGACGAGCCGGCCCGGGTGGACCCGGGCGAGCATGGCCAGCTCCATGGCGAGCAGCGCCGGACTGCGCAGCGGAACCGGCGCTATCCCGATGCCGACCCGGATGCGCGAGGTGGCGGCGAGGGCCAGCGCGGCCGTACTGATCGAGCCGGCCCAGCCGAGGTCCTCGACGACCCACAGGTCGTCGGCCCCGGCCTCCTCCGCGGCGGCGGCGAAGGCGGGCAGGTCCTCGGGGGGCAGGTCACGGTCGAACATCACTCCGATGCGGGGCATCAGGCGATGTTAAGCGGTTCAGGCATCGGTTTTGCGTGCAAGACCGACAAGCGGGTGACGGCGCGGGTGAGCACCACATAGAGGCGGTTCAGGCCGCGGGGCTCGGCGGCCACGATGTCGGCGGGCTCGTGGACGATGACATGGTCGTACTCCAAGCCCTTGACCAGCGTCGCCGGGACCACCATGACGCGCGCCTCGGCCTCGAGGTCGTCGGGCGTCGCGTGCTCGACGCCGGCGGCCGTGAGATGACCGCGGAGCCGATCCACCGCCGCGTCCGCCGCGATGATCGCGATCGAGCCCTCGTGCGCGAGACCCGCGGTGACCTCGGCGAGCGTCCGGGCGTCCAGATCGTCCGGATCGGCGACCGGGATGACGGCGAGATCACCGTCGCGGCGCAGCGACACCGCCTCCGGCACGTTGACGCCGAGGGCCGGCAGCAGCCGGTTCGCCAGCGCCACCACGGCTTCCGGAACGCGGAAACCGACGGTCAGCGGCACCACCGCGGCCTCCGGTTTGCCCAGGTGGACCAGGATCTCGTGCCAGTCGGTGGCGGCCCACGGGGCGGTGCCCTGGGCGAGGTCGCCGAGCAGCGTGATCGAGCCGTGCTCGCTGCGCCGGGCGATCGCCCGGGCCGCCATGGCGGACAGATCCTGGGCCTCGTCGATGACCACGTGACCGAAACTGTTCTCCCGGTCGAGCAGCCCGGCGGCCTCGTCGAGCAGCAGCAGATCACCCGCCGTCCACTTGGCCGACTTCGCCGTCTTGGGCGGCTTGACCCAGCGGATCGCCGCCCGCTCCGCCTCGGTGAGCAGTTCAGTCGACGGATCGGTCAGCAGCTCAGCGACCAGGGACTCGGCGGTCACCGCCGGCCAGCAGGCATCCAGGAACCCGGTGACCGGGGCGATCTTGCTCATCTTGCGGAGCCACGTCTCGCCGGGCGAGTTGCCGGTCCGGTACTCCGACTGACGCTGCAGCAGGCCCACCACCCGGGCCCGGACGCGCTCGCGGCCGACCGAATATGGCAGGTCCTCGCGGCGCGCCTCGTCGACGATCCGGCGCAGCGGCTCGATGTCGATCCGCCAGCGGTAGGAACCGTCCGACACCATGATCGGCTCGGTCGGCTTGGCGATCCGGCCCCACAGGGCGTTCCGCAGCACCTCGGCCATCCGCACGTCGTTCTTGAGCAGCGCCGCCGCGGGCTGGTCGACCGCCCTGACCGGCGTCCGCGCGATCAACTCGTCGAGTGTGGACTGCTTCACCTCGACCTCGCCGAGCGTCGGCAGCACCGCCGAGATGTACGACAGGAACGCCGTGTTCGGCCCCACGATCAGCACCCCGGACCGCCGCAGCCGCTCCCGGTGCAGGTAGAGCAGGAACGCCGCCCGGTGCAGCCCGACCGCGGTCTTCCCGGTGCCGGGCGCGCCCTGCACACAGATCGAATCGCCCAGATCGGCCCGGACCAGCTCGTCCTGCTCCGGCTGGATGGTGGCGACGATGTCCCGCATCGGCCCGACGCGCGGCCGCTCGATCTCCGCGGTCAGGATCCGGCTGCTGGTGCCGAGCTCCTCGCCGCGGTCCAGGTGTTCGTCCTCGAAGCTGGTCAGCTCGCCCTTGACGAAGCCGAACCGGCGCCGGGTCGCGACGCCCTGCGGGTCGCGGACGCTGGCGCGGTAGAACGAGCGGGACAGCGGCGCGCGCCAGTCCAGCACCATCGGCTCGCCGGCGTCGTCGGTGACGTGCCGGCGGCCCACGTGGTAGGCGATCTCCTCGATGTCGAGGCGCCCGAAGAACAGCGGGGTGGTCGGGTCGTCGGCGAGCTCCTTGACCCGGCGGGCCATGTGCCGGCCCAGTTGTTCCGCGGTGTAGGCGTCGCCGGCGACCATGCTGCCGGTGGAGAACAGGGCCTCGGCACGGCCGCGCATCCGCTTCAGCGCGGCCCGCGACTCGGCGAGGTGGTGTCGTTCGGTGGCGAGCTCGGCGTCCAAGCCGTGCTCTTTTTGCAGGTCAGATGCGGGCACGGGGCATCCTCGGCAGGCTGATCATCGACTGCGCTCGCGTTTCCGGGCGGCGGGTCGGCCGTCGTCCGGCGCGGGGACGTCCGCTGCGGTGCATGTTCACCACGGCCGTCGAGCGGTCCTCCACGCTACGCCGGCGCCAGCTTTTGTCCACCGAATTAAATCCCGAAATTCAAGGTCAAATTCTTCATTGCCTCGGCTGCGGCCAATAACTGATCGTCGCTCCCGCGGGGACCCTTCCGGGCTTCGCAGGGCGCGGGGCGCCCAAAAGCGCGAAGCCCTCCAGGGCGATGTCCGAGGGTGGTTGCGGTCAAAAGGACCCACGCCCGGCTGCGGCCCACTCCCGGCCCGGCCGCGCGTCACGGATCGAGGGGCTCACGCGATGCCGCGGCCGCACCCGGCCAAGCCGCGCGTTGCGCCTGGTCGGCTGGTCGGCACGGTTCTCCCGGCGTACCGGAGAAGCCTTGAAGGCCGGCCGGAAACCGTGAGCGCGGCTGGTGCCGGCATTGTCGCGAAGCTTGCGGGCCGGGGTCGGGTGGCTCGTGGGTGTGTGGGTGGGGTGCGGACTGGTGAGAATGGGGGCATGGCGGAGCAGGGGAATGAGCGGGCCAACGTGCGGGTGACCGATGCGCGGGCGTTGCGGGCGCTGGCACATCCGGCCCGGATCGAGATCGTGGAGCATCTCACCGTCTCCGGGTCGACGGTGACCGCGACCGAGATGGCCGGCCTGGTCGGGTTGTCGCCCAGCGCGACCAGCTACCACCTGCGAGAACTGGCCAAGTACGGGCTCGTCGAGCAGGCCCCGAACGAGGGCGACGGCCGGGAGCGGCGCTGGCGCAGCACCGGCGGCAGCCTGTGGATCGACAGCGACAGCGATCTGCCCGAGACGGTGGCCGCCGAGCGCGCGCTGATCGATCTCTACATGAACCGGGACCAGCAGAGGGTCCGGGAGTGGCTGGACCGGCAGCACAGTGACGCGACCGAGTGGCGGGACTCCAGCGCGATGATGGGCCAGCAGCTGCTGGTCACCGCGGCCGAGCTGGCCCGGTTGAACGAGCAGGTGCGGGCGCTGATGGAGCCGTACCGGGTGCGCGAGCGGCAGGACGACCCGCCGGCCGGAGCGCGCCAGGTGGTCGTCCAGTACACGGCGTTCCCGAAGGCATAGATCAACTGCTTGCTTTCCGCAGTTGTGAAGGACTACTTTCGAAGTATGTCCTTCACATCTGCTGAATCGCGCTGGGCGGACGTCTACCTGATGGCCGCCGGGCGGGCGATCTCCGTCTGCGGCGAGTTCCTCGCGGCGACCACGCTCGCCCTGGTCCTGCAGCAGGCCGGGCACGGCGGGCTGGCCGTCTCCGGGCTGATGCTGGCGGCCGCGCTGCCGCTGGCGTTGCTCACCCCGCTCACCGGGCGGCTCGTCGACCGGGCCGACAGCCGGACGCTGCTGGTGGCGGTGGGGCTGGGGCAGGCGCTGGTGTGCGGGGCTCTCGCGTACGTCGGAAATCCGGTTTTGATCATTGCCCTGGTTGCCGTGCTGGCCTGTGGGCTGGCCGTCACCCAGCCCACCATGCAGGCGCTGCTCCCGCAGATGGTGCGCCGCGACGACCTGGCCAAGGCGAGCGGCATCAACCTCACCGCCGGGCAGGTGGGCATGCTGATCGCCCCGGCGCTCGCCGGTTTCCTGGTCGGGCAGACCGGGCCGCGGGTCCCGCTGCTGATCGACGCGGTCAGCTATCTCGCGCTGGTCGTGATGGCGCTGCTGGTCCGCACCCGGCGGCATGGGCGGGCCGGCCTGACGACCCGGGGCGCGGTGGCCTTCCGGCTGCGCGCCGACCACTCGCTGACGGTGATGGTGGTGGCGGTCGCCGCGGTGGTCGCCGGGGTCAGTGCGATCAATGTGTTCGACGTGTTCTTCATCCGCGAGACGCTCGGCTCCACGGCCACCGTCTACGGCCTGGTCGCGGCGTCCTGGACGGTCGGGTCGGTGCTGGTCACGCCGTTCTTCGGGCGGATCCCGCCGCAGCGGCTGACGGTCCGGGTGGTGCTCGTGGTGCTGGCCGGCGCGTGCGCGGCGATCGTGGCCGGCTCGATGGTCGGGTCGGCGGGCTGGCTGGTCCCGTTCTGGATCGTCGGCGGGGCGTTCAACGGGGCGCTGAACGTGTGCATCGGCGTGATCGTCGCCGGGCGGGTGCCGGCCGAGGCGCACGGGCGGGCGTTCGCCTCGGTTACGGCGGCGGTTCAGGGGGCGGGGCTGCTCGGGTTCGTGGCGGCCGGGCCGTTGATCGAGCAGTTCGATCCGCGGGTGCTGGTGGCGGGGACCGGGGTGGCCGGGTTGGTGGCGGCGTTGGCCTGCTGGCCGTTGGTGCGCCGCTCGTCCCCTGGTTCAACGGTCACTCCGCCTGTTCCGTCGGCTGGTCCGACTGGATCGTCGGCTGGTCCGGCTGGTCCGGCTGTATCGTCGGCTGGTCCGGCTGGATCGTCGGACGCTCCGGTGCCCACGCCCGTTCCTGAGCCCGGCCCTGCGCGTGATCAACTTCCTGAGCCCGGCTCCGGGCGGTCGCCCTTTCCCCAGGCCGGCCTGGGACGTGAGCAACGAGACGCCGCTTCGAGAAGCGAACTTACCGAGGTCAGGGATACCGTCAGATCATGAACGACAGCGTCAGTCGGCCCCGGGTCGGGCATATCCAGTTTCTCAACTGCCTCCCGATCTACTGGGGGCTGATGCGCTCGGGTGCACTGCTCGACGTCGATCTGCACAAGGACACACCCGACCGGCTCAGCGCCGCGCTCGTCGCCGGTGACCTGGACATCGGCCCGATCACGCTGGTGGAATACCTGAAGCACGCCGACCAGTTGCTCCTGCTCCCGGACCTGGCGGTCGGCAGCGACGGGCCGGTGCTCTCGGTCAACCTGGTCTCCACCCGGCCGCTGGGCGAGCTCGACAAACGGCCGGTGGCGCTGGGCTCCACCTCGCGGACCGGCGTCCTGCTCGCGCAGATGCTGCTCTCCGAGAAATACGGTGTCGAGCCGGTCTATTTCCGCTGCCCGCCCGACCTGTCCCTGATGTTGCGCGAGGCCGATGCGGCGGCACTGATCGGCGACCCGGCGCTCCGCGCGCTGTACGAGGCGCCCGCCCTCGGCCTGCAGGTCATCGACCTGGCCGACGCGTGGCGCGAGTGGACCGGCCTGCCGATGGTCTTCGCCGTCTGGGCGGTGCGGAAGGATTTTGCCGCCGCCCACCCCGGCCAGGTCAAGGACGTGCACGAGGCGTTCCAGCGGTCCAAGGAGCTCTGCCTGGGCGAGCTCGACGAGGTCGCCGAGGCGGCAGCCCGCTGGGAGCCGTTCGATGCGGCCACCCTGGCCAACTATTTCCGCGCCCTGGACTTCTCCCTCGGCGAACGTCAGCAGGCCGGCGTCCGCGAATTCGCCCGCCGGGCCGCCAACCGCGGCGAGGTCCCCCCGCTCCCCAACGACGGCCTGCTCTTCGCCGACGTCTGAAAACCCCTCGGGGGTACGCCCAAGGACCCCCCGCCAGCAGCCCTCCCGGATCAGACGTCATGCCCGCCCGCGCGCACCGGCTTGTCCCTGGCTGCATCGCCTGACCGCCGCCCAGTCCCACTCGCGGCCAGCGGGTCCTTGACTTGCGCGTCATGGCCCTCGCCCAGCCCCGCTCGCGGCCTGCGGGTCCTTGGCTGGGCGTCATGGCCCCGCCCCGCCTCGCTCGCGGCAGCCCTCGGCCAGCCCCGCTCGCGGCAGCCCCCGCCCCGCCTCGCTCGCGGCAGCCCTCGGCCAGCCCCGCTC
This sequence comes from Actinoplanes sp. L3-i22, assembly GCF_019704555.1. NCBI lineage: Bacteria > Bacillati > Actinomycetota > Actinomycetes > Micromonosporales > Micromonosporaceae > Actinoplanes > Actinoplanes sp. L3-i22. The sequence continues at coordinate 240,075 of NZ_AP024745.1, forward strand.
GCGGCAGCCCTCGGCCAGCCCCGCTCGCGGCAGCCCTCGGCCATGTCCGTGGCTGCTGATTGCCTGGCTGGCGCTGGTCTCGGACTGCGTCCCTTCGTTGCCCGGCTTGCGCCGCTTCTCTTGCTTGCCCGGATTGCGCCGCTTCTCTTGCTCGCGCGGGTCCGGCTGGCGCTGCTTGTTGCTTTCAGCCCGAATGCGGGCGGTCAGCACCAGCCGGAACCCCTCGGCGAGCAGTCGTCGCCCGGTCGAAATCGGTCAGGCGGCGAGGATCGTGTCGAGGGCTGCCACGTCGGCCGGAGTCAGGTCCCAGGCCGCGGCCGCGGCGTTGGCGCGGATCTGCTCCGGCGTGGTCGCGCCGGCGATCACACTGGTCACCGCGGGACGGGCGGCCAGACCGGCGATCGCCACCTCGATCAGGCTGTGCCCGCGCTCGGCGCCGAACGCGGTGAGCGCCTCGATGGTGTCCCAGTCGGCGTGCTCGAGCCAGGGCGCGTACCGATCCTGGGACAGCCGAGTCCCGGACGCCGGCTGCTCACCGCGCCGGTACTTTCCGGACAGCAGCCCCGAGTCGAGCGGGAAGAACGGCAGCAGCCCCAGCCCGAAGTGCTCGCACGCCGGGACCACCTCGATCTCCACGTCCCGGTGCAGCAGGCTGTACCGGTTCTGCGCGCTGATGAACGGGGTCAGGCTCGCGGCCCGGGCGGTCCAGTCGGCGTCCGCGATCTGCCAGCCGGAGAAGTTCGAGTTGCCCAGGTACCGCACCTTGCCGGACCGGACCAGATCGTCCAGCGCGGTCAGCGTCTCCTCGATCGGGGTCGCCGGGTCCGGCTCGTGCAGCTGGTAGAGGTCGATGTAGTCGGTCTCCAGCCGCCGCAGCGACGCCTCGACCGCCCGCACGATGTACCGCCGGGAGCCGCGAGCGCCGAAGTCCCGCCCGTTCAGCCCCTCCATGTTCATCCCGAACTTGGTGGCCAGCACGACCTCGTCACGCCGCCCCTTGAGCGCCGCGCCGAGCAGTTCCTCCGAGCTACCGTGCGGGGTGCCGTAGATGTCCGCCGTGTCGAACAGCGTGATCCCGGAATCGATCGCCGCATCGACAACCGCCCGGGTCCCGTCCAGGTCCAGCTTCCGGCCGAAGTTGTTGCAGCCGACCCCGACAACGGACACGACAAGGCCCGATTCGCCGAGGCGGCGGTAGCTCATCTCACTCATGAAGCCAAACCTAGTCCGCCCCACGGAAGCACTCGGGGAAGACCCATATATCGCCTCATGTCTATTGACATGGGTCGTCACGCCTCGCATGCTGATGAGCACTCTCCGAGAGGCAAAACCGCCTCAACCCGGGTAGTCTCCAAGCCGCCGCGTCCATCGTGGACTCGCCCACGATCGGTCCACGATGGGCGCGGCCCATCCCAACCCCGCACCCGCGCCCGCGCCCGCGCCGCTCGCCCCGCGCTCGCCGCCTCAGCCGCGCCACGCCACGGCTGCCCCACGCCACGCCCGCGCAGCGCTTTGCCTGCGATGGCCCCTGCGTTCGGGCGTTGGGATTTCCGGCGTCAGCTAGCCGGGCCGGGTCGCGCTCGGTGCGGAGACGGGCTTGCATCGGCGTTGGTGCTCTCTGCGCGGAAACGGCGACGTAGCAGCGGTTGGGCGACTCCTTCCAGGGCGCATTGCTTCTCGGGGGGAGGTGGTTACTCCTCGGCTGGGGTGGCCAGGTCTCGGTAGACCGGACGCAACAGGTCGATCAGCGGAATGTGCCGGACCTTCACCGGCGGCGGATCCAAGGCGCGGAGCAGCAACTCAGGCGGGGTGCTGTTGCGAGCGGGCCGTTCGCGGAGGCGGCCCAGGCTGACCGCCGGCGAGTAATAGTCGGTGAGGCGGTCGGTCAAGGGAACGTCGGGAACCGCGAGCGGATCGACCGCCTCGCCCGGGTCGGCGGTCCCCCGGAGCGCGTCGAGCAGGGGCTCACGGGCACGTCCGCGCCAGGCCAGGACCAGGAACGGGTCGTCGTCGAAGGCCTCGGCCAGCACATACAGCGCGGCCGAGCCGTGCTTGCACGGGGTGCCCCAGTCGGGGCAGGAGCAGTCGATGTTCAGCTCCGACGGGAAGAGCGGCAGCCCCAGATCGGTGAACAGGTCGACGATCTCGCGGGGCATCTCGCCGGCCAGCAGCGCGGCGCGATAGAGCGCCTGCGCGCCGAGCGCCTCGGTGACCTCCGTCCACTGTGTGTCATCGAACGCGGCGATACGGATCGTCACCTGATACGGCGTCGGGCGGGAACCCTGCACCCGGGCGACCACCTGCCCCGGGCCCAGGGCGAAGTCGATGACCTGGCCCTTGCGCGCATACGCCCGACCGCGCGCGAGCCGCCCCGCGTCGCAGACGTCCTCCAACACGTCGACGAACCGCCGCGACCACCACTGCTCGCCGATTTTGCCGCGTTTCGACCGCACCGCGAGCCCGCCGTCAACCTCGATCGCCCGGGTGGCCTCGTAGAACTGGCCCGACTTGTCGAACGGCATCTCAGCCCACCGCCGCCGGATCGAGCGCGAACAGCTCGCGCAGCTGATCGGTGTTCAGATCGGTGATCCACTCCTCGCCGGTGCCGACGACCGCGGAGGCCAGTGCTTTCTTCCGCTCGATCATCGCGTCGATCTTCTCCTCCAGCGTGCCGGTGCAGATGAACTTGCGGACCTGAACGTTGCGTGACTGCCCGATCCGGAACGCACGGTCGGTGGCCTGATCCTCGACCGCCGGGTTCCACCAGCGGTCGAAGTGCACGACGTGGTTCGCCGCGGTCAGGTTGAGACCGGTGCCGGCCGCTTTCAGCGAGAGCAGGAAGATCATCGGCTCGTCCGCGGTCTGGAACTGCTCGACCAGCTCGTCACGCCGGGACTTGCTGAGCCCGCCGTGCAGCCAGAGCACCGGGCGGTCGAGGTGCGCCGCCAGGTAGGGCTGCAGGAGTGAGCCCCACTCCGCGTACTGCGTGAAGACCAGGGCCTTGTCGCCGTCCTCGACGATCTCGTCGGCCAGCTCCTCCAGCCGGGCCAGCTTGCCGGACCGGTCAGGCAGGCGGGAACCGTCCTTGAGCAGGTGCGCCGGGTGGTTGCAGACCTGCTTGAGCTTCATCATCGTGGCCAGCACGTTGCCCCGCCGCTGGATGCCCTCGGAGCTCTCGATCTCGGCCATCATGTCCTCGACCACGGCCTGGTAGAGGGTGGCCTGCTCGGGGGTGAGCGTGCACCACACCTTCATCTCGTTCTTCTCCGGAAGGTCCGAGATGATGGTCTTGTCGGTCTTGAGGCGCCGCAGCACGAACGGCCCGGTCGCCCGTTTCAGCGCGGCCGTGGCGTCCTCGTCCTGCCGGACCTCGATCGGCTCCTGGAACCGGCGGCGGAACCGTTTCGCCGGCCCGAGCAGGCCCGGATTGCAGAAGTCCATGATCGACCAAAGCTCGGCCAGATGGTTCTCCACCGGGGTGCCGGTCAGCGCCAGCCGGGTGCGCGCCGGAATGGCCCGGACCGCCTGGGACTGGCGGGTGCCGCTGTTCTTGATGGCCTGCGCCTCGTCGCACGCGACCCGGCTCCAGCCGATCTCCCGCAGCGTCTCCAGATCACGCAGCGCTGTCCCGTACGTGGTCAGCACCAGGTCGGCGGCGCCCACCGCGGCGAGGAACTCGTCACCGCGCTGCCGGGTGGCGCCGTGGTGCACGTAGAGCCGCAGGCTCGGGGCGAACCGGGCGGCCTCCTTGCTCCAGTTGGTGATCAGGGACATCGGGCAGATCAGCAGGGTCGGCGCGACCTCGCCCGGCTCGCGCCCGATCCGCTCGGTGAGCAGCAGCGAGATGGTCTGCGCGGTCTTGCCCAGGCCCATGTCGTCGGCCAGGATGCCGCCGAGCCCGAGCCGGCTGAGGAAGTGCAGCCAGGAGAGGCCACGCTCCTGGTACGGCCGGAGCACGCCCTGGAACCCGACCGGCGTGGGCATCGGGTCGAGCCGCTCCGCGGCCTGGCCGGAGAGCAGGTCACCGAGGGTCCCGTCGGCGTCGACCTCGACGAGTGGCAGATCCTCCTCGCCGCCCTCGACCACCTGTTGCAGCACCTCGGCCGCGGTGAGCTCGCCCTCGCGTCGGCGCCCGACCGCCTTGAGCGCGGCCTTGAGCTGCCGATCGTCCAGCTCCACCCACTGCCCGCGGACCCGGACCAGCGGCACCTTGAGTCGGGCCAGCTCGGCCAGTTCCTCCGGGCTCACCACCCCGTCGCCGATCACCAGGTCGAGCCGGAAGGCGACGATCTCGGTCAGCCCGAACCCGGACTCGGCGACCGCCCGCGAGGCGCCCGCCGTGGACCGGGATCGGGTGGTGAGCTTGAGACCGACGCCCTTGCGCCCGGCCCACGACGGCAACTGCACCCCGAACCCGGCGGCCTGCAGCAACGGCGCGGCCTGGCGCAGGAAGTCGTAGGCCTCGGCGGTGCTCAGCGTCATCGCGGCCGGCTGCTGCTCGCGGAGCGCCTCGTGCAGCGCCGGGAACAGCCGGACGGCCCGGCCCAGCCCGGCGAGCAGCGCCTCGTCCGGCCGGCGGGGCAGGCCGGGGAACCGCTCACCCGCCCAGACCGCGTCGGCCGGGAGATAGAGCCCGGAATCCTCGGCGGACTGCAGGGCGAACTCCAGGTCCCACTCGTCCTCGCCCGGCTCCGGCTCGATCAGGCGGAAGCTGACCCGGATCGGCTCGTTCGCCGCCTCGGCCGCGCGCATCCAGTCGTCCAGCGCCTTGCGCAGGTCACGCAGCTCACCGGCGGGCGCGCCGGGCAGCGTGGGATCGGTCGCGGTCAGCGCGTTGGCCCAGCGGTCGGCGAGCGGCGCCTTCGCCCCGGCGCGGTGCCCGCCGAGGATCTTCTCCGGCAGGATCGACCGGGCCGCCCCGTCGAGCAGCGTCTCCAGCGCATCCCGCAGAGTCCGCCCGAGCTCGTGCCCTTCCGCACCGGAGCCGGTGGAGCCCGCGGCCCGCCCGCCGACGCCGGTCGAGGCAGCGGAACGCCCGCCGGTGCGGGACGGGCCGGCAGCGCGGCCCGCGGCCAGGGGAACGCTCAGCGACCGGACCACCGGGGGCATGCCGGCGGCGAAGTCACGGTAGGTCGCCAGGTCGGGGCCGGTGAGCACGGAACGCCAGCGCGCGGCCGGCGCCCCCTCCTCGATCACCAGCTGTGGCAGCATGCGGCCGCGTTGAGCCAGGTCACAGGCCCAGCCCGCGAGCAGGCCGAGGTAGCGCAACGACGCGCCGGGCACCCACGGCTCGGCGGGGTCGGGCTCGGCGAGTGTGGCCAGCAGCGCCAGCGCGGACCCGCCGGGGACCGCGAGCGCCGGCACGGTCCAGGAGGCGAGCCGCAGCCCGCGTGGCGAGGCCGTCTCGGTGCCGGTCTCGGGTGAGAGCACCGGGCCCCGCGAAGTCCCCGGAAGCTGGACCGTGGAGACACCGGCGACCGCCGTCTCCGGAAGGTCGAGCAGGTCGGTGAGTGACTCGATGCCCGCGGCGAACGGGTGTGGCCGAAGTTTGGCCCGGGACGCCGGGACCTGGGAAGCCGAGGACTCCTGAGCGGCGGGCTCCTCGGCCCAGAGCAGTAACCGACCGGGCCGCCCGGACCCGGGCGCCCAGCCGCCATGAACGACCAGCACTTTTCAACCCCCTGAGCAGTCCGTCGAGATTATCGGCCGGACGGTGGATCGGCCCACTCCGCCAGCTCGTAAACGACCCCATTGGGGTCGGTGATCAGCAGCAGCCGCTCACCCCAGGGCTCCTCCCGGATCGGCAGCGTCGGCTCGACGCCCTCGCCGCGCAATCGCTCCTGCTCGGCGTCGAGATCGTCGACCACGAAGGCGACGATCGTGCCCGCGACCAGCACCTCTCTCAGCTCCGGGGGCAGCACCTCGAGGCCGCGGCGGTGCAGGGCGATGTCGACACCGCCGTCGGCCCGGCTCAGCGCGGCGAAGCCGTCGGCCGCCAGGTGCTCGACATAGCCGAGGTGGTCCACGAGAAACTTGCTGGAGACCTCGACATCCTCGACGGTGAGTCCGACGACGGACGACCTGATGTGCATGACGCCTCCCGGGGCTGACTTATCTGTACGCCGTACAGAATACGACGTACAAGAAAGGAATGCCAAGCCATGGCCGAAGCCCGCCGGATCCTGGATCTCCTCTGGTTTCCGGAGGCGGCCGAGCGCAAGCGAGGCCGTCGTCCGGGGCTGTCCGTCGCCCGGGTCGTCGAGACCGGCATCGCGGTCGCCGACGCGGAGGGGCTGGACGCGGTCTCCATGCGCCGGGTCGCGACCGAGCTGGGCGTGGTGCCGATGACGCTGTACACCTACGTGCCGGACAAGGCGACCCTGCTGGAGCTGATGCTGGACCGGGTCTACCTGGCGATGCCGCGCGCGGAGCTGCCGGATCGGCCCTGGCGCGAGCGGCTGGCCGCGATCGCCGAGGAGAACCGGGCGCTGGTGGCCGGCCATCCGTGGGTGGCCGGGCTGCCGGCCAACCGGCCGCCGCTGGGCCCGGGGCTGATGGCGAAGTACGAGCACGAGCTGCGGGCCTTCGACGGCTGCGGGCTGGACGACCTGGCGATCGACTCGGCGCTGACCTTTCTGATCGGCTATGTGCAGTCCGCCGCGCGGACCGCCGCCGACGTCCGCGCCGCGGCCGAGCGCAGCCACGAGACCGACTGGGAGTGGTGGGCGGAGCGGGGCCCGATCTTCGAAGTGGTCTTCGACCAGCACACCTACCCGACGGCGACGCGGGTCGGCGCGGCGGCCGGGGCCGCGCACGGCGCCGCCTACGACCCCGATCATGCGTACGCCTTCGGCCTGCAACGTGTCCTGGACGGTCTGGGCGTGCTGATCGAGAGCGAGGGCCGTCCGGAGGAGCGGCGGTGACGCGGGCCGCTGACGATCGCCGGGGAGTGGACGTACGCTTCGTCTCGTGACCGCGAATCCGGAGATCGACAGCATCCTGCAGCGTGGCGCCGACGGTGGGCGGATCACGCCCGAGGAGGCTCTGCTGCTCTACACGGAGGCCCCGTTCCACGCGCTGGGCGAGGCGGCCGACGCGGTCCGGCGCCGGCGCTATCCGGACGGCGTCGTCACCTACCTGATCGACCGCAACATCAACTACACCAACGTGTGTGTCACGGCCTGCAAGTTCTGTGCGTTCTTCCGGGCGCCGAAGCACAACGAGGGCTGGGTCCACCCGACCGCGGAGATCCTGCGTCGCTGCGGCGAGGCGGTCGAGCTCGGCGCGACCCAGGTGATGCTCCAGGGCGGCCACCACCCGGAGTTCGGTGTGGAGTACTACGAGGAGCTGTTCTCCTCGGTCAAGCAGGCCTATCCGCAGATCGCGATCCACTCGATCGGCCCGAGCGAGATCCTGCACATGGCCAAGGTCTCCGGCGTCTCGATCGAGGACGCGGTGCTCCGGATCAAGGCGGCCGGGCTGGACTCGATCGCCGGCGCCGGCGCCGAGATGCTGCCCGATCGGCCGCGCAAGGCGATCGCCCCGCTGAAGGAGAGCGGCGAGCGCTGGCTCGAGGTGATGGCCGTGGCGCACCGCAACGGCCTGTCGTCGACCGCGACCATGATGATGGGCACCGGCGAGACCGCCGTCGAGCGCATCGAGCACATCCGGATGATCCGCGACGTGCAGGACCTGGCGGTGGCGAACGGTTACCGCGACCTCGCCGTCGAGGAGTCGCACGAGGTCGGTGGCTTCCGCGCGTTCATCCCGTGGACCTACCAGCCGGAGAACAACCATCTGAAGGGCCGCACCCAGGCCACCACGATGGAGTATCTGCGGTTCATCGCGGTGTCCCGGCTGTTCTTCGACAACATCGCGCACCTGCAGGCGTCCTGGCTGACCACCGGTAAGGACATCGGCCAGCTCTCGCTGCACATGGGCGTCGACGACCTGGGCTCGATCATGCTGGAGGAGAACGTGATCTCCTCGGCCGGCGCCCGGCACCGCTCCAACCTGCAGGAGCTCATCTCGATGATCCGCACCGCGGATCGGACCCCGGCCTGGCGCGACACGTGGTACCGGCATCTCGCGGTGCACCACACCGCCGCCGACGACCCGACCGACAACCGCGTGGTCTCGCACTTCTCGTCGATCGCGATCCCCGGCGGTGGCGTGGGGCGCACCCAGCTCCCGCTGGTCGAGGTCAACTGATCCGGAGCGGTCCGCGACCGGATCGTTATCGAATTCGACGTCCCGGCCGCCGTCTTCGCGCTTGATGCGAGGCGGCCCGGCCGGCGGAGGATCTTGCTGAGGTGGCGGGTGGGAAGCCGCCACCGAGCCCTTCGGCGCGTCCGAGCTGACCGTTCGGCCAGGGTGGGGGTCGTCGGACCGGTGAGGGCCTGATTGCTCCTTCGTAACGAGCCCGCCTGTTGGCTGTACCGACGCGTTGCTGCTGGTTACGTTGCCTGCGTAAGGCATTGAAAAACCTCATGCGTCGCCGGGCGGTCAAAGTCGGTGACGAGCAGTCGGACCCGACCGATGGCGGTCGTATATATAACGCACAAGGCACGGGCGGGATGGGTGACCATCCCGCCCGTTCTGTTTGCCGGGGTCCTCGACCCGGATCGGCGGCGGCCCGGCCGGGAGTGGCAGAGTGGACCGGGTGACACGCGCAGACCTGGACAAGCAGCCGCACGAGGTCGCCGAGATGTTCGACGGCGTGGCCGAACGGTATGACCTCACCAATACCGTGCTCTCCTTCGGGCAGGACGTCGGCTGGCGCCGGGCGACCCGGGCGGCCCTCGGTCTGCGGCCGGGCGAGCGGGTGCTGGACGTCGGTGCCGGCACCGGGGTCTCCACCGACGAGCTGGGTCGCTCCGGCGCGTTCGCGGTCGGTGCCGACCTCTCGATCGGGATGCTGCGGGCCGGCCGGCGGGTGCGTCCGGATGCTCCGCTGCTGGCCGGCGACGCGCTGCGGCTGCCGTTCGCGGACGCGACCTTCGACGCGGTGACGATCTCCTTCGCTCTGCGTAACGTGGTGGACACCGCGGCTGCGCTGCGTGAGTTCGCCCGGGTCACCCGGCCGGGCGGGCGGCTGGTGGTGTGCGAGTTCAGCACGCCGACAAATCAGGCGTTCCGGACCGTCTACATGCAGTACCTGATGCGGTCGCTGCCGACCGTGGCGCGTGGCGTGTCGAGCAACCCGGAGGCCTACGTCTACCTGGCCGAGTCGATCCGGGCGTGGCCGGATCAGGCGGCCCTGGCGGCGCGGATCGCGGATGCGGGCCCGTGGGACCGGGTGGGCTGGCGCAACCTGACCGGCGGCGTGGTGGCGCTGCACCGGGCGACGCGGCGCTGACAAGCTGACAAGCCCGACGGCGCGGCGCTGACAGGCGGACCGCGACCGGAGGGAAACCCGGCGGCGAGCGACGGATCTAGATCAACTCCCGCGTGTCGGTGACAAACCGGGCGTTTTGTGTACGCCGAGCGAATCGGCTGTTTAGCTCGAAGTCATGACAAATATCGGGCAACTCGAGGACACCGACATCGACATCGCGATCGACGACGGCGAAGCCGGTGAGCGCCGCGCGACCGAGCTGGCCACGCGTATCCGAATGGTCGCCGCGCAAGATCCCCTGCTGGCGCAGGACCTGGTAGAGGAACTGATCGTCGCCCTGGACCGCGCGATGGACGGCACGATCCGAGATCATCTCGAAGGTCCGGCCCGTGGGATCGCCGACCGCGTTTTGGGGGAGTCTGACCCGATTCGTTAGCCACGCCGAAACAATCAGGTCGACCTGAGTGCAAAGATCGTCGATAGTCGGCCTAGACTCCGACCGAGGCATGCTTGTGAACTAATTCACGAGCACTGCGGATCGGAGGCTGCACCGTGAACGACCACTTGCCATCCACCGTCGCTGACGAGGCAGACGTGATCGTGGTCGGCGCTGGTCCCGGTGGCAGCGCGGCCGCCTACCACCTCGCCCGGCACGGCCTCCGCGTCCTGCTGCTGGAGAAAACCGAGTTCCCGCGCGAGAAGGTCTGTGGCGACGGCCTGACCCCGCGCGCCGTCCGCCAGCTGGTCCGGATGGGCATCGACACCTCCGAGAAAGCCGGCTGGCTGCAGAACAAGGGCCTGCGGGTGATCGGCGGCGGGGTCCGGCTGGAGCTGGACTGGCCCGAGCTCGCCAGCTTCCCGAACTACGGCCTGGTCCGCACCCGTCTGGACTTCGACGACATGCTGGCCAACCGCGCGGTCGAGGCCGGCGCGCTGCTCCGGACGAGTGTGAACGTCACCGGCCCGGTCCTGAACGGGGACGGGCACGTGATCGGGGTCGAGGCCCGGGTCGGCGAGGGCAAGGAACCCGTCACCTATCGTGCCCCGCTGGTGATCGCGGCGGATGGCGTTTCCGGCAAGTTCCCGCTGGCCCTGGGCCTGGCCAAGCGGGATGACCGCCCGCTCGGCGTGGCCGTCCGGCGCTACTACCGCTCCGCGGTCAAGGCCGACGACAACTACCTGGAGTCCTGGCTGGAGCTGCGCAGCGCGCAGGACCCGAGCCGGCTGCTTCCGGGGTACGGCTGGATCTTCGGGCTCGGTGACGGCCGGGTCAACGTGGGCCTCGGCATCCTGAACTCGTCCAGCGCGTTCGGCAAGACCAACTACCGGAACATGCTCACCGACTGGCTCGGCTCCACCCCGGAGGACTGGGGGATGCGGGGCGAGGAGAACGCCGAGGGCCCGACGCTGGGCGCGGCGCTCCCGATGGGCTTCAACCGGGTGCCGCATTACACCCGCGGGGTAATGCTGGTCGGCGATTCGGGTGGCATGGTCAATCCGATGAACGGCGAGGGCATCGCGTACGCGATGGAGTCCGGCGAGCTGGCCGCCGAGGTGGCGGTCCAGGCGCTGGCCCGTCCGGCCGGCCCGGAGCGGGAGCGGGCCCTGCGCGCCTACCCGACCGAGCTGAGCGTGCGCTTCGGTGGTTACTACCGCCTCGGTGGTGTGTTCGTGAAGCTGATCGGCAACCCGCAGGTGATGCGGCTGGCCACCAAGCACGGCATGCCGCACCCGACGTTGATGAAGTTCGTCCTGAAGCTCCTGGCCAACCTCACCGACCCGCGCGGTGGGGATGCCATGGACCGCATCATCAACGGTTTGACGAAGGTGGCGCCCGCCGTCTGACGACGGAACCGGGCACCCCGATCAAAAGGATACAAAAGCGAAAAACTAGTGTGAAGCGGCTAACAGTCGTACGGGAGTGAAGATGACGATCAACCCATACGTCCCGATCGTCGGGTTGCTGATCCTCGGCGCGCTCTTCGCGTTGTTCTCGGTGTCCGTAGCACCGATCGTCGGGCCGAAGCGCTACAACCGGGCAAAGATGGACGCCTACGAATGCGGCATCGAGCCGGCCCCCCAACCGGTCGGCGGCGGCCGATTCCCGGTGAAGTTCTATCTGACCGCGATGCTCTTCATCGTCTTCGACATCGAGACCATCTTCCTCTACCCGTGGGCCGTCTCGTTCGAGGCGCTGGGCCTGTTCGGATTCGTGGAAATGGTCCTGTTCATCGTCACCGTGTTCATCGCCTACACGTACGTGTGGCGACGCGGCGGCCTCAACTGGGACTGATAACCATGGGAATCGAAGAGAAGCTGCCCAGCGGCATCCTTCTGACCTCGGTCGAGAAGCTGTCGAACTGGGCCCGTAAGTCGTCGTTCTGGGGTGCGACCTTCGGCCTCGCCTGCTGTGCCATCGAGATGATGGCGGCCGGCGGCCCGCACTACGACCTGGGTCGCTGGGGCATGGAGGTGTTCCGCGCCTCGCCCCGCCAGGCGGACCTGATGATCGTCGCGGGCCGGGTCAGTCAGAAGATGGCCCCGGTGGTCCGGACGATCTACGACCAGATGCCCGAGCCCCGATCGGTGATCTCGATGGGCGTCTGCGCCTCGTCCGGTGGCATGTTCAACAACTACGCCATCGTGCAAGGTGTGGATCACATCGTCCCGGTCGACATCTACCTACCCGGGTGTCCGCCCAGGCCGGAGATGCTGATCGACGCGATCCTCAAGATGCGCGAGAAGGTCATGGCCCAGCCGCTCGGCCCGAACGGGCGCAAGATGCTGGAGCAGCGTCGCGCCGAGGGCAAGCTGCCGCTCGTCGCGCCCGGTGCCATGCCGTCGTCGTACCGCGTGGACAAGACCCGCCGCGCGGAATGGACGCAAGCCGTCAAGGAAGGCCGCGAAGAGCAATTGCGGATCGAGAACTGGATGAAGCTCCAGCCCCATTTGCGGGAGGGTGGCAAATGAGCATTCAACCCGGAACCGAGGGTGACGCCCCGGTTACCGCATCGACGAATGCGGAACTGGGTGCACCCGCGCAGACACCGCCCAGCCCGGATAAGGGCATGTTCGGCGTCAAAGGCACCGGAGATGTCTCCGGCTTCGGCCGCCTGGCCCGCCCCCGACCTGCTGTTTTTGACAGCCCACGGCCGTACGGCGGGTATTTCGACGACGTCTATGACGCGCTTGAGGAAGCATATCCGGCCCTCTCCGATGCCATCGAGAAAGTGGTGGTGGATAGGGCGGAACTCACACTTCACATCAGGGCCGAGAAAGTCACGGATGTCTGTCAGGTAATGCGGGACGACGAGTCCCTTCGATTCGAGCTGTGCTCGTCCGTCGACGCGGTCGACTACCTGGGCAGCGACGAGCGGCGATTCCACATCGCTTATCAATTGACTTCGATGACGTACCGCCGGAGGGTCCGTCTCGAGGTGGCCGTCGCGGACGGTGTGCCGGTTCCGAGCGTCACCGGCATCTACCCGACCGCCGACTGGCAGGAGCGGGAGATCTACGACATGTTCGGCGTCGTCTTCCCCGGCCACCCCAACCTCACCCGGATCCTGATGCCGGACGACTGGGAGGGCCACCCCCAGCGCAAGGACTACCCGCTCGGCGGGGTGCCCGTGGAATACAAGGGCGCCGAGATCCCGCCGCCCGACCAGCGGAGGGTCTACCAGTGACCACGTCTGAATACGCGAGCGAGCGCGAGACCACCGAGGGCCGTGTCTTCACGGTCACCGGCGGCGACTGGGACAGCGTCACGTCCAGCATCGACCCGCTCAGCAACGAGAAGATCGTCGTCAACATGGGTCCCCAGCACCCGTCCACGCACGGCGTGCTCCGGCTGGTGCTGGAGCTCGAGGGCGAGACGGTGACCGAGGCCCGCCCGGTGGTCGGCTACCTGCACACCGGCATCGAGAAGAACCTGGAGTACCGCACCTGGACCCAGGGCGTCACGTTCGTCACGCGGATGGACTACCTGTCCAACATGTCGAACGAGACGGCGTACTGCCTGGCGGTGGAGAAGCTGCTCGGCATCACCGATCAGATCACCGAGCGGACCACGACCATCCGGGTCATGTTCATGGAGCTGCAGCGGATCGCCTCGCACCTGGTCTGGCTGGCCACCACCGGCATGGAGCTCGGCGCGATCTCGATGATGCTGTACGGCTTCCGCGAGCGGGAGTACATCCTCGACATCTTCGAGGAGACCTCCGGCCTGCGGATGAACAACGGCTACATCCGCCCCGGCGGCCTCGCCCAGGACCTGCCGGAAACGGCGGTCAAGAAGATCCGTGACTTCCTGGTGTACCTGCCGAAGAAGCTCAAGGAGTACGAGGCGATGCTCTCCGGCCAGGTGATCTGGCAGAAGCGCACGCAGGGTGTCGCCGTCCTGGACGTGACCGGCTGCCTGTCGCTGGGCATCACCGGCCCGGTGCTGCGCTCCGCCGGCCTGCCCTGGGACCTGCGCAAGACCATGCCCTACTGCGGTTACGAGACGTACGAGTTCGACGTGCCGACCGCGACCACAGCCGACGTGTGGGGCCGCTATCTCGTCCGGCTGGCGGAGATCAAGGAATCTCTCAAGATCGTCGAGCAGGCGCTCGACCGGCTCCGGCCCGGCCCGATCTGGGTCGCGGACAAGAAGATCGCGTGGCCCGCCCAGCTCGCGCTGGGTGTCGACGGTCTCGGCAACTCGTTGGAACACGTCGCCAAGATCATGGGTCAGTCGATGGAATCGCTGATCCACCACTTCAAGCTCGTGACCGAAGGCTTCCGGGTTCCGCCTGGTCAAGTCTACGTGGCGGTCGAGCACCCGCGTGGCGAACTCGGCGTTCACGCGGTCTCCGACGGTGGTACCCACCCCTATCGGGTGCACTACCGCGAGCCGAGCTTCGTCAACCTTCAGGCCATCCCGGCGATGGCCGAGGGCGCATTGCTCGCCGACGTGATCGCCGGCGGCGCCTCACTGGATCCGGTGATGGGTGGGTGTGATCGCTGATGTCCGAAACCGCTATCGAGTTCTCTCCGGCCGCGGCTCCGCTTGCGGAGAAGCTGCTGGAGTCCGCGCGGGAGGTGCTGGCCCGCTATCCGGTGGGCCGGGAACGCTCGGCGCTGCTCCCGCTGCTGCACCTGGTGCAGACCGAGGAGGGCTTCGTCAGCCCGGCCGGGGTGTCGTTCTGCGCCGAGATCCTGGGCATCAACAAGGCCCAGGTCGGCGCGGTCGCCACCTTCTACACCATGTACAAGCGCCGGCCGACCGGTGAGTACCTGGTCAGCGTCTGCACCAACACCCTCTGCAACGTGCTGGGCGGGCAGGAGGTCTACGACCGGCTGACCGAGCACCTCGGCGTCGGCCACGACGAGACCACCGCCGACGGCCGGATCACGCTGGAGCACGCGGAGTGCCTGGCCGCGTGCGACTACGCGCCGGTGGTGACGGTCAACTACGACTTCACCGTCGACCAGGCGACCCCGGAGACCGCGATCGAGATGGTCGACCAGCTGCGCAACGGCGAGCGGCCCACGCCGAGCCGCGGCGCCCGCGTCTGCAGCCTGCGTGAGCAGCAGTTCCAGCTCGCCGGCTTCGCCGACCCCCGGGACGGCGCGGTCGGCGACGGGGTGGCCGGCGCGCCCACGCTGCGCGGCGTCCGCCTCGCGCAGGAGCACGGGATCGCGGTGGCCGGGTTCGACCCGGAGACCCCGATCACCAAGACCAAGCCGGCGCGTGCGGAGGACAAGAAATGACTCAACCCCGGCCGGAGGTGCTCCAGAAGCTCACTCCGGTGCTCACCAAGCGCTGGCTCTCCCCGGACGCCTGGCAGATCGGCGTCTACGAGCGGCTGGACGGCTATCAGGCGCTCCGCAAGGCGCTCGACGTGCACCCCGACGACATGATCCAGCTGATCAAGGACTCCGGGCTCCGCGGTCGTGGCGGCGCCGGGTTCCCGACCGGCCTGAAGTGGGGCTTCATCCCGCAGGGCGACGGCAAGCCGCACTACCTCGTGATCAACGCGGACGAGGGCGAGCCGGGCACCTGCAAGGACCTGCCGCTGATGACCTACGACCCGCACTCGCTGATCGAGGGCGCGATCATCGCGTCGTACGCGATCCGCGCGAACCGGGCGTTCATCTACATCCGCGGCGAGGCCGTGCACGCCGCCCGCCGGCTGCGCAACGCGGTGCAGGAGGCGTACGCCGCCGGCTACCTCGGCGAGAACATCCTCGGCTCCGGGTTCGACCTGGAACTGGTGGTGCACAGCGGCGCCGGCGCGTACATCTGCGGCGAGGAGACCGCGCTGCTCGACTCGCTGGAGGGGTTCCGCGGCCAGCCCCGGCTGCGCCCGCCCTTCCCGGCCATCGCCGGCCTGTACGCGAGCCCGACGGTGGTCAACAACGTCGGGACGATCGCCAGCGTGCCGTACATCGTGCTGGGCGGCGCCGGCTGGTGGAAGAGCATGGGCACCGAGAAGTCGGCCGGCCCGATGATCTACTCGCTCTCCGGCCGGGTGGTCAATCCCGGTCAGTACGAGTGCGGCCTCGGCATCACCCTCCGCGAGCTGATCGAGCTGGCGGGCGGCATGCAGCCGGGTCACAACCTCAAGTTCTGGACGCCCGGTGGCTCGTCGACGCCGTTGCTGACCGCCGAGCACATCGACACCGCGATGGACTTCGAGGGTGTGGCGGCGGCCGGCTCGATCCTCGGCACCACGGCGATGCAGATCTTCTCCGACCAGGACTGCCCGGTCTACAACACGTGGCGGTGGCTGGAGTTCTACCACCACGAGTCGTGCGGCAAGTGCACCCCGTGCCGGGAGGGCAACTACTGGATGGTGCGCACGTACCGGCGGATCCTCGCCGGGCACGGCACCGTCGCCGACCTGGACACCCTGCAGGACACCGCGGACAACATCTTCGGCCGGTCCTTCTGCGGTCTCGGCGACGGCGCGGCGACGCCGGTCATCTCGACGCTGAAGTGGTTCCGGGACGACTACCTCGGCTACATCGAGGGCCGCACGGCGCCGCGGCTCTCCGAGAAGTCCCTCGTAGGAGCGCACTGATGACCGACGTAGCGAAGAGGACCGACCTCGTCACGCTCACCATCGACGGCGTCGAGGTCCAGGCCGAGAAGGGCGAGCTGGTCATCCGGGTCGCCGAGCGGATGGGGATCGCGATCCCGCGGTTCTGCGACCACCCGCTGCTGGCTCCGGCCGGCGCCTGCCGGCAGTGCCTGGTCGAGGTGGAGGGGCAGCGCAAGCCGATCGCCTCGTGCACCCAGACGGTGGCCGAGGGCATGGTCGTGAAGACCCAGCTCAGCTCGCCGGTCGCGGCCAAGGCCCAGGCCGGCGTGATGGAGCTGCTGCTGATCAACCACCCGCTGGACTGCCCGACCTGCGACAAGGGCGGCGAGTGCCCGCTGCAGAACCAGGCGATGAGCTCCGGCCGCGCGGACTCCCGGTTCCACGAGCCCAAGCGGGAGTACGAGAAGCCGATCCACATCTCCAGCCAGGTGCTGCTGGACCGGGAGCGCTGCGTACTCTGCCAGCGCTGCACCCGGTTCTCCGAGGAGATCGCCGGCGACAAGTTCATCGACCTGATGGACCGCTCCTCCGGCGAGCAGATCAACGTGTACCGCGACGACTTCTTCGGTGGCACGGGCACCGGCGACGGCCAGGTCGGCGAGGGCGAGGGGGACGTCGCGTTCAACTCGTACTTCTCCGGCAACACCATCCAGATCTGCCCGGTCGGCGCGCTCACCGGCGAGCAGTACCGGTTCCGTGCCCGCCCGTTCGACCTGGTCTCCTCGCCGACGGCCTGCGAGCACTGCGCCGCCGGCTGCTCCCAGCGGGCCGACCACCGGCGCGGGAAGGTGCTGCGCCGGCTCGCCGGTGACGACCCGGCGGTCAACGAGGAGTGGAACTGTGACAAGGGCCGGTGGGGCTTCCGCTACTCCACCGCCACCGATCGGATCACCACACCGCTGATCCGCGACTCGCGTACCGGGCAGCTGCGCGAGGCGTCCTGGAGCGAGGCGCTGGTCACCGCGGCGGAGGGTCTTCGGGCCGCCCGCGAGCGCGGTGTCGGGGTCCTTCCGGGCGGCCGGTTGACGGTGGAGGACGCGTACGCGTACGCGAAATTTGCCCGTCTGGTTTTGAACACCAACGACATCGACTTCCGGGCGCGGCCGGTGCGAGCCTCCGGCTCGCCGGCCGAGGTCACCGAGGAGGCGGATTTCCTCGCCGCCGCGGTGGCCGGGGTTTCCGAGGTGACGTACGCCGATGTCGAGAGCGCCCCGTCCACCCTGATCGTGGGGCTGGAGCCGGAGGAGGAGTGCCCGATCCTCTTCCTGCGCCTGCGGAAAGCGCACAACAACAAGAAGCTGCAGGTCACCGCGGTCGCACCGGTCATGACCCGGGGCTTCGAGAAGCTCGGCGCCACGCTCGTCGCGGCCGTCCCGGGCGACGAGGCCCGGCTGCTGAACACCGACCCGACGGTCGCCGCGGCGCTGACCGCGCCGGGCAGCCTGCTGCTGGTCGGCGAGCGTCTGGCTACCGTGCCGGGCGGACTCTCCGCGGCCGCGGCGCTGGCCGCCCGGACCGGGGCCCGCCTCGCCTGGGTGCCGCGCCGGGCCGGGGACCGGGGTGCGCTCGAGGCCGGTTGCCTGCCGAACCTGCTGCCGGGCGGTCGCCCGGTCAGCGACCCGTCGGCGCGCGCCGAGCTCTCCATCTCCTGGGCCGTCGACTCCGGCGTGCTGCCCAGCCGGCCCGGCCGGGACGTCGACGCGATCATCGCGGCGGCGGCCGGCGGGACCCTGGGCGGTCTGCTGGTCGGTGCGGTCGACCCGGGCGACCTGACCGACCCGGTGCTCGCCGAGCAGGCGCTGGACGCGGTGCCCTTCCTGGTCAGCCTGGAGCTGCGGGCGAGCGCGGTGACCGAGCGGGCCGACGTGGTGCTGCCGATCGCGCCGGCGGTCGAGAAGTCCGGCACCTACCTGGACTGGGAGGGCCGGCTGCGGTCCTTCGAGACGGTCCTGCGGGGGAGCACGGCGCTGACCGACGGCCGGGTGCTGGAGGCGATCGCCGCGCTGCTGGAGGTCACCCTGAACACCGGTGACGTGCAGGCGGTCCGCCGCGAGCTGGCCGTCCTGCCGGCCGTCACGGAGCGCTCCGGGCCGCCGACGGTCGCCGCCGAGCCGATCGCCGAACCGGGCGAGCGGGCCGCGGTGCTGGCCACCTGGCACCAGCTGATCGACCTGGGGTCGCTGCTGGACGGGGACGCCGTGCTGGCCGGGACCGCCCGCCCGCCGGTCGTCCGGCTCGGCAAGGACCTGGCCGAGCAGTTGCGGGTCGCCGACGGTGACCTGCTCACGGTTCGTACCGACCGCGGCTCGGTGACCCTGCCGGCCGCGATCGCCGACCTGCCCCGGCAGGTCGTCTGGCTGCCGACCAACTCGCCGGGCTCGACGGTGCGCCGCAGCCTCGGCGTCACCGCCGGCTCGGTGGTCCGGCTGTCGGCCGGGCTGCCCGGCCCGCTTCTCGCCGAGGGAGTTGACCAATGAACGTCCTGCTCGCGGCGCACGCGGAGGACCCGACCCTGCAGACGTTCGAGAACGACGTCTGGTGGATCGTGCTGATCAAGCTGGTCGGCTTGTTCGTCATGCTCCTGATCCTGACGCTGTTCACGATCAACTACGAGCGCAAGGTCGTCGCCCGGATGGCGGTCCGCCCGGGCCCCAACCAGGTCGGCTTCCGCGGCTACCTGACCTCGCTGAGCGACGGCCTCAAGCTGCCGTTCAAGGAGGAGATCATCCCGCGGACCGCCGACAAGGTGGTCTACTTCATCGCCCCGGTGATCTCGGCGACGACGGCGTTCACGGCGTTCGCGGTGATCCCGTTCGGCGGCGTGGTGACCATGTTCGGTCACCGGACCGCACTTCAGCTCACCGACGTGCCGGTCTCGGTGCTGGTGCTGCTGGCCTGCTCCTCGATGAGCGTCTACGGCGTGGTGCTGGCCGGTTGGGCGTCCGGGTCGACGTACCCGCTGCTCGGGGCTTTGCGATCAAGTGCACAGATGATTTCGTACGAGGTCGCGATGGGCCTCTCGATCGTCGCGGTCTTCATGACCGCGGGCTCGATGAGTACCTCGGAGATCGTCACCGCGCAGCGGGCCGGCGACCCGGTCAGCCTCGGCCCGATCGACATCACCCTGCCCGGCTGGTTCTTCTTCCAGCTGGCGCCGAGCTTCCTGATCTACGTGATCTCGGCGGTCGGTGAGACCAACCGGGCCCCGTTCGACCTGCCCGAGGCGGAGTCCGAGCTGGTCGGCGGCTTCCACACGGAGTACTCGTCGTTCAAGTTCGCGCTGTTCTTCCTCGCCGAGTACATCAACATGATCACCGTCTCGGCGTTCTGCACGACGCTGTTCCTGGGCGGCTGGCGGGCCCCGGCGCCGATCACCACGGTCTGGGAAGGCGCCAACTCCGGCTACTGGCCGCTGCTCTGGTTCTTCGCCAAGGTGTTCATCCTGCTCTTCGGCTTCATCTGGCTGCGGGCCACGCTGCCCCGGATGCGCTACGACCAGTTCATGCGGTTCGGCTGGAAGGCCCTGATCCCGATCAACCTGGTCTGGATCCTCACGCTGTCCTTCCTCAAGATCATTCATGGTGGTCAGCTCAACGGTCCGGCCAAGTGGGTCTCGCTGGCCGTGTTCTTCGGGATCGTGGTGGTGGTCGCCTGGCGATGGCCGTCGAAGGCGGTGCCGCAGGAACGCTCCATCGAGGAACAACTGGCCCGCCGCCCACCGGGCAGCTTCCCGGTCCCACCGATGGACCTGCAGGTCCCCCCGAGTCCGCGCGCCCGTCGTGCGGTCGCCGAGCGTGCCCCGGCCGCCGTGGGCGGCGACCCCGAGTCGAAGGAGGTGTGACGTGAACACGTTTACCGGCTCCTTCAAGGGCTTCGGCGTGACCTTCGCGCACATGTTCCGCAAGGTGATCACCACCGACTACCCGTTCTCCCCGCCCACGCCGGCGCCGCGCTACCACGGGCGGCACATTCTCAACCGGCACCCGGACGGGCTGGAGAAGTGCATCGGCTGCGAGCTGTGCGCCTGGGCCTGCCCGGCCGACGCGATCTACGTCGAGGGTGGCGACAACACCGATGAGCAGCGGTTCTCGCCGGGCGAGCGGTACGCGAAGATCTACCAGATCAACTACACCCGGTGCATCTTCTGTGGACTCTGCATCGAGGCGTGCCCGACCCGCTCGCTGACCATGAGCAACGAGTACGAGCTGGCCCGGGACAACCGCCAGGACCTGATCTTCACGAAGGAACAGCTCCTGGCCCCGCTGCTGGCCGGGATGGAGCAGCCGCCGCACCCGATGCGCCTGGGCGAGACCGACAAGGACTACTACGTCGGCGCGCTGACCAACCCGGGCACGTCGGCGGGTGCGGAGAAGTCGCCGCTTGTGCAGGAGGCCACGGAATGACCCACGTGTCCACCGGGGAACAGATCGCCTTCTGGATCCTCGGCCCGCTCGCGGTGCTCGGGGCGCTCGGCATGGTGCTGGCCCGCAACGCGGTGCACTCCGCGCTGTGCCTGGTCGTCACGATGCTGAACCTCGGGATCATGTACGTGATCAACGAGGCGCCGTTCCTCGGCTTCGTGCAGATCATCGTCTACACCGGCGCGATCATGATGCTGTTCCTGTTCGTGCTGATGCTGGTCGGCCGGGACGCGTCGGACTCGCTGATCGAGACGCTGCGCGGGCAGCGGGTCGCGGCGATCCTGCTCGGCCTGGGCTTCGCCGCCCTGGTCGGCACGGGCGTGGCCCGCGGGCTCGAGGGCACCCCGACGGCGGGTCTGGCCGAGGCCAACGCGCACGGGAACGTGCAGGGCCTGGCCGCGCTGCTGTTCACCAAGTACGTGTTCGCCTTCGAGGTCACCTCGGCCCTGCTGATCACGGCGGCGGTCGGGGCGATGATCCTGGCCCACGTCGAGCGGGCCCCCGGCGACAAGGCCGACCAGGTGACCCGGATGAAGGAGCGGTTCCGCCCGGGCAACTACCCCGGTCCGAAGCCCGGCCCCGGCGTCTACGCGAACACCATGTCGGTGGCCGCGCCGGCCCGGCTGCCGGACGGCAACGGGACCGAGAACAGCATCTCGCCGATCCTGCCGGTCCGGGAGCTGACGGCTTCCGAGGTTGCCCTGAAGGGAACCGAGAAGTGACCCCCGACTACTACCTCATCTTGGCGTCGATCCTGTTCACCATCGGGGCGGCCGGCGTGCTGGTCCGGCGCAACGCGATCGTCCTGTTCATGTGCATCGAGCTGATGCTGAACGCGGCGAACCTGGCGCTGGTCACCTTCAGCCGGATCAACGGCGGCCTGGACGGGCAGATCATCTCGTTCTTCGTGATGGTCGTCGCCGCGGCCGAGGTCGTGGTCGGCCTCGCCATCATCATGTCGATCTTCCGTACGCGACGCTCCGCGAGTGTCGACGACGCGAACCTCCTGAAGTACTGAAGGGGCCTGTTGTGGAACACACCTACGCCCCCGCTACGGGAGTGCTGAGCGGCATCTGGCTGCTCGTCGCCATCCCGCTGGCCAGCGCGGCGATCCTGCTGCTGCTCGGCAAACGGGCCGACAAATGGGGTCACTGGCTCGGCGTCCTCGCGGTCGCCGCGTCGTTCGTCCTGGGCCTGGTCTTCTTCATCAAGCTCGGCGGACTCGCCGCCGAGCAGCGATCGGCGCAGCTCAGTCTCTTCGACTTCATCGACGTCGGAAGCCTGAAGGTCGACTTCGGCCTGCTCTTCGACCCGCTGTCGGGCGTCTTCGTCCTGCTGATCACCGGCGTCGGATCCCTGATCCACCTGTACGCGGTCGGCTACATGGAGCACGACCCGGGCCGGCGCCGGTTCTTCGGCTACTTCAACCTGTTCGTCGCGGCGATGCTCCTGCTGGTCCTCGGCAACAACTACGTGATGCTCTACTTCGGCTGGGAGGGCGTCGGCGTCGCGTCGTACCTCCTGATCTCGTTCTGGTACACCCGGCCGTCGGCCGCCACCGCCGGCAAGAAGGCGTTCCTGATGAACCGGGTCGGCGACGCCGGCCTGGCGGTCGGCGTCTTCCTGATGTTCACCACGGTCGGCAGCACGCAGTACGACAAGGTGTTCAGCGGGGTC
Organism: Actinoplanes sp. L3-i22; assembly: GCF_019704555.1. Taxonomy (NCBI): domain Bacteria; kingdom Bacillati; phylum Actinomycetota; class Actinomycetes; order Micromonosporales; family Micromonosporaceae; genus Actinoplanes; species Actinoplanes sp. L3-i22. The sequence goes on from NZ_AP024745.1 coordinate 262,598, forward strand.
ACCTCGATGAGCGCCACCACGGTGCTGGTCATGGGCCTGCTCCTGTTGCTCGGCGCGGCCGGCAAGTCCGGTCAGTTCCCGCTGCAGGCCTGGCTGCCGGACGCGATGGAGGGCCCGACCCCGGTGTCCGCGCTCATCCACGCGGCCACCATGGTCACCGCCGGCGTCTACCTGATCGCCCGGTCCAACCCGATCTTCTCGGCGAACGAGACGCTGCAGCTGGTGGTGGTCAGCGTCGGTGCGCTGACGCTGCTGATCGGCTGCATCATCGGCACCGCGAAGGACGACATCAAGCGGGTCCTGGCCTGGTCCACGGTCAGCCAGATCGGCTACATGTTCCTCGGCGTCGGGCTCGGCGGGGCGGCGTACGCGCTGGCCATCATCCACCTGCTGGCGCACGGCTTCTTCAAGGCCAACATGTTCCTCGGGGCCGGCTCGGTCATGCACGGGATGCACGACCAGGTCGACATCCGGCGGTTCGGCGGTCTCAGCAAGTACATGCGGGTCACCTGGCTGACCTTCGCGATGGGCTGGCTGGCGATCATCGGCATCCCGCCGCTCTCCGGCTTCTTCACCAAAGAGCCGATCATCGCGGCGGCGTTCGACCGGGAAGGCTGGACCGGCTGGCTCTTCGGCGGCGCGGCCATGCTCGGCGCCGGCCTGACCGCCTTCTACATGACCCGGCTCTTCGTGCTGACGTTCCACGGGCCCGAGCGGTACACCGAGGAGAACAAGCACCCGCACGAGTCGCCGGCGATCATGACGATCCCGCTGATCCTGCTCGCGATCGGCTCGGTGGTGGCCGGCTGGCTGATGTCCACGACCGTGGTGGACTGGCTCAACCCGGTCTTCGGCGAGCAGCCGGAGCACCACGAGAGCATCTGGATCACCGTGGCCAGCCTCGCGCTGACCCTCGGTGGCGCCGGGCTGGCCTGGGCGCTGTTCCGCAACGGGACGGCACTCGCGCCGGAGTCGGCCGGATTCGTGGTCACCGCGGCACGGCGCAACCTCTACACCGACGCGTTCAACGAGGCGGTGTTCGAGCGACCCGGCATCTACCTCACCCGGGCCCTGGTCTACCTGGACAACAAGGGCGTCGACGGCCTGGTCAACGGACTCGCGGCCGCTGTCGGCGGCGGTTCCGGGCGACTGCGGCGGCTGCAGACCGGGTTCGTCCGCTCGTACGCACTCTCCATGCTCACCGGCGCGATGCTCGTGGTCGGCGCCTTCCTCGCGATCCAGTTGGGGTGGCTGGCGTGAAAGATTTCCCGTTCCTCTCTATTCTCACGCTGCTTCCCCTGGTGGGGGCTGGTGTGGTGGCGGCCATTCCGCGGGCCAAGGCCGAGCTGGCCAAGCTGGTCGCGCTGATCTGGTCGCTGGTCGTGCTGGTGCTCAGCGTCTTCATGTGGGTCGCCTTCACGGTGAACAGCTCCGACCGCTTCCAGTTCCACGAGAAGTACTCCTGGATTCCGGCCTGGGGCGCCAACTTCACCTTCGCCGCCGACGGCATCGCGCTGGTCATGTTGATGCTGGTCGCGGTGCTGTTCCCGGTGGTGATCCTGGCGTCCTGGCACGACGTCGACCAGAGCCGGCGGTCCGCACCGACCTACTTCGCCCTGCTGCTGGTGTTCGAGTTCACCATGATCGGGGTGTTCGCCGCGGCGGACGTGTTCCTGTTCTACGTGTTCTTCGAGATCATGCTGATCCCGATGTACTTCATCATCGGCTCGTTCGGCTCCGGCCAGAAGCAGTACGCCGCGGTGAAGTTCTTCCTCTACAGCCTGGTCGGCGGCCTCTTCATGCTGGCCGCGGTGATCGGGCTGTGGGTGGTCGGCGGGCACACGTTCGACTTCGAGGCGCTGGTCAAGGCCGGCCAGTCGATCAACCCGGACACCGCGCGCTGGCTGTTCCTCGGCTTCTTCGTGGCGTTCGCGATCAAGGCCCCGTTCTTCCCGTTCCACACCTGGCTGCCGGACTCCGGTGGGGCCGCCCCGGCGGGTGCGGCCGCGTTGCTGGTCGGCGTGATGGACAAGGTCGGCACGTTCGGCATCCTGCGCTACTGCCTCCCGCTGTTCCCGGAGGCGTCCCGCTGGTTCGCCCCGGCCGCCCTGGTCCTGTCGGTGATCGGCATCATCTACGCGGCCCTGCTCGCGGTCGGGCAGAACGACCTGAAGCGCCTGGTGTCGTACACGTCGATCGCGCACTTCGGCTTCATCGGCATCGGCATCTTCGCCTTCACCACGCAGGGCGGCACCGGCTCGGTGCTCTACATGGTCAACCACGGGCTGGCCACCGGCCTGCTGTTCATCGTGGTCGGCATGTTCGTGGCCCGGCGGGGATCGTCGCTGGTCAGCGACTTCGGCGGAGCCGGCAAGCTGGTTCCGGTGCTGGCCGGGGTGCTGTTCTTCGCCGGTCTCGCGTCGCTGGCGCTGCCCGGCACAGCCCCGTTCGTCAGTGAGTTCCTGGTGCTGATCGGCACGTTCAGCACCCACAAGGCGTACGCGGTGATCGCCACCACCGGCATCGTGCTGGCCGCGGCGTACGTCCTCTGGATGATCCAGAGAACCACGCAGGGCACCCTCAACCCGGTTCTGGACGAGGTCCCGGCGATGCGGAAAGACCTCAGCCTGCGGGAGAAGTTCGTCGTCGCCCCGCTGATCGTGCTGCTGCTGGTGCTCGGCTTCTACCCGAAGCCGGTCACCGACGTGATCAACCCAGCGGTGCAGAAGACCCTCGAGGATGTCGGAACGCAGGACCCGACCCCGGCGGTCGCGGACGGAAAGGCGGCCCGGTAGCCATGGGAGAGCTCAAACTGCCCCCGATCGACTACAGCGCGCTGGCGCCCATGTTGATCCTCTTCGGGGTGGCCTGTGTCGGGGTCCTCATCGAGGTGCTCGTCCCGCGGAAGTCGCGCAACGTCGTCCAGTTGGTGTTCACCCTGCTGGGCGTGGTGGCGGCGCTGATCGTGCTGATCATCAACCGGAACACCCGGATCGTCACGATCGGCGGCGCGGTCGCCTTCGACGGTCCGACGGTGTTCCTGCAGGGCGCGATCCTGCTGCTCGGCGCGGTGTCGCTGCTGCTGATCGGCGAGCGCTCGGTGGAGGCGGGCGGCGCGTTCGTCGCCCAGGCGGCCGTCGTGGTCGGCTCGGACAAGGACAGCCGCCAGTCGGCCGGTCAGCCGGGCCTCACCGAGGTGTACCCGCTGGCCGCCTTCGCGCTCGGCGGCATGCTGCTCTTCGTCGCCGCGAACGACCTGCTCACCATGTTCGTGGCGCTGGAGGTCTTCTCGCTGCCGCTGTACCTGCTGTGCGCGCTGGCCCGTCGCCGGCGCCTGCTCAGCCAGGAGGCCGCGCTCAAGTACTTCCTGCTCGGGTCGTACGCCTCGGCGTTCTTCCTGTTCGGCGTCGCGCTGCTGTACGGCTTCGCCGGCGGCGTCCAGCTCGGCGTCATCCACGACGCGGTCGCCGACCCGCAGCGCAGCCAGGTGCTGCTCTACGGCGGCCTGGGCCTGGTCGCGATCGGTCTGCTCTTCAAGAGCGCGCTCGCCCCGTTCCACGTCTGGACACCGGACGTCTACCAGGGCGCGCCCACACCGATCACCGCGTTCATGGCGGCCTGCACCAAGGTCGCCGCGTTCGGGGCCCTGCTCCGCGTGCTCTACGTGGCGTTCGAGGGCGTGCGCTGGGACTTCCAGCCGGTGCTCGGCACGGTCGCGGTGCTCACCATGCTTCTCGGCTCGATCCTGGCGGTCACCCAGACCGACATGAAGCGGCTGCTGGCCTACTCGTCGATCGCCAACGCCGGCTACCTGATGGTCGGCGTGCTGGCGCTCAACCCGGACGGCCTGAGCAGCACGATGTTCTACCTGGTCGCGTACGGCTTCTCGGTGCTCGCCGCGTTCGCCATCGTGAGCCTGGTCCGGGACTCGGACGGCGAGGCCACCCACCTGTCCCGCTGGGCCGGAATCGGCCGCAAGAGCCCGCTGCTCGCCGGCGTGTTCACGCTGATCCTGCTGGCCTTCGCCGGCATCCCGCTGACCAGTGGCTTCACCGCCAAGTTCGCGGTCTTCGGGGCGGCCATCGACGGCGGACAGACCTGGCTGGTCATCTTCGGCGTGGTCAGCAGCATGCTGATCGCCTTCCCGTACCTGCGGGTCGTCGTGCTGATGTGGCAGTCGGAGCCGAGCGAGTCGACCCCGGCGGTCTCCATCCCGGGCTTCCTGACCTCGGCGGCCCTGGGCCTCGGGGTGCTCGTGACGGTCGCGCTGGGCCTGTTCCCGGCGCCGCTGATCGATCTGACGCGAGAGGCGTCCCAGTTCGTCCGCTGAACCTGGAACGCCAGTGGCCCCGGCAGCTTGCCGGGGCCACTGGCGTTTATCGGTCGTCAACGAGATCCACTTAAGATGCCGCGCGTGACTTCTCTGCCCGCTGTGATCGACGCCTACCGCACCTGCGAGCTGGCGACCCTGACCAAGGACGGCTCGCCGGTCGCCTGGCCCACGTCGGGCCTGCGTCTGGACGACGGGACGTTCCTGCTGACCACGTCGCTGGGGTACCCGCAGAAGGCGTACAACATCCGCCGGGACAGCCGGGTGGCGCTGCTCTTCTCCGAGCCGGCCGCGAGCGGGCTGGCGGCGCCCGAGCAGATCCTGGTGCGCGGCGTCGCGACCTGCCCGGAGGAGGTGCACACCGAGCCCTCCGGCGATCTGGGCCGGCTCTGGGCGCTGCTGATGGAGCGCCAGCCGTCGAGCCAGAAGTATCTGAACTGGCCGACCAACACGATGACCGATTTTTATTACATGCGACTCAAGATCACCGTGCAGCCGACCAAGGTGGTGACCCGCCCGTTGCCGACCGTGTCGAATGCGGTCACCGCGACCGGTCTGCTCGGCGCCGAGGTGCTGGCGCAGTACCCGACCGTGGTCCTGATCGCGATCGACGAGGCGGGCGCACCGACCCTGGTCCGGACCACGGTCGCGGCCGAGGCGGACGGCTACCGGGTCGAGGTGCCGGAGGGCACCGGGATCGCCGAGGGCCCGGCCGGCCTGCTCGTCCACCGGCACGACGAGAAGCTGGCCGGCCTGCACAACGCGAACATCCGCGGCATCCTGACCGCGGACGAGAAGGGCTGGCTGCTGCTCCCGTCGAAGCTGGTCGAGCCGGGCCAGCGGAGCCGGGCGAGCGTCCTGGATCCGATCCGGATCGGTCGTGAGTGCCAGGCCACCACTCGCCGCTATCTGGACCGCCGGAACCTGGCCCGACCGTCCATCCCGTGGGACGCCTACCGGGCCATCCGTGCGAGCCTGCCGAAAAGCAATTCTTGATCTTGTGACTCATACCCCTGGGACTGAAACCGGTGGGCCGGTATGGCATCGTGGGAGCGTGGTGAGCACCGGTGATCTGACGTTGTCGTCGCTGGGCCTCGACGTCGATCCCGTGATGGACGCGTCGGTGTCGGCGATGCTGGCCGCCGTCGAGGAAGCGCTGCGGGTCCACGTCGCCAGCGCCGACCCGCTGGTGACCGAGGCCGCCCGTCATCTCGCCGACGCCGGCGGCAAGCGGCTGCGGCCGATCCTGGTGGCGCTGGCCGCGCAGTTCGGCGACCCGGCCCGCCCCGAGCTGATCGACGCGGCCAACGTGGTCGAGCTGACCCACCTGGCCACGCTCTACCACGACGACGTCATGGACGAGGCGCCGGTTCGCCGCGGCACCCCGAGCGCCAACGCGCGCTGGGGCAACTCGGTGGCCATCCTGGTCGGTGACTACCTGTTCGCCCAGGCCGCGGAGCTGGCCGCCAAGCTCGGCACCGAGGCGGTGCACCTGCAGGCGCAGACCTTCTCCCGCCTGGTCCACGGCCAGATCGCGGAAACCGTCGGCCCGCGCGACCGCGATCCGATCGAGCACTACCTGCAGGTCATCGCGGACAAGACCGGCTCGCTGATCGCCACCGCGGCCCGCTTCGGCGGCCTGTTCTCCGGCGCCCGGCCCGAGGTCGTCGAGGCGCTCGCGGGCTACGGCGAGATCATCGGCCTGGTCTTCCAGCTCTCCGACGACCTGCTGGACATCGCCTCCGAGTCGGTCCAGTCCGGCAAGACGCCCGGCACCGACCTGCGCGAGGGCGTGCCCACGCTGCCGGTTCTCTACGCCCTGGCCGGCGACGACGCGGATCCGGCCGCGGCCCGCCTGCGCGAGCTGCTCTCGGCCGGCCCGATCACCGACGACGCGCTGCACGCCGAGGCGCTGACGCTGCTGCGTGAGTCGGCGGCGATGAAGCAGGCCCGCGAGACCGTGCGCGGCTATGCGGAGGAGGCGCGGGCGCGCCTGGCCCCGCTGCCGGACGGCGAGGCGAAGCGCGCGATGGAAAGCCTCTGCGACTACATCGCCGACCGGACCAACTAACTTCAAGATTTTCTTTGCCTCGGTCCGCCGGGGTACAGATCGTCGCTCCCGCGGGGACCCTTCCGGGCCTCGCAAGGGCGCGGGGCGCCCAGAACACGAGGCCCGCAAGGGCGACGTCCGTGGCTGGTTGCGGTTTACCCCACAAAAACCCGGTCCCCTATGCGGTGTGCCGGCCGAGCAGTCGGCTACCCAGAAGCATCAGGACCGCGGCCAATACCATGGCGATCGAGGCGACGGTCCACATCGTGGGATAGCCGGCCGCGTCGGCGACCGCTCCGAGGCCGAGCGGGCCGACGCAGCCGCCGGTGTAGACGCCGGTCTGGGTGATCGACGTGGCCGCGGCCGGGGCCTGGGGATGCAGGCGCACCACGGCGAAGTTCAGCAGACCGGGCCAGGCCCAGCCGAAGCCGAACCCCAGCACGACGCCGGCCACCAGGGCGCTCTCACCGCGTACCGCGAGCAGGGCCAACCCCAGCGCGCCGCAGGCGAGCAGCGCGGCGATCGTGCCCACCTGCCGACCCGGCCGTCGATCCGCCTGCCAGCCGCCGGTGATCCGGGCCAGGCCGCAGATCGCGCCGCCGAGGGTGAGGGTGAGTCCGGCGGACGCCGGATCGATGCCGTGCGAGACGGCCGACGACACCAGGAACGTGCCGAGGGCGTTGGCGGCGGCCGCGGCGAGCATGGCGGCGAGTCCGATAACGACCAGTGCGCCGGTCGCCGGCCCGTGCTCCCTCGGTGGCTTGCGGACCACCGGTTCGGCCGGCACCACCAGGATCGCCGCGCAGGCCAGTGCGCCGGCCGCGACGAAGGCCCAGCGCCAGCCGACGGTCAGCGCGACCACCGGGACCGCCGCGCCGGCCAGCAGGGTGCTGACCGGGATGGCGGCCTGCTTCACGCCGAACGTGAAGCCCTGCCGGTGCAACGGCACCTGCCGGGACAGGCTGGTGTTGCTGGCCAGCTGGCCCATCGCGTTGCCGACCGCGCTGACCGACAGGATCGCGATCAGGCTCCACAGTGACCTCGCGACGGCCGCGACCATGATCAGCGAGGCCGCCGAGAGGCCGATGCCGGTGCGCGAGATCCGGGTGGCGCCGAATCGCTCGACCAGCGCTCCGGCCGGGACGGAGGCGAGCGCGCTCACGCCGAAGTAGGCGGAGACCACCAGCCCGAGCCCGGCCGGACTGAAGCCGAGTTCCTCGCGTACCTGAACGGCGAGCCCGCCGACCAGGAAGACCGGTATCGAAACAGAAATGGTCGTGGTAAGGGCCCCGATCGTGGCCCGCGTGGCGTTTTGCCTGGTGGACGCGGGTACTCGCGGGCGATTCGAGGCAGTTGGCATCGGACGCAGACTAAGCCAATTCGGACACGTTCGGACACGCCCCGTTCTATTGATCACACCCGCTGTGCAAATCGATCGTGATCCACATGCTTTTGGCATTCCGTCGCCGTGAGTTTCTTCATATGGTGTAAGTCCCTGGCCTCGGAGGTAGCTGTGCGTGACCCCCTAGCGGAGCCGTCAGATCTCATCCGGAGCGTGTCGCGGGCCCTGCGTGTGCTGGAGTCGGTCGGCCGGGCACCGCGCGGGCTCACGGTGAAACAGATCGCCCGGCGCTGCGAGCTGACCGTCGCGACGACCTATCACCTCGTGCGCACGCTCGCCTATGAGGGCTACGTGATTCGCCGAGAGGACGGGACGTACATCGTCGGCCTGGAGATCGCGGATCGATATCGCGAGCTCGTGTCGGCGTTCCGGGGTCCACCAGCGGTCGGCGACGCGCTGCGCCGCGCCGCCCTGGACACCGGGTACAGCCACTACCTGGGCCGCTTCGTCGGCGGCCGGATAGCGGTGACCGCCTCCGCCGAGGGCGCCCGCTCGCCGTTCCTCGACGACGTCGCCCCCGGTTTCGACGAGGGCGGGCACGCGACCGCGCTGGGCAAGGCGCTGCTCGCCACGCTCACCCCCGATCAGCGGTCGCGCTACCTGCGCGACTACGGGATGCGGGCGTTCACCCCGACGACGCTGACCACGGGCGAGGCGCTCGAGGCCGATCTCGCCGCGGGCGAGCGACGGGGCATGCAGATCGAAATGGGACAGTTCCGGCAGGGGCTGGCCTCCGCCGCGGTGGTCGTGGTCGCCGATCGGGACATGGAGCGCCGGCTCGTGCTCGCCTGTTCGATGCCGGCCGCCGAGATGCTGACGTCGGCCCGGGTGGTCCGAGCGAAGCTGACCGCCGCCGCCCGGAATGTCGCCGAAGCGCTCTCCGGCGGCGAGTCCGCCACCGCCTGACGCCATTCTGTGCTCGTTCACAGATCATTCGGCGCAGACGATTGTTTCCGGAGCGTTTTCGCAGCCCGGGCACTTTTTGAGTGACCGAATCGCTACAGCTTGAGGTGCGGCTTTAAGAGATATTTGAACCTCCACGGCGGTTGTCGCGTACCAAAGTGCGGACGACGGGAAGCCGGCTGGAGGCGGGGAAACATGCGGTGTGAGGACGGGCACGACGACGCCGCGTACGTCCTCGGCGCGCTGTCGCCGGCGGAGCGCGCGGCCTACGAACAGCACCTGGCGACGTGCTCGTTCTGCCGGGAGGCGGTGGCCGATCTGTCCCGGGTGCCGGACATGCTGGACCGGCTCGACGCGGACGAGTTCGCCAAGCTGCTGGACCCCTCGCTGAGCCCGGTGTTGCCGGAGCGTTCCTACCGGAACGGCCCGCGATCGGCGGGGCTGTCCTCGCACGGCTCCCCACACGGCACCTCGTCGCATGGCGGTTCGTCGCACGGTTCGCCACCGCGGGTGAAGACCTTCCCGGTCCGGCTGATGAGCACGCTCGCCGCGGCCCTGCTGATCGTGGTGCTCGGCGGCGGAGTCACGCTGTGGCTGATGAACCGGCCCGCGGCCGGCAGCGGCGCGGTCGGGCCGGCCGTGGCGATGGCCGCGGTCCAGCCGAACTCACCGATCACGGCGACCATCCGGGTGACCGGAACCGCCGGCGGGAGCCGGGTGGAGATGATCTGCACGTACGCGGCCTCGGAGAAGCCGTATACGTTCCGGCTGATCGCCTACGGTCCCGATGATCAGAGCGAGCAGCTCGGGTCCTGGACGCCGCAGCCCGGGGCGGAGTTCTCGATGCAGGGGGCCACGCATTTTCCGGCGGAGAGCCTGGATCGGCTGGATCTGGTGCGCTTCGACGGGACGATCATGCTGACCTACCGTCCTCGTTGACGGGCGCTCCCGGCGCGATTTCGGCGCCCTGATTCGCTTCCTCGCTCGCGCTGCGCTCCTCGCACGCCGTTCCTGCGCGCCCCGCGCTGCTCCTGCGCGCCCCGCGCTGCTCCTGCGCGCCCCGCGCTGCTCCTGCGCGCACCGCGCCCCACGCACCGTTCCTGCGCGCACCGCGCCCCACGCGCTGCTCCTGCGCGCACCGCGCCCCACGCGCCGTTCCTGCGCGCACCGCGCCCCACGCGCCGTTCCTGCGCGCACCGCGCCCCACGCGCCGTTCCTGCGCGCACCGCGCCCCACGCGCCGTTCCTGCGCACCGCGCTACCCGCCCGGCGCCCCGCGCGCCGTTCCCTGCGCGCGTCGCACCGCGTCGTTCTCCGCGCCGCTCACTTTCCCGCGCCGCTCACTTTCCCGCGCCGCTCACTTTCCCGCGCCGCTCACTTTCCCGCGCCGCTTACTTCCCGCGCGCTGCCGCTTCCCTGGGCGCGTTGTTGTTTCTCTGGGCGGGCTGAACGCCGTACCAAATAAGGGTTTTGGGGGTTTTAGGCAGGGGCGGCGGTGGCCTCGGCGGCGGCGCGGGAGCGGGCGGTGGCGCGGGCGCTGCGGAGGCCGTCCGCGGTGAAGATGATCAGGGCGATCCAGACCAGGCCGAAACCGGCGAGCCGGGCCGCCGGCATCGGCTCGTGGTAGATCAGGACGCCGCAGGCCAGCTGCAGGATCGGCGCCACGTACTGCAGGATGCCGAGGCCGACCAGCGGCACCCGGTTCGCGGCACCGGCGAAGAGCAGCAACGGTACGGCGGTGGCCACACCCGCGAACAGCATCAGGATCGTGTGCGTCGCCGAGACGTGCCCGAACTTCGCGCCACCGTCCAGGTTGAGCCAGGTCAGATAGGCCAGCGCGGGCAACGCCAGCACCGCCGACTCGATGAACAGGCCCTCGGCCGGCGGCAGCGACATCCGCTTCTTGATCAGGCTGTAGGAACCGAACGAGACGGCGAGCGTGAGCGCGATATACGGCAAGTGTCCGTAATCGATCGTCAGGATCGCGACCGCCAGCCCGCCGACGCCGACCGCGATCCACTGCCAGAGGCGCAGTCGCTCATGCAACACGGTCACGCCGAGCAGGACCACGAACAGCGGGGTGATGAAGTAACCGAGCGCCGTCTCGACGACGCGGGACGAGTTCACGCCGTAGATGTAGGTCGCCCAGTTCACCCCGATCAGCACCGCGGCCAGGGAGATTCCGCCGAGCAGGCGCGGCGTGCGCAGGATCCGCTTGAGGAAAGTCCAGTTCCGCATGCCGGTGAGCAGCAGCGCCACGAACACCACCGACCAGATCACGCGGTGGGACAGGATCTCCAGTGGCGGCGAGGGCTGGAGGAGCTTGAAATAGATCGGAAAGAAACCCCAGAGGGCGTACGCAGTGAAGCCGTACAGGTATCCGCGCCGCTCGTCGCTCATGCCCTCACCGTAAGGGCAACTCCGTAACCCGGTCCTTGCATATGTTCCAGGTCACCGGGCCAATCAGATGCCGCTGGCCTGGCCTCTTCCGCCTCGTCGGGGGCCCGTCACCGGCAGCCTCGTCGGGCCGTCACCGGCAGTCATGAAACGCCGTGGGTGCACGCGAGAGCGGGGCGCCCGGTCGGCGCCCCGCTCTCGTTACGTCGTGCGTTGGCTGCGCTGTGCGGTTCAGTCGTCGCCGCCGTCGGGGACGAGCATGTTGAGCACCCAGCTCACGATGCCGACCAGCAGCGCGCCGAGGACCGCGGACGGCCAGAAGCTCTCGACGTGGAAGCCCAGGTCGATCCGCCCGGCGATCCAGCTGGTCAGCATGAACAGCAGGCCGTTCACGATCACCGCGATCAGGCCGAGCGTGAAGACGTAGAGACCGCAGCCGATCGTCTTGATGATCGGCCGGAGAACCGCGTTCACCAGACCGAAGATCGCCGCGACCGCGAGAAGCGTGCCGGCCTTGGCGGCCGCGCTGCCCGCGGTGAGATCGATCCCGTCGATGACCAGGGTCGCGATCCACAGCGAGACCGCCGTGATCACGAGCCGGATGATGATGCCCATGGCAGGGGATCGTGCCACGGCCGCGCCACTGGCGGGTACGACACTCCGCGATCTTCATCCGCGCACTCCCGGATATTCCGACATATCGAGATCTATCACTCATTTATTGATCGTGCCGGCCACGCCGTGTCGGCCACGCCGTGTCGGCCACGCCGTGTCGGCCACGCCGTGTCGGCCACGCCGTGTCGGCCACGCCGTGTCGGCCACGCCGTGTCGTGCCGTGCCGGCTGTGTCGGCCGTGTCGGTGAGGCAGCGCCGATGGGGAGCTTTGCTATGTCGGTGTGGGGGAGCCGATCAGGATCTTCTCGATGTCGGTAGGGGAGAGCGTCGCCCAACGAACCGCCTGGTGACTGATGATGCTGACCATCCCGGGCCGCATCCGGGTGAGCAGCCGGGCGACGTCACCCAGGCTGAGCGCGGTCCCGATCAGCTCGGCATCGTCCGCCGGCATCGTCTGCAGCAGCACCAGATCCGCCCCGATCGCGGCCGCCACGTCGCCGCTTCCGAATCGCTCCCGCAAGGTCACGGTCGCCTCCCAGGGCCCGGCGGAGCCGGCGCCTCCGTCCTGTCTGATCGCAGCCCCCGAGTCCTGCTCGCTCGCCGGGTCGGTCATCTCCGCGTCCTGCTCACCTGCCGGGTCGAGCATCCCCGCGTGCCGCTCATCCATCGGGTTGGTCGACATCGTGTCGATGCTGCTCGGCGAGCCGGTCGCGGGGCTTTGTTGCTGCACCGGGTACACCCCGGCCGCGGCGGCCGGCGGCGAATCGATGTCGAGAATGGTCAGCAGCGGCCGCAGCGGGGTACCGGCCGGCGGCTCGACCGGGTGATCGGGCGGCGCCAGGGCGATCGACCCGTCCGGAGCGGCCGCACCCCGGGCGAACGGCGCCCACGCCCGTGGACGTCGCGTGCGCACCAGCACCCGGGCACCGACGGCCAGCGACCGGAACGTCAGCAGCTGCGCACAGCGGAGATCACCGACCAGCAACATCCGGGTCGGCTCGGGCCGGAACAACCGGATGGGCAACGGCTGCCCGTGCCGGTCGCGTCCGATCACCACGCCGGCCCGGGCGGTCGGCAGCACCAGCCGCCCGAAGCGCCCGCCCACGGCCATCGGCGCGCCCCGCGAAGGCGACCGCCCCTGCCCGGTCTGCGTCCGCCCGGTCTGCGCCTGAGCCGATTGCTGCCCTGACTGCTGGGCCGACTGGTGGGCCGAGTGCGCTTGCTCTGATTGCGCCTGAGCCGACCGCGTCTTGGCCGACCGCGCTCGCCCCGGCAATGCCTGCTGGGCCTGCGCCGCCTGCCGGGCCTGCGCCGGCAACGCCTGCTGCCACAGCGACTGCGTCTGCGCGGCTGGCGGGCGTTGTTCCAGCGACCGGGTCTGTCTGGTCGACGCCTGTCGGCCCGGCGGCCGGGGAGGGCCAGGAGCGGGCTCCGGGCGAGGTGATCCCTGATGACCGGACGGCCAGCCCGGCGGAATGTGCGGCGGGCTGCCCGTCGCACCGAGCGGCAGAGTCGCGGTGAGCCCTCTCAGGTGCTCACCGTCCCGCCGACGGAGCCGGACGCGCTCGGCCGCCGCCAGCCGCTCGACGGACGTCGCCGCCTCCTCCAGGGCGCGCAGGTCCGGAGCGGCCAGCCGCACGGACAGGCCGATCAGCGGTGGCTCGGCGGACGGCGGCTCCGGGAGATCGGCGGTCAGACTCACCGTGGTCGCTGCTGCCGGAAGGTAAAGCAGCCTGGTCAGGATCTCGGCGGGCGGCTCGGCGCCGACCTCCGGCCGCGTCTGGAAGGTGATCTGAGCCGTGTCGCCGGCCCGCAACGCCGTCCACTCCTCACGGACTCCGGCGGCCGGATCGGCGTACGTCAGCTCGGTTATCAAACGAATCGCCGCAGCCTTGCCCACCGGCCGCGCCGTCAGGCGCTTGGCCAGTTTGCGTGCCAGGCCGGTCAGCGTCCGCCGCAGCTCGGCGTCGGACCAGCCCTCGTCGCGTTGCACCCGGATCGCCAGGACCGCGCGGCAGTGCCCGAGAGCCCGGCCCGCGGTGAGCGCCCGATAGGAGATCGCGATCGGCCCGGCCCCGGCGGCGGGCGCGGGCGCGCCGCTGAGCAGGAGCTGGACCCGGCAGGACGGCCGCTCCCGGCCGTCGGCGGTCAGCAGCTCCCACGGCGCGGCGAGCTCGGGCGAGCCGTCGGCCAGCAGGTCGGCCGGATCGCCCAGCTCGAGCAGCATGGTGAGGCCGAAGTCGTCGGCGAGCACCGCGACCGGCCCGCCCGGAAGGTCGGCCGACGTCACCCGGGTGCCCGGGGCGGCCAGCTCCAGGACCGTGGTGGCGGTCCGCCGGCGGGCGCCGAACCGCAGGCCCGCGGCGAGCCACTCGAAGGCCCAGCGCTCGCGCACGCGCAGCCAGATCAGGGCGAGCAGGAGCACGGCGCAGATCACCGCGAGGAGCAGCGCCGGCCTGCCGAGAACCGCGCCGACCAGGAGAAGAACGGCTGCCGCCTGGGTGGCGACCACCTGGTGGAGACGGACGCCGCGGGCCTTCGCCGCGCGGGCGGCCGGCGCCGAGGTGGCTCGCCGCGGCGTGGCCAGATCCGTCGCCATGCGCACCCCCAAGATCGTGATGGGCGTCGATCTCCCTGCGCGGCACATGGTAGGGCGAAATCCGAATCGGCCGTGTCCGTTGTCCACAGGTCCGAGTTATCCACAGGCCTGGATTCGGGGGTTTCGCCGCCGCCCGCTCATCGCCTAGCGTCGAGGCCCAAGACGTGACCAGGCGATCACACTGAGACTCGATCCCAGGTCGCGACCCGCAATACGATGACCCGCATCGATGTGTGGGTGATCGTCATGTCCGTCCACAGCAGAGAACGGGGTGATCTCGGAAATGGCCTACACCCAGGCGCAATCCACGGTGATGGCGAGCACCGCGGCCAAATTCGATCAGGTCAACGGCGCGCTGCAGCAGATGCTGAGCTTGCTGATGACCGAGCTGTCCGGGCTGAACAGCTCGTGGAAAGGGCTCGGCGCGACCGCGTTCGAGCAGGTCAAGACGCAATATGCGGCGGATCTCCAGCGCCTCAACAACGCGCTCGCCGAGACCGCCGAGTCGATCCGGGCCGCCGGCGTCGGCTACCAGTCCACCGATTCCGAGGCCGCGAGTCGTGTCGCCCGCACCGGCGGCACGTTCACGCTGCCGCTCTGACTTTCTCCAGGAGGATCCTCGTGAACGACGGAGTTCTGCTCGTCAACTTCAGCGCCCTGCGACAGGCCGGCACCGACATCGACAAGGCGCTCGCCACCCTGCGGACCCAGCTCGACCAGCTCGAACGCGATGCCGCACCGCTCGTGGAGAGCTGGGCCGGCGAGGCCCGTGAGGCGTACGCGCAGCGGCAGACCACCTGGCGGGCCGCCTCGGCCGACCTGGAGGGCATCCTTCGCCAGATCAAACTCGCGGTGGACGAGTCGGCCGCTGACTACGTGGCGACCGAACGGGCCGCGACACAACGGTTCCAGTGACGACGGGGCCTACCCGTTCGGGCGTTCCTATTGGTCCGTTCCGGGCGGGTTGAGGTCGCCCGTTCGCGTACTGGCCCGGGCGGTTGACACGGCTACCATCGGTTGTTGGATCATTGCGCCGGGCGATTGGAGCGCGCGTACCGGCTCGGCGCGACCGTGTACCGGGCATGCCGGGATACAACTCGGTCAACAGCGCACTGCCGCCCATTGTCATTGCGGTCTGGCCTTGTAGGTTATACGCGTCGAGATGGCTCAGTCGTACGCGTGGGGAGAGGTGGACGTGTCCGAGTGGGAGCCGGTTACGGACCCTGAGGTCGCGATGCGCGACGCGTTGCGCACCGACGACCAGGAGTCCTATTTCCGCATCCTCGCCGGTGTCGACCTCCTGCTGCCGGTTTCGGCCGATGCGCTGGCCGGTCTGGCACCGCTGGGCTGGGGCACCTGGAGCACCGGTGGGCGCACGCATGTGCTCGCGTTCACCTCCCAGGAGGCATTGCGCTCCTGTCTTTCCGACTACACCGGCTCGTCGCGCCGGGTTCCGTATGCGGAGCTCGCCAACACCTGGCCGAACCTGGAGTGGTGGCTGGCGGTCAACCCCGGCCTGCCGATCGAGGGGTACCTGCCGGCCTGGTTCGTCGCCCAGTTGGCGCGCGGCGACCTGCGACTTCCGACCCGTGGTCCGGGTCGTGAGGTGCACGGCACCTCCAAGATCCAGGAGATCGGTGCGGCGGCGCTCGCCGCCAAGCGGGCCGGTGACGGCCCCGGCGGCCCGACCTATGACGCTTCGGCCCCGGCGGCCGCGGCTGCCTACCCCGCGGGTGCGCCCGGTGGCCCGGGTGCGCTCGGGTCCGGTCCGGGTGGTCCCGGTGGCGGGCCGCGCGTGCCGCAGCCGGGCGTCCCTCAACCGGGTGGTGTTCAGCCCGGCTCGAGCCCGGCCGGTCTCCCGCGGCGTGGCATGCAGCAGCCCGGTCCGGCCCAGCCGGTTCCGGCCGCCGCGCAGTTCGGCGCGGGGGGCGCTTCCGGCGCCTCTCAGTTCGGTCCGGCCGCCGCATCCGGTTCATCCCAGTTCGGTCCGGGCGGATCGCCGTTCGGTCCGGGCAGTTCCCCCTCCTCGCCGAGCGGCGGCCCGTCCTCGCCCGGTGGTGGCCTGTCCTCGCCCGGTGGTGGCCTGTCCTCGCCGGGTGCTCAGCCGGGCGGCCTCGCCGGGAGCAATCCTGGTGGCCTTCCGGTCCGACCGGCCGGCCTGCCGACCCGCCAGACCACGCCGTCCGGGCTGCCGGTGCGGACCCCGGCCGCGGCCGACCCGGCCGGTCAACCGGGCGCGAACGCGCCGGGTGCCGCCGGTATGCCGGCTCCGGGCGCTCCCGCACCCGGTCGTCCGGGGGCGGAGCAGGTTCCGGCGGCCTATCAGGCGCCGACCATCCCGCGCGACTTCCCGGGCACGCCCGGCGCCCCGGCCGCTTCGCCGTCGTCCTCGGGGCTGCCCACGCGCAGCGCGGGGTCCAGCGGCATGGCGACCCCCGGCTGGAACTCGGACGCGGTGCCCTTCGGGCCGGAGAACGACCCTCGCGGGCCGCTCCAGGACCTGAGCGCGCCGCTCCCGGTGCGTACCCCGATGGCGAACACGCCGCCGATCCCCGAGCACGTCAAGCCGTATGACCCGGCCGAGGCCCAGGTCGACCCGAGCTGGGCGGCGATCGGCAGCGGCCGTGGTCCGAACATCGGCGCACCGGGCGGTGGTCCCGCGGCACTCAGCGCTCCGACGAATTCTCCGGCGAACCCGGGGGCTCCTGCCGGTTTCGGGGCTCCCAGCGGCCCGGGGTCTCAAGCGAGCGCCGGCCTGGGGTCTCCGGGGAACGCCGGCCTGGGGTCTCCGGCGAGTGCCGGCCTGGGCGCCCCGGCGAGTGCCA
This sequence comes from Actinoplanes sp. L3-i22, assembly GCF_019704555.1. Lineage (NCBI taxonomy): Bacteria > Bacillati > Actinomycetota > Actinomycetes > Micromonosporales > Micromonosporaceae > Actinoplanes > Actinoplanes sp. L3-i22. The sequence goes on from NZ_AP024745.1 coordinate 279,718, forward strand.
ACCCGGCGATCAACCCGCCGCCCGTTCGTGGCGGCACCGACCTGCCGCGACGTCAGCCCGGCCAGGCCGCCGGCCCGAGCCAGACGACGTCGTTCTCCGGGTTCACCAACTCCCGGACCATGCCGGGTTCCACCCCGGCGCCGAGCTTCCCGCAGGGCCCCGCGTCGCCGCAGGCCGCGGCCGCGCAGAGCACTCCGGCCTCGGGCATTCCGGCCTCGGGCGCTCCGGCCTCGGGCGCTCCGGCTCCGGGTGCAGCGGCTCCGGCCGCGCCGGCTTCGTCCGGTGGCCCGGCCAACGGGCTGCCCCGCCGTCAGGTGACCCCGCCCTCGGAGCGGCCGTCCTCGATGGCGGCCGCGGCGCAGGCGCTCACCGGTGGGCACACCCCGGCTCCGGATCCGAGCCTTGCCCAGCGCGACCCGTCGGCCGACCGGTTCGGCCCGTCCGGGCCGCCTCCGGCGCTGCCGCGCTCCGACTTCGGCCCGGCCGGGGCTGACCGGTCGGCTCCGCCCGCATCGGGTGGCCGTCCCGGCCTGCTCCCGCCGGTCATTCCGGGCGCTCCCGGCGCTGATCGGGGCCCGGGATACGGCGCGCTCGGCGGCCCGACACCCGGCGCTCCGGCGTCCGGCGCGCCCGCCTCGCCGGGCTATGGCCAGGGCTCCGTCGCGCCCGGCTCGCCGGGTTACGGCCCGGGCTCCGGCGCGCCCGCTTACGGCGGCCCGGCCTCGGCATCCGGTTTCGGCCCCGGTTCGGGTCCCGCCGCGTCCGGTTTCGGCCCGGCGGGCAACCCCGGGACGGGCGCCTCGTCCGGCTATCCCGGTTCGCCGAGCAGTTTCGGCCACTCGCCGGAGGGCCGTCCGGTCTCGGCACCGACCGGCCTGGGTCGCCCGGTCTCCGGAGCCGCTGCTCCCGGCAGCCCGATCTCGGGCGCGGGCGCTCCGGGCATCCCCACTTCCGGGGCAGCCGCCCCGGGCAGCGGCGCTCCCGGCAGCCCGGCTTCGCCCTATGCCGCTTCTGGCAGCCCCGCCTCGGCCTACGCGGCTCCGGGCAGCCCGGCCTCGGGGTATGCCGCTCCCGGCAGCCCGGCGTCCGGCTACGGCTCGCCCGCGGGTACGACCGACGCCTACGGTCCGGGCGGCGCGCCGTCCGCGTACGCTCCGGCCTCCTCCTACAGCGCCCCCGCCGTGCCCGCGCCCGGTCCCGCCTTCGGCATGCCGCCGCAGGGCAGCCCGGCCTCGGCGTATGCGAACCAGGCGCATGTGACGCAGATCATCCAGCTGCCGTCGGCCGGCTCGACCACGCCGACGTCCGGTTCGTCCGGGCTGGGGGTCGCCGGCTCCTCGACCGGCGGTGGCCAGGATCAGGGCGGTCACGAGAACTTCCTGCCGGCCAACGAGGCCGAGCGCGAGTTGCAGGACGCCGCCGACGCCGGGAACACCGACGTCTTCCTCTCCACGCTGCTCCTGGCGAACGTGCTGGTCCCCGTGGCCCACCACTCGCGGCCGGGCAGCGCGCCGGGCGAGTCCGGCTTCGCCTTCCAGCCGGAAGAGGTCGAGGGTGAGAAGTTCCTGATCGTCTTCACCAGCAAGGACCGGCTCTCCGAGCACTACGGCGAGCCGACCCGCACGGTGGGCGTCCGGTTCTACGAGCTGATCCGCAACTGGCCCGACCCGCACTGGTCGTTCGCGGTCAACCCGGGCACCCCGGTCGGCGCGAAGTACCCGGGGACCCAGATCATCGCCCTGGCGAACTGGGCCACCGAGGCCGGTCTCGGCGCGGACCCGATCGAGGGCCCGACCGCCGAGGAAGCGGCCGCGGTCGTCCCGGCTCCGGAGCCGGTCAACGACGAGGCGCAGCACGCCACGGTGATGCAGAAGACGATCGCCGCCGACCAGGTCGACTACTACCTGGACCGGGGCTACGACCGGGTGGCCGGGTTCGTGCACCGGGCGTCCGAGGTCGAGCACCTGCGGACGCCGTCGGAGCTGTTCGGCGCGCTCGGGCTCAGCTACGACAGCGCGCCGTTCCAGCAGGACGCCAAGGAGGCGTTCGTGCTGCGCTGGCCGGCGTTCCGGCCCAGTCTCTATCGGATCCCGTACGGCGGGCAGAACGAGCAGGCGCTGCGCGCGATGGACGGCTGGGTGATCGAGCGTCCGCCGTTCCGCGGCAACGGCTTCGCCCCGGGCGAGGGTCGCGACGTCATCGCCGAGTTCAAGGTGGACAGTGTGCGGCTGCCGCACGGTGCGCAGCTGTGGCGCGTCGACGCGGACGCCAACGAGCGCATGGTGGCGATCTTCGACGCGGACGGGCCGCTCTGGCGCCGGGTGGGTGAGCAGTGATGCGCGACGGTTACGTGGTGACCTGGCAGGGCCAGGAGTACGACGCGGTGCCGGACGGCGACAAGGTGCGGATCTACGGGTCCGCGCCGGCCGAGGGCTTCACCGAGGTGAAGGCCGGCCGCTACGTGCGGGTCCTGGAGCCGGACGAGTTCGACGAGGTCGCGTACGTCCGGACGATGTGCACCTGGCGGGGCGAGCCGTTCATCGTGCTCGCCGAGGCGGACACCTGGCTGCGGCTGGAGTACACCGGTGGCCGTGCCCCGGTGGCCCGCCAGCTCGGCTTGGAGGAGTTCGACTACGGCGTGTACCAGGGCTGGGCCCCGGCAAGCGAGATCCGCGACCTGTACGAGCACCGCGTCTGACCCAAAGCACGACAGCGGGGTCAGGCGGGCGTCTTCAACCAGCGGATGATCTCGCCGGTGACGAAGTCCGGCGCCTCCTGGTGGATGAAGTGCCCGGCGCCGGGCAACAGCCGCCACTCGTACGGCGCGGTCACATACCGCCCCGACCCCTGCGCCGTGCGAGGCAGGATCGCGGTGTCCAGCGACCCGTGCAGTTGCAGTGTCGGCATGCCGAGCGGCTGCTGCATCAGCTTCACGAACCGGTACCCCTGGAGCCGCAGCGCGCTGCGCGCCACCCACCGGTACGCCTCCAGGGCGCAGAACGACGCCTGCGGGATCTGCATCGCCTGCCGGCACCGGTACGAGTAGTCGGCGAACTCCGGGGTGGCCGCCCACGCCGGGCTGCTCCAATGCGCCATGAGCTCGCCGACGAGCGCCGCGTCGTCCCGGGTCAGCACATGTTCGTACCGTGGGGCCTGGAATTTGAGAATGGTCGCGGAAGCCGCGAATTGCCCGCGAGGGTCGGCGAAGAGCGCGGCCCGCAACCGCAGCGGGTGGGCCGCGCCGAGCACCACCAGGCGATTGACCATTTTGGGATGGAACGCTGCGGCGGCCCAGCCGATCATGCCGCCGGCCCCGGCACCGACGATCGTCGCGGAACGCTCACCGAGGGCACGGATCAGGCCGGTCACGTCGGCGGCCATGGTGTACCCGTCGTACCCTCGCGGGGGTTTGTCGCTCAGGCCGTAACCGCGCAGGTCGATGGCGGCGGCGCGGAAGCCCGCGTCGGCGACCTGGGTCATCACGTCGTGCCAGGCCCACCAGAATTCCGGGAAGCCGTGCAGGAACAGAACGAGTGGCCCGGTGCCCATCTCCACGACGTGGAACCGGCTGCCGTTGGCGCCGACGAAGCGGTGCGACCACGGCCCTTCCTCCATCAGCACCGACTCGTCCATGTGGAAAGCCTATGCTCCGCTGTCACGGCCGAGACGCGGCACTCGGGAACCGGCGCAGGATCATCCGATCGGAGCGGCTTCGGTCATTGCCATCAGGCTGCCCGGCCCGCAGTAGATCTTCAGCAGCGTGGTCTCCAGCTTGACCTTGACCCGGTCGCGTTCCTTCAGCGTGATGCCGTCGGGGTTGTAGAGCGCGTAGCGGGTGCCCTCGTCGGAGATGAGGCCGTAGCAGGGGCCGGTGCCGCCGCGGGTGACCATGCCGACCACCCAGCCGGTCTCCGGGAGGTTGTCGGTCGGCTCCTTGGGCGGTTTGTCGGTCAGCGTGATCGTCGGCAGGGGAGCCAAAGATGGAGCCAAAGAGGGAGTCGACGAGGGCGCCGACGAGGGCGCCGACGAGGGTGCCGACGACGGCGGCAACGAGGCGACCGGCGAACTGGACGGCGCCGAGGCCGACGACGTGTCCGGGGAGGCTCCACAACCGGCGGCCAGAGCCCCGGCCGCCACGGCCAGGCCGATCCGGAACGTGTGCTGACTGCGCATCAGATCATCCTTCCTGCACAAAGCATCACCGGTAGGACGAATCGCGGGGCGTTCCGGTTCCCCGCGCACCCCCCGAAAAGGGCAGCGCCCGGGGAGTAGGGTCCCCGGGCGCTGCTGGTGGGTGGATCAGTAGGTCGCCACCGTCATCGAGGTGCCGAGCTGGCCCAGCACCGCGATCTTGACGCCGACGGCCGGGAGCTTGACGCCCTGGTTCGGCAGCTCGTCGTAGTAGTACTTGTCCTTGTCGTTGAAGACCGGGTTGCCCCAGAGCGGCTTGACCACGGAGGTCGCGCCGTTCAGGTGCAGGGTCATGCCGTCCGTCGGGAGCAGCCCGAACGGAGCGTCGTAGACCTGGACCCGGGACCGCCACGGAACGCCGGTCGGGTTGTTGAACGGCTTCGGGTGCGCGTCGATGACCAGGTTGAGGCCCGACCCCGGGTGCACGTTCGTGTTGTTGTCCGCCTGCGAGGTGTCCCAGTACGAGATCAGCAGACCGGTCTGGTAGTTGTAGTGCTCCACCCAGTCCGGCTTGTCGGCCGCCCACCCGAAGTTGTACGGGCCGGTCTCCAGGTACTTGTCGTACGAGGTGTAGCTCCGGTAGCCCGCGATGTAGTAGTTCGGGAAGTCGCTCGTGCTGGTCGAGCCGACCACGGTGAAACCGGCCGCGGTCCAGGTCGGGGTCGCCTCGGCACCGTCCGTGGAGACGGTCGCGCCGTCCGCGGTGACCGTCAGGTCGTCGCCGAAGAAGCCGCCCTCGGAGACGCCACCGTCGGTCACGTAGTGCAGGCGGAACTGGATGCTCTTGCCCGCGTACGCGTCCAGCGGCACCTCGATCGGCTTCCAGGCGTTGGCCGAGGAGCCGGTGATCGCCGGTGCGCCGCTGCCGTCCTTCTGGAAGGGGTCGCCGCCGACCGTACCGTCGAGCTTGGTCCAGTTGGCGCCGCCGTCGGTGGAGGCCTCGGCGTACAGGTAGTCGTAGTCCTCCTCGATCGCGTACCGGCCGGCGAGCGAGACGCTCGCGGTGGTCTTCCCGGTCAGGTCGATCGGCTTGGACAGCGACACGTTCAGGTCGTCCGCGTTGCCGGAGAAGTACTGCTTGGTCCCGGCGTACGGCGCACCCAGATCGGTGGTGACCTTCTTGTCCGGAAGGTTGACGACCAGGGCCTGCTTCTTGTCGGTGTTGTACTCCTGCGGGCCGAGCTTGACGATCTTCTTCTGGCCCGCCTTCACCGGCTCGTAGTTGAGCCAGCCGAGCTGCAGCTTGTTCCACGCGCCCAGGTCACCCGGGTGCGTGCCGATCGCCTGGTCGTTCTTGGCGCCGAGCCGGCTCTGCGCCATCAGCGTCCAGTACTCGTTGCTGTTGTCGCCGCCGCCACTGGTGTCGTAGTCGTCCGGGAGGCCCAGGTCGTGGGTGTACTCGTGGACGAAGACGCTCAGGCCGCCGTTCTCCGGCTGGATCGTGTAGTCGCCGACCCAGAGGCCGGTGTCACCGACCTGGGCGCCGCCGAGCAGGTTGCCGGCCGGGCCGGTGACTCCCTGGTCGGAGGAGTACGCGTACCAGCGGTGGCTCCAGACGGCGTCCTCACCCTGCTGCGGGTCACCGTCGGCCTGGTCGCCGCCGGCGTGGACGATCTGGAAGTGGTCCAGGTACCCGTCGGGCTCGTTGAAGTTGCCGTCGCCGTCGAAGTCGTAGCGGTCGTACTGGTCGTACGTCGCCAGGTCCGCCTTGACCTCGGCCGGCGTCTTGCCCGCCGCGATCTGGTCGGCGTACCACTGGGTCACCGCGTCCTTGACCAGCGCCCACACGTTCGTGCAGTTGCTGGCGGCGCACACGGCCGGGTCGTCGCCGTTGGCGTCGGTCGGGTTGTCGTTGGACCGGCCGTACCGGGCCTCGTTGTACTTGACCTTGACCCAGTCACTGACCTCGCCGTCGACGCTGTACCGGCCGGACGACTGGGTCTCGAAGTAGGTCTTGACCGACTCGGTGTTCTTACCGGTGCCGAAGTACAGGTTCCGGTAGTAGTCGGCGGAGTAGTTCTGCTGCCAGACCGTCGAGTTGTCGGTCTTGCGGTCGGGCTGGGGGATGGCGTTGTGCAGCGGGCCCTCGAACGTCGAGGGGCCGGCGTACGCCGTCGTCGTGTCCTTGTCCGGATACGACGGGTGACGCTCGTTGCCGAACTCCGTGAGGATCACGAAGATCTTGTCGGTCTTCTGCCGGGCCAGCTCGACGTACTGGTTCTTGCCGGGATGACCGAAGCCGCCGTTGCCATAGGTCTTGCCCAGATTGACGACCTGGCTACCGTTCCGGGTCTCCACCTTGGACTTGCCGCTGACGATCTGGGAGACGGCTTCTTCGCGCAGCGCGCGACGCTTCTCCTCAAGCGGATTTGGCAGATCATCGACCGGGACGCTGTCCCCGGTCTGTGCCACCGGAGCCGGATCCGCCGGCGGAGCCGCGAAGGCCATCGTCGGAGCCATCGCTCCGACGGTGGTCACCATCGCGGCGCCGAGCAGTCCCACGACCACCTTGCGCACTACGTTTACCTCCGCTTTTGCGGCCGGGCGCGGTGTGCCGCACCCGGCGTCAAACGGCCCCGGGGTTCGGGGACTAGAGGTGAACGTATGCAAACAGACTGATGTTCGGGGATCGCACAGGAGATTGATGACCAACGGTTATCTGATATGACCTTGGCATACTATGACAGTAGGCATAAAGGACAAAAAGGCTGGTGGCAAAAATGCCACCAGCCTTTATAGATGCTTGTCAGTCTTCGGACTTCGCCGACTGCAGACCGGAACTGATCAGGTCCATGACGGCCGAGTCCTGCAGCGTCGTGACGTCGCCCAGCGACCGGTTCTCCGCCACGTCACGCAGCAGCCGCCGCATGATCTTGCCGGACCGGGTCTTCGGCAGCTCGGCGACGAGCATGATCTGCCGCGGCTTGGCGATCGGGCCGAGCGTCTTGGCCACGTGGTTGCGCAGCTCCTGGATCAGCGCCTGGCCGGCCTCGCCGTCGGTCACCACGTTCCCGCGCGGGATGGTGAACGCGACGATCGCCTGCCCGGTCGTCGGGTCGGTCGCGCCGACCACCGCGGCCTCGGCCACCGCCGGGTGCGACACCAGCGCCGACTCCACCTCGGTGGTGGAGATGTTGTGCCCGGAGATCAGCATGACGTCGTCGACCCGGCCGAGCAGCCAGAGCGCGCCGTCCTCGTCCTTCTTCGCGCCGTCCCCGGCGAAGTAGATCCACTTGTCGCCGTTGCCGGCGCCCGCGCCGAAGCGGGACCAGTACGTGTCGAGGAAGCGCTGGTCGTCGCCCCAGATGGTGCGCAGCATCGACGGCCACGGCTCGGTCAGCACCAGGAAGCCACCGCCGCCGTTCGGCACCGACTCGGCCTGGTCGTCGACCACGTCCGCGCTGATGCCGGGCAGGGCGGTCATCGCCGAGCCGGGCTTGGCCGCGGTCACACCGGGCAGCGGCGAGATCATCACGGCGCCGGTCTCGGTCTGCCACCAGGTGTCGACGATCGGGGTGCGCTCGCGGCCGACGTGCTCCCGGTACCACATCCAGGCCTCGGGGTTGATCGGCTCACCGACGCTGCCCAGCACCCGCAGCGAGGACAGGTCGTACTTCGCGGGGATGTCGTCGCCCCACTTCATCATGGTGCGGATCAGCGTCGGCGCGGTGTAGAGGATCGACACCTTGTACTTGTCGACGATCTGCCAGAACCGGCCACGGTCCGGAGTGTCCGGAGTGCCCTCGTACATCACCTGGGTCGCGCCGTTGGAGAGCGGGCCGTAGACGATGTAGGAGTGCCCGGTCACCCAGCCGATGTCGGCCGTGCACCAGTAGACGTCGGTCTCCGGCTTCAGGTCGAAGACCGCGTTGTGCGTGTACGACGCCTGGGTCAGGTACCCGCCGGTGGTGTGCAGGATGCCCTTCGGGTTACCGGTCGTGCCCGAGGTGTAGAGGATGAACAGCGGGTGCTCCGCGTCGAACGGCTGCGCCTTGTGCTCCGGGCTGGCCTGCTCGACGGTCTCGTGCCACCACTTGTCCTTCGCGGTCCAGGCGACGTCCTGCCCGGTGCGGCGGACCACCAGCACGTGCTCGATGCTCGCGCAGCGGGCCACCGCCTCGTCCACGGTCGGCTTCAGCGCGGACGGCTTGCCCCGCCGGTAACCGCCGTCGGCGGTGATCACGACCTTCGCGTCGGCGTCGTTGATCCGGGTGGACAGCGCCTCCACCGAGAAGCCGCCGAACACCACGCTGTGCGTGGCGCCGATCCGGGCGCAGGCCAGCATCGCGACCGCGGCCTCCGGGATCATCGGCAGGTAGATCGCGACCCGGTCGCCGGCGACGACGCCGAGCTCGGTCAGCGTGTTCGCCGCCTGGGAGACCAGGGTGAGCAGCTCGGCGTAGGTCACCGTGCGGGTGTCGCCGGGCTCGCCCTCCCAGTGGATGGCGACCTTCTCCCCGTTGCCGGCCTCGACGTGCCGGTCGACGCAGTTGTAGGCCACGTTCAGCTCGCCGCCGACGAACCACTTCGCGAACGGCGGGTGGGACCAGTCCAGCACCTGGTCCCACGGCTTGGCCCAGGTGAGCCGCTCGGCCTGGCGGGCCCAGTAGCCCAGCCGGTCGCCGGCGGCCTCGTCATACGCTTCGGCCTTGACGTTCGCGGCGGCCGCAAGCTCGGCGGGCGGCGGGAATCGCCGCGTCTCCGAGGACAGGTTCTCCAGTGTCTCGCTCATGAGGGCGGCTCCTCTGCCGTGACCGGGATCTCTTTGTTGCACACTAGTTCCGTCGGCGCCGCCCAGCGAAAGGGGTGCGCGCCGAATGACGCATAGGTGCTCGGTACTGCGCGAATCTTGCCAGTTCCACTCGTGTTTGTGCACCCCGTGTTTCCGCCGCTTTACCGGTTACCTTGTTCGGGTGGATCCACTAGCTCCCCTGCTCGACCTCGCTGACGTCGCTCCGGCCCTGGCCGCGGCCCGGGACAGCGTCGACACCGCCATGCGGCACCGCGCCCTGCGCCGGCACGGCGGCCAGGTCGCCGCCGAGGCCAGCCTGCGCGCCGCCGTCGCCAGCGCCGCCCTCGAGGGCAACGTTCACGAGCTCGACGACGTTCGCGCGGGCACGATCACCGACCCGGTCCTGCAGGGTGCCCTGCGGGTCGCCGAGGGGCTCGGCGGCCTGGTCGACCTCTGGCCTCGCGCCCCCCGCCAGGTCCTGGCCAAGCTGCACGTGCTGGCCGCCCGTGGCGTCGTGCACACCGATCACCTCGGCCGGCTCACCGGCGGCGCCGAGCGGATCGACGCGCTCGCCGCCCTGGTCGCCGGCAACGAGGAGACCCCGCCGCTGCTGCTCGCCGCGATCGTGCACGCCGAGCTGATCACGCTGCGGCCGTTCGAGGGGCCGGCCGGCGTGGTCGCCCGGGCCGCCGCCCGCCTCACCCTGATCGGCCGCGGGTTCGACCCGCGCGGGCTGGTCATGGTCGAGGTCGGCCACCTGTCCCGGGAGCCGGAATACGTCGGCTCGGCCGGCGCCTACGCCACCGGCACCCCCGACGGCCTGCGGTCCTGGCTGCGGCACTACGCGGCGGCGGTCACCGCCGGCGCCGAGGAGATCGCCACAATTGGTGACGCGGTGTTGGCAACCGTCTGACCCGAGATCATCCGGCCGTCGCATAATTTTTGGGTGGCTGACAACTGGGTGCGCCTGTATGAGCCCGGATCCGGACGCTGGCTGGTCATCGCCTGGGAAGCGTGCGCGCTCGCCCTGCTGAGTTGGGCGACGGTCCGGCAGTTCGACCTGATGGGGCACGGTGTGCGCGTCGTCGCGTGCCTGCTCGCCGCGGTCTGGGTGGTCGGCGCGTGGCGGATCCTGCAGCTCGGCGTCTACGTCAGCCCGGACGGCGTGCTCATCCGCGGCCTGCTGCGCTCCCGGGCGATGCGCTGGCGGGAGATCACCGGTGTGCGGTTGCACCGCGCCACACACCGGCTCGGCCCGTTCGAGATCCCGGCCGGCAACACCGTGCTGCTGGACCGGCAGAACGGCGAGACGGTCAACACCGAGTTGTGGGAGCAGGGCGTCGACTTCCACTCCCGACCCAAGGTCTTCCGCGCGGTCTACCAGGAGATTCGCAACCGCCACCGCCGGGCCGCCACGGGAAATTGAGAGCGCGGGAAAATTAAGAGCCGGCGTCCCTCGCGGGGGCGCCGGCTTCGCGCGTCCGGACCGGGTTATCAAGCGTGCACCTGGGTCGCTGTCGACAGTCCTGGAGCCTGGTGGCGATGATCCCCGTGAAGGCGGAAGCACCACCTGCGGCTGAGGTCCCGTCGCAACGTGCCTGCCGTGGCTGATCGCGCGTGGGTTCCCGGTGGCCGTGCACGGGGCTCGAACTTCCGGTCAACCCGGATCCTCGTTGCCTCCGCGTCTCCTTTTCTACGCCGCTCCCGGCATGATCGCCAGCTTTCAGCGGGGCAAACCTGGCGTACCGCAATTACTCAGACCAATGCCATCTGCCCTGGTCATTGCGTTCCGGCCGTTGCATCGCGCCGTAGCACCAGGGCAAATGCAAGATCTTTATTGCCTCGGCTGCGGCCAATAACTGATCGTCGCTCCCGCGGGGACCCTTCCGGGCTTCGCAGGGCGCTGGCGCGCCCAGAACGCAAAGCCCTCCAGGGCGACGTCCGAGGGTGGTTGCGGTTTCAAAGGACCCGAAACCCCGGTGACCGGCCCACCCCCACTCCGGTGATCAACTCGCCGTGATGGTCGTCGAGGCTTACCCCAAGATCCGACCCCGCGGGAGTTGTCCACACCGATGGTCTGTCCACAGGCCACCCGCACGATCTTGGCGAATCGAGCCACAATTACGGCAGAGGCGGTGGCCCCCCTTGGGAAGGGCGGGTCCTGCTCTTGGGGCGTTTTATGGCGTACCCGAGCAGGGGTTGATCTTCGGTGGGGTTGATCTTCAGGCGATGGCGGCGCGGGCTCGGCGGTGGCGGCCGTAGAGGGCGAAGCCGATGGCGACGCCGACGCCGACGCCCAGGGCGGCGGCGGTGATCGGGACGGCCGGGCGGTCGCGGAGGCGTTTGCCGAGGGCGATCGGGTGGCGGAACTCCAGGACGGGCCAGCGGCGGTCGACGGCGACGCGGCGCAGGGCGCGGTCCGGGTTGACGACGCTGGGGTGGCCGACCGCCTCGAGCATGGGCAGGTCGCTGCTGGAGTCCGAGTAGGCGAAGCACTGGCTCAGGTCGTAGCCGCGGGTGGCGGCCAGCTCGCGGATGCCGACGACCTTGGCCGGGCCGGCCGCGTAGAACTCGACCTGGCCGCTGTACCGCCCGTCGACGATCGCCATCCGGGTGGCGATCACGTCGCGGATGCCCAGCAGCGCGCCGATCGGCCGGACCATCTCGTCGCCGGAGGCGGAGACCAGCACCACATCGCGGCCGGCCGCCTGGTGCTCGGCGATCAGCGCGGCGGCCTCGGCGTAGACATAGGGATTGATCAGCTCGTTGAGCGTCTCGGCGACGATCTGCTGCACCTGCTCGACCCGCCAGCCCTTGCAGAGGGCGGCCAGGTAGTCGCGGGTGCGGGCCATGGCCTGCTCGTCGGTGCCGCCGCCGAGCCGGAACATCAGCTGGGCATAGGCGGATTTCACCACGTCACGCCGACTGATCAGGCCATCGCGATAGAACGGCCGCCCGAAGGCCAGTGCGCTGGACTTCGCGATGACGGTCTTGTCTAGGTCGAAAAACGCGGCGCTGGGGCCCACGGGCCGAAAGTGTAGCCGCAAGGGGCACGGGCGCGAGTACCCGATTGCCGTGACGCGCTGTGAAAACGGTCAGACGGGCAGAGACCTTGCACCGAGTTACATTCGGTACTCGACTGCTGCCTCAGTCTGAGGCAGACTTGTGTTTGCGAGCGGGAAGAGTGTTGTTACCGTCGCGTCCCGTAGACCTTGATGATATGGCGCTCGGTGGCCGCGCCCCCCGCGGCTTCCCGAGTTGATTCGGCTCGACCCCCCCGGAGCCGAATCCCAGGACGACCCCCGTCTCCCCCGGCGGGGGTCGTTCCCTTCAGGTCCCGGTTGCCGCTCCGTTGGCGTCCTTCAGGAGCGCCTCGTCGCCGCTCTCCAGCATCTCGGTGAGCCCGAAGAACTCGCTCAGCCCGGTCACCGTGAGGACACGGCGGAACGTCGGGCTGGGGTTGATCACCAGATAGCGAACGTTGCTCTCCGTGGCCGCGCGATAACCCTCGATGAGTGCGCCGAGCCCGGTCGAGTCGATGAAGGTCGCGTCGCGGAGATCCACGTGGACGGTCGGCGGCGACCAGTCGGCGATGGCATCGCGAATGGCCTCGGCCACCTCGTCGGAGTTGGAGAAGTCGATCTCCCCGACCACCGTGACCGTGACCGCGCCGTCATCCGCCAGCGTGGTCCGGATCGAGTTATCCATGCCAGCCCCATCGGTCCGTGTCGGCACAACATACCCAACTAGGGCCGCTCCATACGTCGGTGGCCGGTTCCGGCATAACAGATCCGGCGGCCCCTCGGCGGTTGTCCACAGCGTCGAAGTTATCCACAGCTCGCGAGCCCGCCGATTGCCGGGGCATGCGCCGGGCCGGGAGGTTGGGCGGGCCCAATCGTGCGCATCCATGGGAGACCGCGATGCCCCTGCCGTCCCGCCCCCTTCTGGTCACCTCCGACGCCGACCTGCTCGACGACCTGCTGCGGCTGGCCGCGGTGGCCGGCAGCGAGGTCGACGTGGCGCCCGATCCGGCCGCCGCCCGGCCCCGGTTCCCGACCGCCTCGGTCGCGCTGATCGGCGCGGACCAGGCCGCCGCCTGCGTCCGGGCCCGCCTGCCGCGCCGGCCCCGGGTGATCGTCGTGGCCCGCGGCGCGCCACCCGACGAGGTCTGGTCCACCGCCGAGCCGCTCGGCGCCGACAACATCGCGGTGCTTCCGCAGGCCGAGGCCTGGCTGATCGAGCAGTTCGCCACCCGGCCCCGCCCGCCGGTCATCTCCCGCACCCTCGCGGTGATCGGCGGTCGCGGCGGGGCCGGGGCGAGCATCCTGGCCGCCGGTCTCGCCGCGATGTCCGTCGACGCGGGCCACCGGACCCTGCTGATCGACGCCGACCCGCTCGGCGGCGGCCTCGACCTGGTCCTCGGGCTGGAGCAGGCGGGCGGCCTGCGCTGGCCCGGGCTGGCCGGCGCCGGTGGGCGGGTCGACCCGCCCACCCTGCTCAGCGCCCTGCCCAGCCGCGGCGACCTGGTGCTGCTCTCCTTCGACCGCAAGGAGCTCGGCGGCGTGCCGGTCGAGGCGATGGCGGCCACCCTGGACGCCGCCCAGCGCGGCCGTGACGTGATCGTCGCCGACCTGCCCCGCCAGGTCGACGACGCCGCGGTGCTCGCCCTGCAGGCCGCCACCCGGACGCTGCTGGTGGTCCCGGCCGAGCTGCGGGCCACCGCGGCCGCGGCGCGCACACTCGCCCAGATCCGGCCGCACTGCGACGAGATCGGGGTGGTCGTCCGCGGCCCGGCGCCCGGAAAGCTGCAGCCACGGCAGATCGCTCAGGCGCTCGGGCTGCCGCTGGCCGGCGCGTTGCGTCCGGAGCCGGCGATGTGTCAGGCCCTCGAGCGCGGCACGCCGCCGACCGAGGGCGGCCGAGGGCACCTCGCCGACCTGTGTAAACGGCTGATCGACGAGCTGATGAGCGCCCCGGCGGTGCCGGCATGAGCGTGGCGGATCGGGTGCGACGGCAGTTCGCGTACGACGGGGTCGAGGCGACCCCGGCCGCCGTGGTGAGCGCGGTGCGCAGTGAGGTGCTCGGCGACCGGGCCGTGCTGCGCCTCGCCGACCGGGTGCGCGACGAGCTGATCGGGGCGGGGCCGCTGGCGCCGCTGCTCGCCGACCAGTCGGTGACCGACGTGCTGGTCAACGGGGTCCAGGTGTGGGTGGATCGCGGGGCCGGGCTACAACGGGCGGCGGTCCGGCTCGGCGAGGCGGAGGACGTCCGCCGGCTGGCGCAGCGGCTCGTCGCGGCGTGCGGACGGCGGCTCGACGACGGGCAGCCGTATGCGGACGCCCGCCTGCCGGACGGGACCCGGCTGCACGCGGTGCTGCCGCCGGTGGCGACCCAGGGGCCGTACCTGTCGCTCCGGACCTTCCGGCAGCGGCCGTTCAGCCTCGGGGACCTGGTCACGCACGGGACGGTGCCGGGGCCGGTGGCGCCGGTGCTGGAGGCGATCGTGGCGGCGCGGTTGGCGTACCTGGTCACCGGCGGCACCGGCAGTGGCAAGACCACGCTGCTGGCGACCCTGCTCGGACTGGTGCCACCGACCGAGCGGATCGTGCTGGTCGAGGACGCCGCCGAGCTGCGCCCGGTGCATCCGCACGTGGTCGCGCTGCAGGCACGGACCGCGAACGTGGAGGGCGCCGGCGTGGTCGGACTGACCGATCTGGTCCGGCAGGCGCTCCGGATGCGGCCCGACCGGCTCGTCGTCGGCGAGTGCCGGGGCGCGGAGATCGTCGACCTGCTCGGCGCGCTCAACACCGGGCACGACGGCGGCGCCGGGACCCTGCACGCCAACGCGCCCGGCGACGTGCCGGCCCGGCTGGAGGCGCTCGGGATGCTCGGCGGGCTGCCCCGGGCGGCGCTGCACGCGCAGGTGCTGGCGGCGCTGCAGGTGGTGCTCCAGGTCCGGCGGACCGCGAGCGGGCGGGTGCTGGAGTCGATCAGCCTGCTCGTGCCGTCGGGGGAGTCCCGGCTGACGAGCGTGCTGCCGGCCTGGGACCGGCTCACCGGCGCCGGGCCAGGAGCCCGGGTGTTGGGCCGGATGCTGCGCGAGCGCGGCGTCGGCGTGCCGCCGGCACTGGGGCCGGCGTGATCGGGGTGCTGGCCGCGGGCCTGCTGCTGGGCTGTGTGGCGGTGCTCGCGTGGCCGCGCCCCGGAGTGATGACGCGCCTCGCCGGCGAGCGCCCGGCGTTCCGGCTCGGCGGGCTGCCGCGGCTGCGGATGCCGGTGACGGCGCTCGGGCGCCGGGGCGTGTTCGGGGTTGCCGGGCTGGCCGCCCTGGTGGGACTGCTGCTGGGCGGGCCGGTGGCGGCGCTCGTCGGGGCCGTCTACGGCGGGCTCGGGATGGCCGAGGTGGTCCGGCGGGCCGGTCGCAAGCAGGTCGCGGCCCGGCGCTCGGCCGCGCTCGACGGGCTGTCCGCGCTGGTCGGGGACCTGCGGGCGGGCCTGCCGCCGCTGCTGGTCGCCTCGGGCGGGGCGTTGGACGGGGACCGGCGGCTCGCTCAGCTGTCCGGTGCGGTGTGGCGGCTCGCCGAGCACACCGGGGCGCCGGCGGCGGATCTGCTCGAACGGATCGAGGCGGACGCCCGCGCCGCGGATCGGTCGGCGGCCACGGCGGCCGCCCAGGCAGCCGGGGCTCAGGCGACGGCGTTGCTGCTGGCGGCGTTGCCGCTGGGCGGGATCGGCCTGGGTTACTCGATCGGGGCGGATCCACTTCAGGTGCTCTTTCGTACGCGGGTGGGGGCGGCCTGTGCGGTCGGGGCACTGCTGTTGCAGTTCGGTGGGCTGCAGTGGGCGCGGCATCTCGTGGACGGGGCGCGCTGATGGGGTCGTCGTGTGGAGCGGCCGCCGTGCTGCGGCCCGGTGGGCCGGTGCGGGTGCCGTTGCGGGAGTGCTGTGTGGCGGCGCTGGTCGGGGCGCGATCAGCGTCGAGCTCCTGTCCAGTGGCTGATCTGGAGGTGCCGGACGTGGTTCCGCCGACTCCCGTCGGTGCCGCCGCCTCCGGGGCGCGGGATGCGGAGGTCGAGTCATGGCCGTGACCGTGGTTCTCCTGCTGGCGGCCGGGCTGGCGCTGGTGGCGCCCGTGTTGCGCCGGCGGTTGCCCGGGCGACGACTGAAACGGATCGGTGTGCCGTCCGAGAACACCGGCACCACCGCGGATCGGCGTCGTGACCGGCGGAAACAGATCCTGATCGCGGTGGTGGCCGGCATCGGGGTGGCCGGGTTGATCGGAGGCTGGTGGGGTCTGCCGGTCGGGGTGGCGGCCGGGATCGGGGTGGAGCGGTTCCTGCGTACCCGGGAACCGGCCGAGGTCCGGGAGGAGCGCAAGGCGACGCTGGCCGACCTGCCGCTCGGCGCGGACCTGCTGGCCGCGGCACTGCGGGCCGGGGCACCGGTGGACCGGGCGGCGGCCGCGGTGGCCGACGCGCTCGGTGGTCCGCTCGGGGCGCGCATGCAGCGGACCGCGCGGTCACTGCGGCTCGGGGCCGGGCCGGCCGAGGCCTGGGCGCACCTGGCCGACGTGGCCGGCGCCGAACGGCTGGCCGCGGCGGCGGTTCGATCCAGTGCCAGCGGGGGCGCGCTCGCGGGGGCGCTCGAACGGCTCGCCGGTGACCTGCGGGCGGACCGTGCGGTGGCGGTCGAGGCGGCTGCGCAGCGGGCCGGGGTGCTGATCGTGTTGCCGCTCGGGCTCTGCTTCCTGCCCGCCTTTCTACTTGCCGGCCTGATGCCGGTGCTGGTCGCCGTTCTCGGCGACGTCCTGTGAGACCCCAGCGCGGCGTTCGCGTCGTGTTGTGAGACCCCAGCGCGGCGTCCGCGTCGTGTTGTGAGGCCCGAGCGCGGCGTTCGCGTCGTGTTGTGAGGCCTGAGCGCGGCGTTCGCGTCGCGCTGTGGGGCCGGGAGCGCGGCGTCGATGTCGTGCTCCTGAGCCTCGGGATGCGGCTCAAACGCTGTGTTCCGAAGCCCCGGGATGCGGCTCAGTGCCGTGTTCCAGGGACCGGATTGCGAGTTTTTCGCGGCCGGGAACCGGGCTGGGGCATCGGGGTCGATGTCGCGGGCCGGGAGTTGGGTGGGCGCGACGCCGGGTCGCGCCCTGGAACGAGGAGGGTCACGTGGAACCAGTCGTCGTAGCGTTTCGGCGCCTACGCATCGCAGCGGCCGACGCCGGGATGAGCACCGCGGAGTACGCGGTGGGCACTTTCGCCGCCGTCGCGTTCGCGGGCCTCCTGCTCAAGGTAGTGACCAGCCCGGGCGTGCAGACCGCGCTGTCCGCGCTGATCACCAAAGCGCTGAAGTGACGAGTGTTGAAGAAATGGATGCTGAAGTGACGAGTCGAGAGCCCGCCGTGACCGGGACTCCGCGGTGAGACGGCGCCGGCGGCCCGGCCGGGACCGGGGTGCGTTCACCGCCGAACTCGCGGCCGGGCTGCCGGCGCTCATGGTGCTGCTCTTCGCCGGGATCGCGGCGGTCTCGGCGGTGGTGGCCAAGGCACAGTGCCTGGACGCTGCCCGGGAAGCGGCGCTGGCCGAGGCCCGCGGCGAGACCACGGCGGTGGCGTCCCGGGTGGCGCCGGAGGGCGCCGACATCCGGATCAGCGGCGACCGGGAGAGCGTCACGGCGGTCGTGTCCGTGCGGGTCAGCGTGCTCGGCGGACACCTGCCGGGCATCTCGGTCTCGGCGTCCGCAGTGGCGGCCCGCGAGCCCACCAACTGAGCGGTCGCCGCCGGCGGTCGCGTGAACACTTCGGAGGAGAGGAGGCTGCGATGAGGGCGGGGCACGACCGGGGAGCGGCATCGATTTTCGTGCTGGCGGTCGGGTTGTTTCTGGTCGCGGGCGGGGTTGCCGGTGCCATGGTGGCGTCCGCCCGGGTGGCTCGGCACGCCGCCCGGAACGCTGCCGACCTGGCCGCGCTGGCGGCGGCGGGCCGCGCGATCGAGGGAGCCGGGCCGGCGTGTGCGGCGGCTCGGAGGTACGCCGAGGCCAACGGTGCACAACTGACGTCCTGCGAGGTCAGCGGCCTGGAGGTGATCGTCCGGACGAGGGTGCCGGTCCGCTCGTCGGCGCTGGCCGCCACAGCCGCCGCCCGCGCCGGCCCGGTCACCCCCATCGGCCCCTGACACCTTCGCGCCGGGCGCGGGCGCGGGCTCGGGCTCGGGTGATGGGAGTGCGGGGCAGGAAGGGGCTCGGGGCGACCGCGGAAACATTCTGGCCCGGCTCACGCAGCGAGCCATCGACCCGGGCGAGGTCTGGAGGTGCGGGCACGGGGCCGTGGGGCCGCGGGCCGCAGGGCACGGGGCTGCGGTGCGTGGGTCGCAGGGCGCGGGGCTGCGGTGCGTGGGTCGCAGGGCGCGGGGCTGTGGGGCTGCGGACCGCAGGGCGTGGCGCCGCGGGCTGCGAGGGCGTGCGGCGGCGGGGTGTGGCGGGCTCTACTCGGGGATGGCGGCGAGGACTGTGTCCAGGACCTTGACGGCGCCGGGCTTGTCGAGGGGGTTGTTGCCGTTTCCGCACTTGGGGGACTGGACGCAGGACGGGCAGCCGGTCTCGCAAGCGCACGACGCGATCGCCTCGCGAGTGGCGCGGAGCCATGCCGCGGCGGTGCCGTAGGCGCGTTCGGCGAAGCCGGCGCCGCCCGGGTGACCGTCGTAGACGAAGACCGTGGGGGTCTCGGTGTCCGGGTGGTTCGCGGTGGACAGACCGCCGATGTCCCACCGGTCGCACGTCGCGATCAACGGCAGCAGGCCGATGCCGGCGTGCTCGGCGGCGTGCAGCGCACCCGGTACGTCGGCCGCCTCGACGCCGGCCGTGGACAGGGCCTGCGGCGAGACGGTGAACCAGACCGCGACCGTGCGCAGCTCGCGGACCGGGAGGTCCAGCGGCCGGGTGTCGATCACCTCGCCGCTGCCGAGCCGGCGCCGCTGGTACGACACGACCTGGCTGGTCACGTCCACGTCGCCGAGGAACAGCCCGACCGGACCGGCGTCGACGTAGGACCGCACCCGCACCACCGACACGTCCGTCACGTCCCGGGCGTGGGTGGTCCAGTCCGGCTCCTCCTGGTGCACCAGGGCGATCGCGTCGTCCAGGTCCAGCCCGTCGACCAGGTACGTCACGCCCTGGTGCAGGTAGACCGCGCCCTCGTGCAGCATGACGTGCGACGAACCCTGGTCGACCGTGCCCAGCAGCCGGCCGGTGGCCGCCTCCACCACCTGGACCGGTGCGCCGCCGGTGCCGCGCAGGTCCACGTCCGGGCGGCCCCGCTCGGTCCAGTACCAGCCGGACGGACGTTTCCGCAGCGCACCCTGCTCGACCAGGGCCTGGACCGTGGCGCGGGCCTGGTCGCCGCCGAACAGCTCGAGATCAGTTTCGGTCAGCGGGGCTTCGGAGGCGGCGCAGCAGAGTTGCGGGCCGAGGACGTACGGGTTCGCCGGGTCCAGCACGGTCGCCTCCACCGGCCGCCCGAACAGCGCCTCCGGGTGGTGCACCAGGTAGGTGTCCAGCGGATCGTCCCGCGCGACCAGCACCGCGAGCGCCTCCCCGCCGGCCCGTCCGGCGCGACCGGCCTGCTGCCACAGCGACGCCCGGGTGCCCGGCCAGCCGCAGATCAGCACCGCGTCCAGCCCGGCCAGGTCGACGCCGAGCTCCAGCGCGTTCGTCGAGGCCAGCCCGAGCAGCTCACCGGAGAGCAGCGCACGTTCGATCGCGCGACGGTCCTCGCGCAGGTAGCCGCCCCGGTACGCGGCGACCCGCGAGCCGAGTCCGGGCACCGCCTCGTCCAGGGAGCGGCGGGCGATGCTGGCCACCACCTCGGCGCCGCGCCGGGAGCGGATGAAGGCGAGCGTGCGGGTACCGGCGACGACGGCGTCGGTGAGCAGGTCAGCGGTCTCCCGCAGCGCGGACCGCCGAATCGGCGGCATGTTCTCGACATCGAGGCCGGCGGAGGAAGGAGAAGCGGAAAAGGCAGAAGAATTGGGCGTACGGGCGGATGGAACGAACGTCGGCGGCTCAGTCACCTCGGGTGGGAGCAACGGCGGCTCCCACAGCGCGAACGTCATCGCACCCCGCGGCGAAGCATCCTCGGTCACCGCCGTGACCGGCGCCCCGATCAGCCGCGACGCACTCCCGGCCGGATCCCCGGAGGTCGCCGACGCCAGCACGAACGTCGGCGTGCTGCCGTATCGGGCGGCCACCCGCCGCAACCGCCGCAGCACATGCGACACGTGCGAGCCGAACACCCCGCGATACGCGTGGCACTCGTCGACCACCACGTAGGACAGCCGCCGGAAGAAGATCGACCAGCGGCTGTGCGCCGGCAGCAGGGCGTGATGCAGCATGTCCGGGTTGGTCAGCACGAACCGCGAGTACTGCCGGATCCACTCGCGCTCCTCGCGCTGGGTGTCGCCGTCGAGCGTGGCCGGGCGCACCCCGTCCAGGCCGAGCCGGGTCAGGCTGCGCAACTGGTCGGCGGCGAGCGCCTTGGTCGGCGCGAGGTAGAGCACGGTCGCCTTCGGATCGGCGGCCAGCCGGGTGAGCGCGGGCAACTGGTACGCCAGCGACTTGCCGGAGGCCGTCCCGGTGGCCAGCACCACGTGGGTGCCCTGCCAGGCGAGGGTCGCGGCGGTCGCCTGGTGCTCCCACGGCGCGGTGATGCCCTGCTCGACGAGGGCGTCGCGGGCGGCCGGGTCCGCCCACCCGGGCCAGTCCGCGACCCGGCCCTTCCGGGCGGTGACCTGCTCGATGTGCGTGATCGGGGACTGCGCGGCGGCGCTGCTCCGGGCTCGCAGGCGGTGCAGCAGCTCAGCGGGCCCGAAAGCGGTGGCAGTCACGCCAAGCACTCTGACACCACGAGCCCACCCAGCCCAAACGAGGAACGCCACGAGCCCACCCGGCCCAAACGAGGAACGCCGCGAGCCCACCGAGCCCAAACGAGGAACGCCGCGAGCCACCGAGCCCGAACGAGCAACATGACGAGCCTGAACGAGCAACCCGACGAGCGCACCGAGCCAAACGACGGCACCGCGAGGAACACTCGGCGGGGCTGCGAAACCCAACCGCGATTCCGAAACTGGACAACGGGATGATGGAAGGCCCAAACGGGTAGGACGGTGGGTGCCACGCGTCGCCCGCCACCGGTCGGTGGTTAGATTCGCGGGGGAGATCAGGGAGGAGGACCGATGGAGCTGTCGCTGGCGACCCGGACCGTCGCTGAGCACACGGTGCTCGAAGTCGGTGGCGAGGTCGACGTTTACACCGCTCCCCGGCTGCGTGAGCGCCTGATCGAGCTGGTCGACGCCGGTGCGCGGGACGTGGTGGTCGATCTGGAGCGGGTCGAGTTCCTCGACTCGACCGGGCTCGGCGTGCTCGTCGGCGCGCTGAAACGGCTGCGGACCGCGCAGGGGACCTTCGGCTTGGTCTGTGCCAAGGAGCCCCTTCTCAAGATTTTCCGGATCACCGCGCTGGATCAGGTTTTCCCGATCTTCCCGACCGTCGAGGCTGCCACGAAACGCGACGGCAGCGGTCCAGCTTCGTGATGGCCACGGTTCGGCTGTCCTTCTCGCCGGCGCCGGTGCACGTTCGCACCGCCCGCCTGGTCGGTGTGGCGGTCGCCCGGCGGGCCGGGGTCGACGAGGCGCTGCTGGACGAGGTGCGCCTGGCGATCGGCGAGGCCTGCACCCGGGCGGTCGCCCTGCACCGGCAGTACGGTCTGACCGATCTTGTCACGGTTGAGATGTCGGATTCCGGTTCGTACACCGTCCGGGTCATCGACCATGCCCCGATCGAGGCCAGCATCGGCCTGACCAAGCTGCCACCGGACGAGTTGTCCTCCGAGTCGCTCACCGAGGACGATCTGACGACCGGTGTCGGTTTCGCCCTGCTCGCCGGCTTCGTCGACGACCTCCAGGTGCGCCCGGTCGAAGACGGCCCAGGCACCGAGGTCTGCATGGTCTGGCCCGTCACCCGCCGCTAAACCCCCATAAAAGCGGAAAAATCCCCCTGGGTACGGCGGTAGCCCACGCCCCGCACCCACCCAGCCGCGAACCAGCGGCCGCCCCCGCGACCTGGGCCCACGCACACCCCCTGGCCCTGCCCTGCCCGGTGTTCACCCCCGTTTCAGGGTTTTTCGGGCGCCGAAGGCGGCCTTTAATGCCCGCCGGGACCGCGAAGCGCGGCTGGGCCGGAAGTCGCCGCCGGCTTGCGCGGGTCCTTTTAAACCGCAACCCCCCACGGACATCGCCCTGGAGGGTTTTGCGTTCTGGGCGCCCCGCGCCCTGCAAAGCCCGCAAGGGTCCCCGCGGGAGCGACGATCTGTACCCCGGCGGACCGAGGCAAAAAAGATCTTCAGGGTGAAAGCCCGCCCCCAGCGGCGCGCGAGCAAAGATGATCTCCCACTTCGCCCCTATCCTCAATTCCGGCATTTCGCCAAATTTCCGAATGGTTGTGCGAGGCCGTGGCCCACCAGGCAAAAGATCAACCGCTCCGGATGCCCCAGCCGGGCGCCTGGCTAACACAGCGGTGAACATCATCGCGACACGGCCGGGTCGCCGTGTGACGATCGCCACGCGGGACCTATACAGTACGCGAGTTGTCAGCTACTCGCTGGACCCGCGGCCGCGGGTCCGGTCGTTGTTCCCCGGCTCCCCGGGGAACGCGCTCGGTGGTCTCGTCCGCCGCCGGGTGCGGTCGGTGTGTGTAGGAGGACATTGATGTCCGGGACCTCACTAAACCTCGCCGCCGAAGGCGGCGGAGTGTCCCTCAGCGGATCCAACGTCGTATTCGTCATCGTCGCTCTGGTGTTCGCCCTGATCGCGCTGGGCTTCGCCGCGATGTTCGTCCAGTCGGTGCTGCGCGCCGGCCGGGGCACCAAGAGCATGCAGGAGATCGCCGGCGCCGTGCAGGAAGGCGCGTCGGCCTATCTCTTCCGGCAGTTCAAGACGCTCGCCGTGTTCGTGGTGATCGCGGTCGTGCTGCTGTTCCTGTTGCCGGTGCACGACACCGACAACGAGACCTGGGTGAAGATCGGAAGATCGCTCTTCTTCATCGTCGGAGCGGTGTTCAGCTCGTTCATCGGCGGCGCCGGTATGGCTCTGGCGACGCGCGCCAACCTCCGGGTGGCCGCGGCGGCGGGTGAGCCCGGCGGTCGCGAGACCGCGATGGGCATCGCCTTCCGCACCGGCGGTGTGGTCGGCTTCCTCACCGTGGGTCTGGGACTGTTCGGCGGCGCCCTGGTGGTGCTGATCTTCACCACCGACGCACCGACCGTGCTGGAGGGCTTCGGCTTCGGCGCCGCGCTGCTCGCGATGTTCATGCGGGTCGGCGGCGGCATCTTCACCAAGGCCGCGGATGTCGGCGCCGACCTGGTCGGCAAGGTCGAGCAGGGCATTCCGGAGGACGACCCGCGCAACCCGGCGACGATCGCCGACAACGTGGGCGACAACGTCGGCGACTGTGCCGGCATGGCCGCCGACCTGTTCGAGTCGTACGCGGTGACCCTGGTCGCCGCCCTGATCCTGGGCCAGGTCGCGTTCGGCCAGGACGGCCTGATCTTCCCGCTGATCGTCTCCACGATCGGTGTGGTGATCGCGATCCTGGGCGTCTTCATCACCCGGCTGCGCCCGTCCGACCGCAACGGCCTGACCGCGATCAACCGGGCGTTCTACATCTCCGCCGTGGTGTCGGCGGTCGCGGTGGCCGTGGTCACCTTCCTCTACCTGCCGGACACCTTCGCCGGGTTCGGCGACGCGGGGATCGACAAGGGCGTGATCGCCAGCGGGCAGAACCCGCAGTTCGTGGCGATCGGCGCGGTGGTCATCGGGATCGTGCTGGCCGCCGCCATCCAGGCGCTGACCGGCTACTTCACCGAGACCAACAAGCGTCCGGTGCAGGACATCGGCAAGTCGTCGGCGACCGGCGCGGCGACCGTGGTGCTGGCCGGCATCAGCGTCGGCCTGGAGTCCGCGGTCTACTCGGCGCTGCTGATCGGCGCCGGCGTGTACGGCGCGTTCCTGCTCGGCGGCACGTCGCTGACCCTGTCGCTGTTCGCGGTGGCGCTGGCCGGCACCGGCCTGCTCACCACGGTCGGCGTCATCGTCGCGATGGACACGTTCGGCCCGATCTCGGACAACGCGCAGGGCATCGCGGAGATGTCCGGTGACGTCGACGAGAAGGGCGCGCAGATCCTGACCGAGCTCGACGCGGTGGGCAACACCACCAAGGCGATCACCAAGGGCATCGCGATCGCGACGGCCGTGCTGGCCGCCACGGCGCTGTTCGGGTCGTACACGAACAGCCTGGTCAGCTCGCTGACCGACGCCAAGGTCGCGGATGTGCAGGGCGAGATCTACCAGCTGCTGAACATCGCGAACCCGCGCAGCCTGGTCGGCCTGCTGATCGGCGCGGCGGTGGTGTTCCTCTTCTCCGGTCTGGCGATCAACGCGGTGTCCCGCTCGGCGGGCGCGGTGGTCATGGAGGTGCGCCGGCAGTTCCGGGAGCACCCCGGGATCATGGACCGCACCGAGCGGCCGGAGTACGGCCGGGTCGTCGACATCTGCACCCGGGACGCGCAGCGCGAGCTGCTCACACCCGGTCTGCTGGCGATCCTGGCGCCGATCGCGGTCGGTTTCGGACTGGGCGCGGGCGCGCTGGCGGCGTACCTGGCCGGCGCGATCGGCACCGGCACGCTGATGGCGGTCTTCCTGGCCAACTCCGGTGGGGCCTGGGACAACGCCAAGAAGCTGGTCGAGGACGGCGCCTACGGTGGCAAGGGCTCCGAGGCGCACGCGGCCACGGTCATCGGCGACACCGTCGGTGACCCGTTCAAGGACACCGCCGGCCCGGCCATCAACCCGCTGCTCAAGGTGATGAACCTGGTCTCGCTGCTGATCGCCCCGGCCGTCGTGACCTGGAGCATCGGCGCCGACGCGAACACCCCGTTGCGGGTGACCATCGCGCTGGTGGCGTTCGCGATCGTGGCCGCCGCGGTGGTCTGGAGCAAGAGCAAGGCGATCTCGATGGGCGACGATCCGACGGAGGCGGCCGCGGCCGGCGCCTCGGACACCGCCCGTGCCGCGCAGGAGGAACAGGCGCGGATCAAGGACAACGTGGGCTGAGTCCCGCTCTGTCCACGACGGGCGCCCGGCGACGAGCCGGGCGCCCGTTCGTTTGCCACCTATCGAGGCGTGTGGAGTGTCCGGCGGAAGCCGTACGCTGCTCCCATGCGCGCGGTCCGAACGATCTCCCTCGCTCTTGTCCTCGTGCTCGCCGTTCCGCTGGCCGCCTGTTCCTCCGGGCACAATGCCGAGGCCTGGGCCGCGTCGGTGTGCACCGCGCTGGCCCCCTGGCGCAGTGAGATCAGCACCCTGACCACCCGCACCCAGCAGCAGATGACCACGCGGACCACGCCCGGTCAGGCGAAGGAGAATCTGGCCCGGCTCTTCGACGGCGCCCGCACCTCGAGCGAGACGGCCCGGGCCGGTGTCGAGCGGGCCGGCGTGCCCGATGTCGACGACGGCAAGCGGATCGCCGCCGCGTTCGTCGGCTCGCTGGCCGGCATGCGGGACGCCTACGGGACCGCGCACGACGGCATCGAGTCGCTGGCCACCGCGCCGTCCAGCGCGTTCTACACCGAGGTCGGCAAGGTCGTCGACCGGCTCAACACGGAGTATGAGAAGAGTGGCCTGGACACCTCCCGGCTCGACTCGGTCGAGCTGAAGGACGCCTTCGAGTCCCTGCCCGAATGCCAGTGATGCGATGAGCGAGACCGGGTGGCCGCTGATCCCGCGGGAGACCCTGCCTCCGCCGATACCGGTGGAGCGCCGGTCCCACCCGCGCGACACGCCCAGACGCCCGGACGGGCGGCAGCTGTCGATGTTCGGCGCGGAGACCACCGAGCCGTCGCCGGCCGATCTCGCCGGGCTGCTCGCCGGGCCCGGCCGGCTGGGCCGGATCGGCGGCACGGCCCGGGTGTCGGTGATCGTCGACGACGCCTGGCGGGTGCACGTGCTGGTCGCCGAGTTCGTCGCCCGGGGCCTCTCCGCTACCTGGGCCCCGGTGATCGAGGAACCCCGGCAACAGAGTGAGCCGCCCGACACTCCGGAAGAGATTCTCGACACTCCCGAGGAACCGCCCCCGCCCCGCTTCGAAGTGCGGACCGCGTACTCCCGTCGGTTGAACGCCCTCGCGACGGCGTGGCCGGCGGTCGCCGCCGAGCTCTTCCTCTCCGGCCCCCGCCTGCGCCTGTGGGTCGCCGCCGCCGGCCGGCCCCGTCCGGGCGGCTTCCGCCTGGGGCTGGACCCGGCGAAAGACCCGGTCGAGGTGGACGCCGCGCTGGTCCGGGTGGGTCTGGCCGGCCGGGTGTCGGATGACGGACGGTGGTATCTGATCGCCGGCCGCCGGCGGCTGACCAGGCTCGCCGAGCTGGTCGGGGAACTGCCCGAGGCGGCCCCGCCCGAGATGTGGCCCGGTGGCGCAGGTGCGTGATCTTCCCGGATTGTGTCCGACATAACAGTGTCCTCCCGGTGTACGGTGTCGCGGTCGGACGCAAGCGGTGGCCGGACCGTTACCATCCGACTGCGGGGCTTACCGGGAATGAGTGCTCGTCCGGCGCGTTACGTTGAACATCTGTGCCTCGCCGGGTGCGACGACGGGGAGCGCCGAGGACCGAACCAAATGGGAGTGCCGTGCCGAGTGACGCCAGGTTGACCCGTCTGGTCATCGTCGAGTCTCCGTCGAAGGCCAAGACGATCGCCGGTTACCTGGGCCCCGACTATCTCGTCGAGGCCTCCGTCGGCCATATCCGTGACCTGCCGCGTAACGCGGACGAGGTGCCGGAGGAGTTCAAGGGCCAGGCCTGGGCCCGGCTCGGGGTCGACGTCGACAACGGTTTCCACGCCCTCTACGTGATCTCCGAGGGCCGAAAGCAGCAGGTGGCGAAGCTACGCCGGCTGGCCAAGGAGGTCGACGAGATCTTCCTCGCCACCGATGAGGACCGCGAGGGCGAGGCCATCGCCTGGCACCTGGTCGAGACGATCAAGCCCAAGGTGCCGGTCAAGCGGATGGTCTTCCACGAGATCACCAAGCCGGCCATCCAGGCCGCGGTGGCCAACCCGCGCGACATCGACCGTTCCCTGGTCGACGCGCAGGAGGCCCGCCGCATCCTGGACCGGCTGTACGGCTACGAGGTCAGCCCGGTCCTGTGGAAGAAGGTCATGCGTGGCCTCTCCGCCGGCCGCGTGCAGTCCGTCGCCACCCGGATCGTGGTCGAGCGTGAGCGCCAGCGGATGGCCTTCCGCTCCGCGGAGTACTGGGACATCCTGGCCCAGCTCTCGATCGTGGGCCCGGCCGAGGGCGCCCGGTCCTTCCAGGCGACGCTGATCGCGCTGGACGGCGACCGGATCGCCACCGGCAAGGACTTCGAGCCCACCACCGGGCAGCTGAAGACCGGCTCGGGCGCGGTCCAGCTGGACGGCGCCGGCGCCCGCGGGCTGGCCGCCCGTCTGGAGGGCCGCCCGTTCACGGTCACCCGGGTCGAGGAGAAGCCGTACCGGCGTAAGCCGTACGCGCCGTTCATCACCTCGACGCTGCAGCAGGAGGCGGCCCGCAAGCTGCGCCTCTCCTCGAAGCAGACGATGAGCGTGGCGCAGAGCCTGTACGAAAAGGGCTACATCACCTACATGCGTACCGACTCGGTGAACCTCTCCGAGACCGCCATCGCGGCCGCCCGCCGGCAGATCGGCGAGCTCTACGGGGCGAACAATGTGCCGCCGCAGCCGCGCCGCTACACCACCAAGGCGAAGAACGCGCAGGAGGCGCACGAGGCGATCCGCCCGTCCGGGGACAACTTCCGGACCCCCGGCGAGGTCGCCAAGGAGCTGAACTCGGAGGAGTTCCGCCTCTACGAGCTGATCTGGCGCCGGACCATCGCGTCCCAGATGACCGACGCGGTCGGCAACTCGGTGAGCGTCCGGATCCGGGCGATCACCACCTCGAACGAGGAGGCCGACTTCTCGGCGTCCGGCAAGACGATCACCGACCCCGGCTTCCTCCGGGCGTACGTGGAGTCCTCCGACGACGAGAACGCCGAGGCCGAGGACGCCGAGCGCCGCCTGCCGAACCTGGTGAAGGACCAGCCGCTGACCGCCGACGAGCTGAACGCGCTGGGCCACCACACCATCCCGCCGGCCCGGTACACGGAGGCCTCGCTGGTCAAGGCGCTGGAGGAGCTCGGCATCGGCCGCCCCTCCACGTACTCGTCGATCATGCAGACCATCCAGGACCGCGGGTACGTGGAGAAGCGCGGCCAGGCGATGATCCCGTCGTTCCTGGCGTTCGCGGTGATCGGTCTGCTCGAAGGGCACTACCCACAGCTGGTGGACTACAACTTCACCGCCGCGATGGAGGGCCAGCTCGACGACATCGCCGCCGGTGACGGCACCCAGCTGGACTTCCTCACCTCGTTCTACTTCGGCAGCCAGGCGCCCGGTGCGGACAAGGAGATCGCCCGGGCCGGCGGCCTGAAGAAGATGGTCACCGAGAACCTCAGCGCGATCGACGCGCGGGAGGTCAACTCGATCCCGCTCTTCACCGACGAGGAGAACCGTCAGGTCCTCGTCCGGGTCGGCAAGTTCGGGCCGTACCTGCAGCGCAAGGCGGCCGTGATCGCCGAGGGCGAGGAGGAGCCGGCCGAGGACCGCGCCTCGATCCCGGAGGGCGTGGCCCCCGACGAGCTCACCCCGGAGAAGGTGGCCGAGCTCTTCCTCGCCGGCAACGGCGACAAGGCGCTCGGCGACGACCCGGCGACCGGCGAGGCGGTGGTGGTCAAGTCCGGCCGCTACGGGGCGTACGTGCAGAGCGGCGAGCGCAGCTCGTCCCTGTTCGCCTCGCAGTCGCCGCAGACGCTGACGCTCGAGCAGGCGCTGCAGCTGCTCACGCTGCCCCGGACGGTCGGCAAGGACGCCGAGGGCAACGAGATCGTCGCGCGCAATGGGCGGTACGGGCCGTACATCTCCCGGCTGAAGGACTCGCGCTCGCTGGATAGCGAGGACCGGCTCTTCACGGTCACGCTGGACGAGGCGCTGGCCCTGCTGGCCGAGCCGAAGACCCGGGGTCAGCGGGGTGCGGCCAAGCCGCCGCTGCGGGACCTGGAGGGCGTCGACCCGGTGTCGGAGAAGCCGCTGGTGGTCAAGGACGGCCGCTTCGGGCCGTACGTGACCGACGGCGAGACGAACGTGACGCTGCGGCGCGGTCAGACCCCCGAGGAGCTGACCCTCGCGCAGGCGATCGAGATGATCGCCGAGAAGCGGGCGAAGGGTCCGGCGCCGAAGAAGACCACGGCGCGCAAGACCACGGCGAAGAAGGCCGAGCCGGCCAAGAAGGCGGCCGCGACCAAGAAGGCCACCCCGGCGAAGAAGGCGGCGCCGGCCAAGAAGGCCGCCGCGGCGAAGAAGGCGGCGCCGGCCAAGAAGACGACCGCCGCGGCCAAGAAAGCCGCGGCGTCCGCCGAGTAACTACTTGCCGAGCACCCGGTCCAGGTATTCGTTGGTGAAGACCCGGGCCGGGTCGAGGCGGTCCCGCACGGCCCGGAAGTCGTCGAAGCGGGGGTACGCCGGCCGCAGGTCAGCCGCGGTCCGATAGTGCAGCTTGCCCCAGTGCGGCCGCCCGCCCAGCGGCTCGCAGAGCGCCTCGAGCGCCTTGAAGTAGGGCTCGTACGGCACGCCGAGGTACTGGTGCACGGCGATGTAGGCGGATTCCCGGCCGTACCCGTGCGACAGCCACAGGTCGTCCGGCCCGGTGAACCGCACCTCGACCGGGAAGAGCACCTTGAACGGCAGCGAGTCGATCAGCCGGGGGAGCGCGTCGATCACGTCGGGCAGGGCGGCGCGCGGGATCTCGTACTCCATCTCGGTGAAGCGGACCCGGCGGGAGCTGCAGAAGACGTGGTCGGAGCGGCCGGTGTAGGTGCGGGCGCTCAGTGCGCGGGCCGCGATCGAGCTGAGCCCGGGCACCGCCCGCGGGAACTTTCGTCCGATTTTGCAGACACCTTCAAAAACGGTGTTGGACAGAAACTCGTCATCGAGCCAACTGCGGAACTTCGGCAGCGGCCGGTCGTGCTCCTCGACCCGCTTGTTGAGCTTCAGGCTGGCCCGATCGGTGTACGGATACCAGTAGAACTCCACGTGGTCGTTGGCCGGGATCCAGTCCGCGAGCCCGGCCAGCACGTCGGCCAGGGACATCGGCCGCTCGTCGGCGAGCAGCACGAACTCCGGCACGCACCGCAGGGTGACCTGGACAATCACGCCGAGCGCGCCCAGCCCGACGACCACGGCGTGGAACTCGGGGGACTCCCGGTCGTACCGCTCGATCTTGCCGTCGGCGGTGACCATGGTGACCGCCTCCACGCACGAGGCGAGGGTGGCGTGCTGGATCCCGGTCCCGTGGGTGGCCGTGGCGATCGCGCCGGCCACCGTCTGCGTGTCGATGTCGCCCAGGTTGGGCATGGCCAGGCCGTGCTGGGCCAGCACCGCGTTCAGCTCGGCCAGCCGCATCCCGGCCTGGACGGTGACCAGCGGACCGTCCACGGCGACCAGTTGATCGAGCCGGTGCAGCAACATCCGCTGGTCATCGGCGACCGCGATGGCGGTGAACGAGTGCCCGCTGCCGACCGTCTTGATCCGGCGGCCGGCCTCGGCGGAGGCGCTGACCATGGCCGCGACCTCGTCGATGCTTGCGGGGGCGAGGACCTCGGCGACGGACTGCTGGTTCTGTCCCCAGTTGGTCCACCGGCGGGAGTTAACGGGTGTAGTCATTCCGGCTTTTGTCCTCCGTCCGAGGGGACACC
This sequence comes from Actinoplanes sp. L3-i22, assembly GCF_019704555.1. Lineage (NCBI taxonomy): Bacteria > Bacillati > Actinomycetota > Actinomycetes > Micromonosporales > Micromonosporaceae > Actinoplanes > Actinoplanes sp. L3-i22. Next base: position 310,518 of record NZ_AP024745.1, read on the forward strand.
ACCACCTGGCGTCCCGTCGATGTGCCTCGCTCGTTGATCCGAGTAACGTTCGATTTATCACTGCTGAGAGGGAGTGGCGACGCGTGTCGACACCAACCGTCAGCACCGGACCGCTGAGGCGGGTTCCGGTGCAGGGCAGAAGCGTTGCCCGGGTACAACGCATGCTCGATGCCTGCGCCGAGCTGGTGGACGAGGTGGGCTATGAGGGCCTGACCACGACACTGCTCGCCGAGCGGGCCGAGGTCGCCATCGGCTCGGTCTACCAGTTCTTCCCGGACAAACGGGCCATCGTCCAGGCCCTGGCGCTGCGCAACATGGACGCCTACCTGCAGAGCCTCTCCGACCGCTTCGCGGCGGAGACGTTCCAGCACTGGTGGGACGCGGTGGATGCGGCCATAGACGGTTACATTCACATGCACCGCAGCGTGCCGGGCTTCCGGACGCTGCACTTCGGCGACGTGGTCGACCTGCACCTGCTCGACTCGGACCGGGACAACAACGCGGTCATCGCCGAGCGCCTGGCCGAGCTGCTGACCGACCAGTTCAAGCTGGTCGACCGGAACCGGGTGCGGTTCGCGCTGCAGATCTCGGTGGAGGCCGCCGACGCGCTGATCAAGCTGGCGTTCCGGCGCGACCCGGCCGGTGACGAGGCGGTGCTGACCGAGGTCAAGGCCCTGATCCGGGAGTATCTGCACCGGCACGTGCACGCCTGAGCCGGCTCGCCGGGGCTCAGCCCAGGAACGCATGGCCCTCTCCCCGGTACGTCGGGGCCGGCGTCGCGGTGCTGCCGTCGATCAACTGCAACTCGTTGACGTGCTCGCACAGCTCGCCGGCCTTGGCGTGGCGGAACCAGACCCGGTCACCCGGGCGCAGCTGCTCGGCGGCGTCGCCGAGCAGCGGGGTCTGCACCTCGCCGGGGCCCTCGTCGCCCTTGAACGACAGCCCCTCGGGCAGGAACGGCAGGGGCAGCCGGGACGCCTCGGCCGGGCCGGAGGCGATCCAGCCGCCGCCGAGCACGGTCGCGATCCGCGGGGCCGGGCGGCGGACCACGGAGAGCGCGAAGAACGCGGCCGGGGTGGGCTGCCAGTTCCGGTACGAGTCGAACAGCGTCGGGCCGTAGAGCCCGGAGCCGGCGGTGACCTCGGTGACCGCCGGGTCCGCGCTGGTCGCGGCGACACTGCCGGTGCCGCCGCCGTTCACGTACGCCAGGTCGGCGTGTTCGCGGACCGCCCGGACCGCGGCGGCCCGGCGGTTGAGCAGCTCCGGGAAGGCCCGGCTCTGCATCAGCCGGATGGCCCGGCCGCGCAGCGCACGGCCCGGCGGGTCGTCGCCGACCCCGGCGATGTGCGCCTCGTAGGACATCAGCCCGACCAGCCGGAACCCCGGCCGACCGGCGATCTTGCGGGCGAGCGTGCCGGCCTGCACGGCCGAGTGCACGGGGGAGCGGCGGACCCCGACGTGCAGCGAGCCGGCCGGTTTCCAGGAGGCGTCCAGATCCATGCACAGCCGGACCGTGGCCCGCTCCTCCGGCGGCGACACCTGGTCGACCAGGTCGAGCTGGGCGGTGTGGTCCACCATGATCGAGATCGCGGCGGCCAGCTTCTCGTCGCCGGCCAGTTCCCGCAGCGCGGCGCGGTTCGCGGTCGGGTACGCCACCAGCACGTCGTCGGTCACGCCGGAGCGGACCAGCCAGATCGCCTCCGGAAGTGTGTAGGCCATCACACCGTGCCACCCGGGGCGGGCCAGGACCCGTTCCAGCAGGGCTCGGCACCGCACCGATTTGGTCGCCACCCGGATCGGCTTGCCCGCCGCGCGCGTGGTCAACCGGTCCGCGTTGTCGTCGAACGCGGCCAGGTCGATCACCGCGGTCGGCGTCTCCAGGTGATCGGTGGCCTTCTCCAGTCGCTGGCGCAGAGCATTGCGGTCGGTGAGCACACCGGCACGCTATCCCGATCCGAAGCAACGCGAAAGACATTCATCTCTCTTGCACTCGATGGTGCGAACCCCCGATGACCTGGGCGGGCCGGATACAGTGCTCCGAGCAGTGACCACGGGGAGGTAGGGGCCATCAACACGGAAAGCCGCCAGGAGACTGCGCCGGTCGACCTTTCGGGTGCCGCCGCACTCCGCTCCGTCCTCCGGATCAGACCGTTCCGCCGCCTGTGGCTGGTGCTCGGCGCCGCCTCGTTCGGTGACTGGATCGGCCTGCTGGCCACCAGCATCTTCACCGCGGCGCAGTTCAAGCAGCCGGCCGCGCAGGGGGTGGCGTTCGGCGCCACGATCGCCGTGCGCCTGTTGCCGGCGTTGTTCCTCGGCCCGATCGCCGGCGTCTTCGCCGACCGGTTCGACCGCCGCTGGACGATGATCATCACCGACCTGTTGCGGTTCGTGATCTACGGCTCGATCCCGCTCGTGCCGGTGTTCGGCGGGTCACCCGGCCTCACCGCGATCTGGGCCACCATCGCCACGCTGCTCGGCGAGACGATCACGCTGATCTGGATCCCGGCCAAGGAAGCCGCGGTTCCGAACCTGATCCCGAAGTCCCGGATCGAGGTCTCCAACCAGCTCACCCTGGTCACGACGTACGGCATCACGCCGATCCTGGCCGCCCTGAGCCTCTCCGCGCTGACCGCCGGCCTGCAGCAGTCCGGCGCCTCGCTGCCGGACTGGGCGCAGCCGGTGCAGATCGCGCTCTACCTGAACGCGCTGTCCCGGCTGGCCACCGCGCTCGTGGTGTTCTTCGGCATCCGCGAGATCGGCGGTCGCAGCGCCGAGCGCGCGCACGCCGCCGAGCAGACGATGACCCGGCAGTTCCTCGACGGCTGGAAGTACATCGGCAAGACCCCGCTGGTCCGCGGCCTGGTGCTGGGCATCTTCGGCGCGTTCGCGGCCGGTGGCGTGGTGATCGGCGCGGCGAAGACGTACGCGGTCTCGCTGGGCGCCGGTGAGGCCGCCTTCTCGCTGCTCTTCGGCGTGATCTTCCTGGGCCTGGCGTGCGGCATCGGGCTCGGCCCGATGATCGTCCGGGACCTGTCCCGTCGCCGCTGGTTCGGCATGAGCATCGTGCTGTCCAGCGGCTCGGTGATGTTCCTCGGCGTGGCCTTCCACCTGTCCATGGCGCTGTTCGGCGCGCTGCTGGTCGGCGCCGGCGCCGGCATGGCCTTCCTGGCCGGCACCACGCTGCTCTACGGCGAGGTCGCCGACGAGGTCCGCGGCCGGGTCTTCGCCGTGGTGCAGATCGGCGTCCGGATGGTGCTGCTGGCCGCGATCACCCTGGCCGGCGTGCTGGTCGGCCTGGGCAGTTCGCGCCGGGTCCAGCTCGGCTCGGTGCACTTCGACGTCTCGTCCACCCGGGTGCTGCTGCTGGTCGGCGGCGCGCTCGGGATCTGGGTCGGCATCGGCGCGTTCCGGCAGATGGACGACAAGAAGGGCGTGCCGGTCCTGGCCGACCTGATCGGCTCGGTCCGCGGGCGCCCGCTCGCCCCGGCCGAGGAGTTCGTCCGCAGCGGGCTGTTCGTGGTCTTCGAGGGCGGCGAGGGCGCCGGCAAGTCGACCCAGCTGAACCTGCTGGCCGAGGCGCTGCGCGCGGAGGACCGGGACGTGGTGGTCACCCGGGAGCCGGGCGCCACCGACCTCGGCGGCCGGATCCGCAAGCTGGTGCTGGACCACTCGTCGGACGGGCCGTCGCCGCGCGCCGAGGCGCTGCTCTACGCGGCCGACCGGGCGCATCACGTGGCCACGCTGGTCCGGCCGGCGCTGGCCCGCGGCGCGGTGGTGATCAGCGATCGGTACGTGGATTCCTCGCTGGCCTACCAGGGCGCCGGGCGGACCCTGCCGGTGCAGGAGATCTCCTGGCTCTCGTCGTGGGCGACCGGTGGCCTCAAGCCGGACCTGGTGGTCCTGCTCGACGTGGACCCCGGCGTCGGGCTGGACCGGGTCGGCGCCCGGGGCGTGGGTGCCGATCGGCTGGAGAGCGAGTCGCTGGCGTTCCACGAGCGGGTGAGGTACGCGTTCCTGGACCTCGCCGCGGCTGATCCGAAGCGGTACCTGGTGCTGGACGCGGCCCGGCCGGCCGCGGAGCTCGCGGGCGCGGTGACCGCTCGGCTCGCCGACGTCCTACCCGAACCTCCCGAACCGGGCGCGGCTCCGTCCGTACCGTCGGAATCGTCGCCCGGCCCGAGTGCCGCGACCTCGCCGGAAAAGCCCGCCCCGACCCCGGCCGAAGCTCCGGTCGAGGAGCTGGCCGAGGCCTTCGGCCTCGACGAAACGCCTAAATCTTAAAAAGCCGCAGCGGTACGGCGGTGGCCATCGCCAGCATCCCCGCGTCGTTGGGGTGCAGGTGGTCGCCACTGTCGTACGCCGGGTTCAGCCGCAGCGGGTCCGCCGGATCGCGCACCGCCGCGTCGAAATCGATCACCCCGTCATACTCTCCGGAGGTCCGGATCCACCGGTTCAGCACGGACCGTTTCCGCTCGTTCTCCGCGCTGTAGAACCCCAGCGTGTCGTCCTTGAACGGCAGCACCGTCGCACCGTAGGCGCGCAGCCCGGCCAGGTGCGCCCGCGCGATCAACTGGCGATGCCCCCAGATCAGATCGTCCGCGCCGACCACCTCGTCCGGCGGCGCCGACGTCCCAGGATGACCGAGATCGTTCACCCCGAGCAGGACCACCAGGAACTCCGCGCCGGGCTGGGCCACCACTTCCCGGTCGAAGCGCCGCAGCGCGCTCTGCCCGAAATACGCCGCATACCCGACGGCCGGACTGCCGGCCGGCGGATTCGGATCGTGCAACAGCCGGTTACCGGAGACGCCGACGTTGGCCACCCCGAGGCTGCCCTTCAGCCGCGCCGAGAGCAGATCGGGCCAGCGGTGATTGGCGTTCGCCGCGGTGTTCGCCCCGTTGGTGATCGAGTCACCGAGCGTGACGATCGACCCGCCGGAGGCGTGCACGCTCACCCCGGACAGGAACAGGTACTGCTGGATCACGCTGGTCGCCGTGACCGTTCGTGCCCCGGTCACGTTCCCGGCGGCGATCACGTTGTCCTGGAACGCGAACGCGGCAAGCGTCGTGACCGGCGTGGCCTGCGGTAGGTAGACACTGATCACCAGGTCCTGCCCGGCGGCGACGCGCAGGCCGACCGGATCGCTGACGATCGGCGCCCCGGCCGGCACGGTGACCGAGCCCCGGCCGCCGAACGTGACCCGGTGATCGGTTCCGGACACCGCGTCGGTGCTGGCACCGCTTCCCGACCGGCGTGCCACGTGCACCTCGCCGATCCGCAGCGGGGTCTCGCCGAACTCGTTCGTCAGCCGGATCCGCAGCTGATCGCCGCCGATGCTCAGGTGGACCACGTGCCGGACGGTCTGATCGGTCAGCACCAGGGGCGGGGCGGGCGGAATGGTGGTCGGAACCGCGGCCCACGAGGCGACCCAGCGTTTCTCATGCGCCTGCGCCGGGCTTTCGTAGAGCATGCCGGCGGCCGCGGCGCCGGCGGAGACGGCGAGGAGCTGACGTCTGGTGGACATGGCACCCTCCGAAAGTTTCGGAAATCCGCAGGACAGATCTCCGTAACGTAGAGCCGTCCATCTATGTCGTCAAGGGCGGAACATCCGCTGCTGCGCCATGCGAACGCTCGGATGGTCATCAATGGACACCGTTGACGGAGTCGACCAAGGTGCATAACGTTTCGGCTTGTCCCCGTAACTTTCGGAGGCACCACAGATGAGAATTGGTCGCATCGCCGCGTTCCTCGCGGTCAGCCTTGCCGTGGCCGGCTCCGCACCGGCCAGCGCCCACCCGTCCCCCGCCCACGACGACGGCTCGCTGCGGGCCGCCGCGCACGGCTCCGGCGTGCGGATCGGCACCGCGGTCGACATGGCCGCGCTCGCCGCAGACGCCCCCTACCAGGCCGCGGTGGCCCGCGAGTTCGACACGGTCACCCCGGAGAACGTGATGAAGTGGGAGGTCGTCGAGCCACAGCCCGGCGTCTACGACTGGACCGCCGCCGACCGGCTCGTCGACTTCGCGCGGAAGAACGGGCAGCTCGTCCGCGGCCACACCCTGGTCTGGCACAGCCAGAACCCGGCCTGGCTGACCGAGGCCGCGTACACCCCCGCACAATTGCGGGTCCTGCTGCGCAAACACATCTTCGACGAGGTCGGCCATTTCAAAGGCCGGGTCTGGGCGTGGGACGTCGCGAATGAGATCTTCAACGACGACGGCACGCTCCGCGACACGATCTGGCTGCGCGCGCTCGGCCCGGACTACATCGCCGACGCATTCCGCTGGGCGCACCAGGCCGACCCCAAGGCGCTGCTGTTCCTCAACGATTACAACAACGAGGGCGTGAACGCGAAGAGCGATGCCTACTATGCGCTGACGAAACGGTTGCGCGCGGCCGGCGTCCCGGTGCAGGGTTACGGCATGCAGGGCCACCTCGGCGTGCAATACGGCTTCCCCGGCGACGTCCTGGAAAATGTCCGCCGATTCGACCAGCTCGGCGTCTCGACCGCGTTCACCGAAGTCGACGTGCGGATGGTGTTGCCGCCGGACACCGCAAAGGTGCAGGCCCAGGCCGAGGGATTCGGATTGCTCCTGCGAGCCTGCCTGATCGTGAAGCATTGTGTGTCGTACACGGTGTGGGGATTCACCGACAAGTATTCGTGGGTGCCGGGCTTCTTCGACGGCCAGGGATCGGCGACCCCGCTCGACGAGAATCTGCAGCCGAAACCGGCTTATGACACGCTTCGGGAGACCTTCCTGCTGGTCCGGCGCTGATTCCGGACCCGACCGAGAACCAGGCTGCGCCGGCACCGTCCGCCGGCGCAGCCTCTCCGTCTCCGTCGCGGCCCGCTTCCGGATTTCCCGCGCTTCTGCCTTCTCGCGCCCCCCGGCTTTCTTGGGCTTCCGGCTTTCCTGCCTTCGGCGATTTCAGAGAGTCAAATTCTTCATTGCCTCGGTCCGCTGGGGTACAGATCGTCGCTCCCGCGGGGACCCTTCCGGGCCTCGCAGGGCGCGGGGCGCCCAAAACGCGAGGCCCTACAGGGCGACGTCCGAGGGCGGGCACGGTTCAAAAGAACCCACGCAACCCGCCGCCCGGGTCAAGGCCCAGCCGCGCCTCAGCCTTTCCAGAGGTTGAGCATCATGGCCTCGACGGCGATCTCCGGCTTGACGTTCTGATTGATCGACTCGCGGCAGGCCAGCACCGCCTCCAGCCGGCGCAGCGCACTTTCCGGCGTCCACTTCCGCGCCGCCGCCTCGGACTGCGGCGACACGTCCCCGTGCACCACCGCCACCGGCGCCCGCAACGCCGTGATCAGCACGTCCCGGTAGAACCCGGCCAGGTCGACCAGCGACCGATCGAGCGCGTCCCGCTGCGCCCGGGTGGCCCGCGACTTCTGCCGCTTCTCCAGATCCTTGATCTGCCCGGCCGCCCCGCGCATCGCCCCGGCCGCCCCGCGCCCGGTGCCACCCGCGCCCAGCGCCTGCTCCAGCGCCGAACGCTCGGCGGCGTCCGAATCCACCACGCCGGCCGCCGCCTCCGCCTTGGCCGAGGCCACCAGCGCCGCCGCCACCTCGAACGCGGCGCCCACTCCGGTCAGCCGCTTCGGCACCGCGAGCACCGCGTCCCGCCGGGACCGCGCCTCCGGATCGGCGGCCAGCAGCCGGGCCCGGACGATGTCGCCCTGAGCCGCCGCGGCCGCCCAGGTGGCGGTCTCCGAGGCGAGCCCGTCCCGCTCCATCAGCGCCGCCGCGACCGCGTCCGCCGGCGCCTGCCGCAGCGGCACGAGCCGGCACCGGGAGCGGATCGTCACCGAGATGTCGTCCGGGTGGGTCGACGGCGTGCAGAGCAGGAAGACCGTCCGCGGCGGCGGCTCCTCGATCGCCTTGAGCAGCGCATTCCCCGCGGCCTCGGTGAGCCGGTCGGCGTCCTCGATCACCACGACCTGCCAGCGCCCGCCGGACGGCGCGGTCGCCGCGCGCAGCACCAGCGCCCGCATCTCGCCGACGCCGATCGAGAGGCCTTCCGGGGCGACGAACCGTACGTCGGCATGGGTCTTCCCGAGCACCGTGCGGCAGCCGTGGCACTCACCGCAGCCGGCCCCGTCCCGCTCACACTCCAGCGCCGCCGCGAACGCCCGGGCCGCCAGCGACCGCCCGGACCCGGGTGGCCCGGTGAAGATCCAGGCATGGGTCATCGCCCCGCTGCCGACCTGCTCCCCGGCGACGACACGCGAAGCCGCCCGCGCGGCCCGCCGCAGCGTCTCGACCGTCTCGTCCTGCCCGACCAGGTCGGAGAACACCCCATCCCGAATCACCCACCGATGGTATTGCCCACCCCTGACAACCTCCGGACCGGTTGTCCCCTCCCGCCGCCACCACCCCGCATCCGTCGCCGCAACTCGTCCTCCGCCGCCCCCGCATCCGCCGCCGCGGCGCTTCCTCCACCGCCCCGCGTTTGCCGCCGGCTTTCCTCCGCCGCCCCCCATTCGCGGCGTGCCGCCGTCTTCTGCCGCGGCCCGGTCCGTCGCGCCGTGCCGCCGCGCTATCGCGGCCAGTCCCTCTCGCCGCCTGCTTTCTGCGTGTGCTTTTGGCGCCCGGCCGACGCCCACCCCTCGCATCGCCTTCGCCCGCCTCTCCAGCGCTGACGCAGGGTGATGATCAACGGGGATCTTGGTGACGCTGTGTTCAGCCGGGAAAGTTATCCACAGAGGACACCAAGGAGGTCGGGATGCCGGTAGATTCGGATTCCGGAACGCGACGGCGACATGACGCGCGGTGAGGAGCCTGGTGCATGGCCCGGGAGATCGACGAGGCGTGGATCGATGATGCGATCGATCGATATAAACGTGTCGAGGGCCTGCGCGCCGAGTTCGACAAGGCTGTGGCGGCGCATCAGGTAACGGTGCACTCGCCCGACCAGTCGATCGAGGTCGTGGTGTCCGCCGCCGGCGACATTCTCGACGTCCGGGTCCACGGTGCCCTGGCCCGGCGGGACGCCGTCGAGTTCGCCCGCGAGCTGAAGGCCGTCGTCACCAGCGCCACCGAGGCGGCCCGCTGGGCGCGGGAAAAGCTGCACGCCGAGGTTTTCGGTTCGTTCCGCTCCCTGGAGGCCTACTGACATGGACCGGCTCGCTGACCAGATCGATCAGGCGGCCGCCACGCTGACCACGATGGACCGGCGGGTGCCGCGGCTGCGCCCGGCCGCCGACGCGTTCGGCGCCGACGACACCGGCCGTCCCGGCCGGCTCGGGCGCCGGCTGCACGAGAGCTTGGTCGCGGCGCTCCAGGCCCGCGCCGACGAGGCGGCCGATCTGTCCCAGCGCCTGTCCGATCTGGCCCATTCAGTCCGCACCAACGCGCGGGACTACGCCGCGACCGACGAGACCGTCCAGCGCCGCTTCCTGAAGGGCCTCTGATGGACCGCCTCGATCATCTCCTCACCGCCGCCGAGCCGCTGCTGAGCCGGGTCGACCAGGTGCTCTCCGCGGTCGGCGCGCCCGAGGGCCACGAGGTCTGGCCCGAGCTGCGCCGGGTCCGGTTGCTCCCGGGCGACGCCGCCCGCGCGGTCGCCGCCCTGCACCCGGCCGCCGTCGCCGACGCGGCCCCCGAGCTCCGCGCCCAGGCCCAGGCCTGCACGGACACGGCGGACACCCTCCCGCTGGCGACCGGTTGGACCGGCGACGCCGCCAACGCCTACGAATCCGCCCGCCGCCGCGCCGCCGAGCAGCTGACCGCCGCCCCGGACAGCCTGTCCCGCCGGATGACCGCCACCGCCGACCTGGCCGACGCCTTGACCGACTGGATGACCCGCACCCGGGGCGACCTCGCCGGCGCGCTGGCCGGCGTCCTGATCTCAGCCGAGGCCCTCACCCTGACCGCCGGAGCCGGCTTCCCCCAGCCGGGCGAGACCCACGCCGCCGCCGACGTCGCAGCCCTCCTGCTCCGCACCGTCGGCGACAGCTACGACCAGGCCGAAGACCTACTGGCCGACGCCCTCTCCTTGAAGTCCCCCCAGCCAGCCTGATCCAGCCGGCTCGGTCCGGCTCGGCTCGGTCCGGCTCGGCTCGGTCCGGCTCGGCTCGGTCCGGCTCGGCTCGGTCCGGCTTGGCTTGGCTCGGTCCGGTCCGGTCTGATCCAGCCGGGCTGGCCGAGCAGCCTGATCAACCGGCGTGACCCCGCAGCCCGGCCCGGCCGATTCCCGGCAGTTCGGTCCCGCGCGGGTTGCCTGGCCGGACGGCGGGCTCTGCGGGTGTTGTGACCGATATTGTTCTTCGATGCCGTTGAATAATCCCTGGCTGGCGGGACCTACGCCGACTCGCCGGTTGCCGCTCGATCGGCTCGAGGAGCGGATCCGGAATCTGCTTTCCGGGCACAACATGTGCGTGCTGGCCACCGCCGGGACGGACGGGCCGCTGGCCACACCGGTGCGGTACTACTCGCTGGATCTCGCGGTGATGTTCACCGCCTCGCCACGGTCGCCCAAGATGCGCAACATCGCCGCTGACCCGCGGGGCTCGATCGGGATCTTCGCGCCGCTGGTCGGCCTGGCCAGCAGCCGTGGCGCCCAGCTATTCGGCCGTGCGCGGGTGCTCGGCCCGGACGACCCGGAGCAGGTCCCGTACTGGTCGGCGTTCCGCTGGGAGAACGAGCACGCCGAACGCGGCCGTCCGCTCACCGAGCCACCGGCCGAGACGCTGGTCGTCCTCGAACCCGACCGCATCGTCTACACCGAGCACTGGCTGCGCCGCGACGGTTTCGCGCCACGGCAAACCTGGCGCCGCGACAAACCGTGACCTCAATCGTCCGATGTGGTCACTAAAGGTAGCCGGCGGCTGGTGGTCGCCTACCGAACCGGCCCGATCCGGCCGATAGGCGACCACCAGCCGCCGGCACCCAGCCGCCGGCACCCAGCCGCCGGCACCCAGCCGCCGGCACCCAGCCGCCAGCACCCAGCCGCCGGCACCCAGCGCGGGCACCCAGCGCGGGCACCCAGCGCGGGCACCCAGCGCGAGGCCCAGTGCGGGGCCCGGCGCTGGCCCAGCGCGCGGGTCAGTGCGTGCGACGGCGACGCAGGGCGCCGAGCAGGAAGGCGCACACCCCGCCGACCAGCAGGCTCGCGCCGGTGACGAAGACCGGAGCCATCCGCGGGCCGGTGAGCGGCAGCGTCCCGTCCTGGACGCCGGACTCGATCGCGTGCCGGCCCTGCTCCGGGGCGACCGCGGCCGCCTCCAGCACACCGATGCCGAGGTCGGCGACCACTGCGGACGGTTCGTACCCGGCCTTGCCCCGGTCCGCGGACCCGGCGGCCGGGCGCAGCACCGACACCTTGATCGCGGTGGCGCGGGCGGCCACCGCGTGACCCTTCGACGCCTGCCGGACGTCACCGAGCGACACCCGCACGATCACCTTCCCGCCGGCCAGGGCACTCTCGGCCACCGGCGCCCCGATGCCGAAACCCTTCGACGGCACGGACGCCTCGTCCCCAGATCCACCCAACGACAGGGCCGTCCCACTGCCGGAACCGCCCGGCGACGCGGACGTCCCACTGCCGGAACCGCCCGGCGACGCGGGCGTCCCGTTGCCGGATCCGCCGAGCGATGCAGGCAGCCCGTTGCCGGAACCGCCCGGCGATGAGGGTGCGGAACTGCCCGGCGATGCGGGCGTCCCACCGTCGGCGCCGTCCGACGGTGCGGGCAGGCCGGGGATCGACGGAAGCGGTGACCCCTGGGACGGCAGGACCGGAACGGTCGCGGACTCGGTGACCTGCCCAGCGTCACTCACCGTGACGTCAACTTGCTCACTCGCGGTGTTCAACGTCGTACGCGGAAGGTTTTTGCCGGAAACCTCGACCACCGCGGGCCGATAGCGAACCTCGGCGCCCTTGGCGGCGGACATGCCGACCCGCAGGGTCGGCGCGCGCAACACCCGGATCCGCACCTCGCCGCCGGCCAGCTCGATCCGCCCCGCGGTCACCGTCGCCGAGGCGATCGCGACCGCGCCGCTTCCGCGCCCACTCATGGCGGTGCTGCTCAGGCTCGAGATCTTGTCCGGTACGCGGATCAGGCCGCCGTTCAACGTGACGCGCTCGAGCCGGGTGGCGGAGTCGGAGACCTGGCCGGCCGCGCCCGCGCACCCCATCGCCGGATCCCAGCGAGCGTGTGCGGACATCGCCCCGGCGCCGACCTGGATCGGGCCGAACCGCCTGGCCCCGCTGTGCTGCTCGGTCGGCTTGGGATGCGACGGCGGCGCCTGCTGCAGTACCTGCTCGGCGGCGGGCGCCCCGGCGACCCGGCCGTCCAGCACCAGCCCGGCCGCCGCCGACTTCACCGGCGCGTCCGCGATCATGACGCTTCGCGCGTCGCCGACCCCGACGCCGCTGATCACCTGGCTCGGGTCGCCGGTCGGACCGCCGACGACCTCGGCGTCGGCCGCGCCGGGCTTGCCGAGTTCGGTGCGGTCATCCCCACCTGCGCGCAAAGCTGCGGTCCGGATGCCCGTACCCGGGAAATTTGCGGAATGGAAGGCCGCAGCCTGGAATGTCGCAGCCCCGGAGCCCGCCGCGGTCTCGCCGGACCGATCGGCCGCCGGAACCAGGCCGCCCAGAAGGTGACCGATTCCGCCCAGCAGCCCCTTCGACTCCGCCGCGGACTCCGGCGTCCCACCCTTGCCGGAGCTGTCCGGCGCGCTGTTCGCGGTGGTCTTGCCGGAATCGGATGTCTTGCCAGTTCCGGTTGCGATTTGATCGGCCTTGTCGGAATCGTCGGTGTCCGCGACCTTCCCCGAATCCGACCCGCTCCCCGGGTCCGTGTCGGCTTTGTCCTTCGCCGGGCCGGAGTCCCCAGTCGGCTTCGGCGTCGACGGGATGCCGTCGAGCTGCTTCAACACGTCCCCGGCGGGCTCGGGCGCCGAGACCGACGGCCGCTCCCCGCTGTCCCGCTTGGTGACGCCCGCCCCGTGCTCCCGCTTCTCCCCGCCCCGGAGGTCGAGCCGCTCGATCCGCAGGAACTCCGCCTCGGCCTGCGCCGCCCACCGTTCGGCCCGTTCGCAGGGGGCCGGCGCGGCGTGCGCGAGGATCGAAGTGCGCGATGCGGCGAGGGCCGGCAGCGGCACGGTGATCGTGCTCGCGAACCCGAGCGCAGCGACACTGGCGGCCAGCGACCTGGCGGGTGTCATGGCAAGTCCTTTCGGCACGAGGCGCCGGGGCGGCGCTTCCGGGACTGGCCAACGAAGGTCGATTAGGGCGGTTGCGCGGCATCTATGCGACAACCCTCGCGGGTAGTTCAAAACCGGCATTTGGTACGGCTTGTCGAACGTCGTAGGGTTGATCGCATGGGCATGCTGTGCGCGGTCAGCTTCAACCGGTACGGCCGTCTCTACTACCTCGATCCGGGTGAGTTCACCCCGTCCGTCGGCGACCGCGTTCTGGTCCCGACCGACGACGGCCCCGAGGTGGCGGAGTGCGTCTGGGCGCCGCAATGGGTCAGCGAGGACACCGACGGTTTCCCCAAGATCGTGGGGCTGGCCGTCGACGACGACATGCGCCGCGACGAGACGCTCCGCAAACGCAAGGCCGAGGCGAAGGTCGCCGCCAAAAAGCTGATCAAGGCGCACGAGCTGCCGATGAAGGTCGTCGCCGTCGACCACGTGCTGGACCCGTCCGGCGGCAACGGCGACCGCACCACGATCTATTTCACCGCCCCGCACCGGGTCGACTTCCGTTCCCTGGTCCGCGACCTGGGCGCCACCCTGCACTGCCGGGTCGAGCTCCGCCAGCTGTCCGCCCGGGACTCGGCCCGCGTCCAGGGCGGCATCGGCTCGTGCGGCCGCGACCTGTGCTGCGCGACCTTCCTGACCGATTTCGAGCCGGTCACCATCCGGATGGCGAAGGATCAGGACCTACCCCTGAACCCGCTGCGGATCTCCGGCGCCTGCGGCCGCCTGATGTGCTGCCTCAAGTACGAACACCCGCTGTACCAGAACTTCCAGGCATCCGCCCCGGCCATCGGCAGTCGCGTCACGACCCCCGAGGGCGACGGCCGGGTCGTCGCGCACAGCGTCCCGAAGGACTCGGTCGTCGTCCGCCTGGACACCGACGGCTCCCGCTGCTCCTGCTCCCGCGCCTCGGTCTGCGCCCCACGCCAGGCCCACGACGCCGAGTACAACAGCCCAGAGACGCCGGCCTGAGAAGCCAACCGTTCCGCACCGGAACGGGCGGGGCGCGGTATCGGATCTGCCGACGATGATGCGTCGATCGGGGAATTGAGATGTCAGGCGCCGTCATCAGCTCGCCTTCGAGGCCGCGGAGCGACGATGGCGCTTGGTGAGCGGAACCGCCGGGTCGTGATCGTCGGGTGGGGACTGACCGGTCTCGGGCTGCTGATCACGGTGGTGTGGTTCGGCCTGGTCGGTGTCGCCTACGCCGGTTCCTATCGCGCGGAGCAGGCACTGCGAGCCGGCCCGGCCTTCCTCAACGGCGGTGTTCGTGATCATGCCCGGACCTGCGCGATGACCTCGGCGGACGGGCCGGAACGGCAGGTCCGGGTGCCGGCCATGCCGAAACGCGGCGTGCACCTCTCCGGTGTCCGGGTCGACGTGCCCTCGGCCGGCTCACGAATCACCTGCGACGGCGCCGTCCACGTCACGCAGGGATTTCCCGCCCGGCTGCTGGTGATCGCCGAGCAGTGGGCCGTGCTCTTCTGCGGGCTGGCGGTCGGGGCGGTCGGGTTGCACCGCCTCGGACTGTTCCGGAATGTCTCCCGTTATCCGTAGGTGGCCGGATCACCAGGTCTGGGGTGGGCGGTCGACGAGGGTGATCGGTGGTTCGATGCGGTGGGCGGCCAGTGGCTTCTCCGGGCGGAGCCAGGGCGCGTGGGCCTCGCCGTCCGGGTCGGCGGACCACTGGTGGCAGATGCGGTCGACGCCGAGCGGATGGATCGTCAGGGTGCCGTCCGCGGCGATGTGCATCCGCAGGAAGCTTTTCGCGTCCTCGATGCCCTGCCCGGCGTACAGCTCGTTGTGGTTGACGTCGAAAGCGGCCGCGACCAGCAGATAAAGCGCAACCACCTGGGTGGCCAGCGCGGCGATCACCGGGCCGTAGAGGACCGCCGCGACGACGAACGACCCCGGCCACTGCCAGTCGTGGAACGGCAGGTGCAGCCAGACCCAGGCGCCGGCGGCGGCGAGGGCGATGTGGGCGATGCCGTGCGACAGGCCGATGATCCAGTGCCGGGCGTGTTTCGCCGACGCCGCGCCCGGCGGTTTCGCGAACAGGACCGTGCCGATCAGGATCAGCGCGACCATCAGCAGCAGCGGGATGCTGAACAGGCGTTTGATGTTGTCGGCCTGCCGGACCGCGCTGGACATCGGCAGCATGGTCAGGGTGTGGATGATGCCGAGCATGGTGGCGAACCCGGCGTTGCGCCGCGGCACCCGGTGGAAGACGCCCCAGCCCAGCTTGCGGGAGGCCGCCGCGTCCGGAAAGCGGGCCGCCAGCTGGTATTTCCGGCTGAGGCTGCGGCTGCGGGTCAGCGTCTCCTTCGGCGGCACGGTCAGTGTGTCCGGCAGGTTCTGCGTGCCGAGCAGGTAGGCCCCGCCCCCGCCGCAGGTGATCAGCTCCCGGTCCTCGCCGGTGTAGCGGGCGTAGTGGTGCAGGTCGCCGGAGACCAGCACCCGGACCTGCGCCTGGGTGGGGGCCAGGATGGTCCGGATGAAGTAGTCGACGGCGTCGTACACCTCGGGGTCGTCCTTCGCCTTGACCCAGGTCGGCGATGGGGTCATCAGGATGATCCGGTCGTCCGGCCCGACCTCGCGGGCGGCCTTCTCGAAGTAGAGCAGCTGCGGGTCGTCGATGTACGCCCCGAACTGCTCGTCGACCGCGAACAGCCACCAGTTCTGCGGCAGCTTGACGGCGAAGTACGACCGGCGCTGCTCGGTGCGCCAGCCGCCGATGTGACCGTCCTTGCGGCGCGCGAACAGGCGCAGGAACGCGGTCAGCCCGTCATACCAGTCATGGTTTCCCGGCAGTGCGAAGAGCGTGGGCCGCGGCTCCCCGGCCGGCGCCTCGGGCAGCGCCGCGCGGTACGGCCCCTTCATCCGGCTCTCGTAGCCGTCGCCACTGGCCAGCGGATAGACCTGATCGCCACCCATCAGCAGCAGCCGCCCGCGGGGCAGGGCCGCGCCGTCGACCGTCAGCGACGGCTGGGCCAGCAGCCAGGCGATCGAATACGTCGCGTCGAAGCCGTCGCCCAGGTCGGCGACGTAGTCCAGCCAGAGCTCGCCGTCGGCGGTCCGCGAATGGTCGAAGTAGTCGTCGTCCAGCGCGTTCTGCAGCTCGCGCTTGTCCATGTACGCCCCGAAGAGGATCGCCAGCAGCGCGCGCAGCCCGGTGCTCAGCAGCAGGAGCGGCGCGAGCCAGCCGATCGGCTGCTTCCGGGTGAAGCCGAGCTCCTGCGGATCGAGGCTGGTGGGCCGGGTCGGCATGGTGTGTTCCGCCCCTGAGTAGCCGACCGGGGCAATGACAGGCTTCGTTTGATCGTCCGTCACAAAAGGCACACTAGTGCCGAGGTGTGACATCGGCACTCCCGCCGAGTCCGTCCCCCGCCGTCCAGGGGGTCCGGGGGTGTCGTACACTTAGTCACCGTTGCCGCCTTAGCTCAGTCGGCTAGAGCGACGCACTCGTAATGCGTAGGTCGACGGTTCGATTCCGTCAGGCGGCTCCGTGTGAAGCCCCAGGTCAAACGGCCTGGGGCTTCAGCTTTTCCAGGGCCGGGAAGCCAGCCGGGCATCGCCCGTCGCAGGCGGCGGCGCTGCGGATCGATGCGGCCGTCTCGAGGGCGGCCCGTGCCACGTCCAACGCATTCACCCCGGCCTTGGTCAACGCCACATGATGCCGGCTGCGCTCGAACAACGGCTGACCCAACTCCCGCTCCAGCGCCTGAACCGTCCGGGACACCGCCGACTGCGCGATCCGCAACCGGAAAGCGGCCCGGGAGAAGCTGCGCTCCTCGGCCACCGCAACGAACGCGTGCAGGTGACGTAACTCCACGTCAGGAAGCCTTTCGCCGGTTCCGGTAGGCGCGCATGGACGCCTGGGACGAGCAGGCCGGGCTGCAGTAGAGCCCGGCCGTGTTGCGGGTCTTGTCGAAGAATCCGCGATGGCAGCCGTCGTTCTTGCAGACCTTCAGCCGGGGCCAGGCCCCCCGGTACCCGAGCTCGGCGGCCGCCCCGAGCACCCGTGCGAACAGGCCGAACGCGCCGTCGTGGACCGGCTCCAGGGTGCTGCCGGCCGCGCCGATCACCGGGACGAGCGGGTAGCGCACGGCGACCCGGTGCAGGTACGCCTCGGCGGCCGGGACCGCGCCCGGGTCGAGCGAGCAGCCGGAATGCTCCCGCAGCAGGGTGACCAGGCTGTCCCGCAGTTCCGCGGCGGCGGCGAGATCGGAGCCGGCGAGCGACGGCGGCGGGTCGTTGACGAACGACAGCACCAGGTCACTGGCCGCGCAGGTCGACGGTGAGCATTCCTCCATGCAGCGAGCATAGCCAACACGCTAATAACCAGGATGCCCAGAAAGCATAACGAGGTTGGGAGCTAAGCCAATACGGTCATCACATCACCCCAACCGCAAGGAGCAACTGATGACCCAGAAAGTCCTGCTCGTCCTCTCCGGCGCCCGCTTCTGGACCCAGAAGGACGGCGTCCAGCGCCCCACCGGCTTCTGGGCCGAGGAGTTCACCACGCCGTACCGGGCGCTCACCGGGGCCGGCGTCGAAGTCACGATCGCGACACCCGGCGGACGGGTCCCGGTCGCGGACGTGGTCAGCCTCGATGACGAGCAGAAGGCGTACCTCAAGGAAATTGATCTGGAAAATCCGGCTCGGCTCGACGCGGTCGACCCGGGGGACTTCGACGCCGTGCTGATCCCCGGTGGGCACGGGCCGATGCAGGATCTCGCGGTCGACCCGGACATCGCCCGGATCCTGGAGGCGATGGTGCCGGACGAGTCGAAGACGGTCGTCGCGCTCTGCCACGGGGTCGCCGCGTTCCTGCCGGCCGGTGCCCCGGACGGTGGCTGGCTGTTCCGTGGCCGCCGGATCAACTCGTTCACCGACGTCGAGGAGGAGCAGGTCGGGCTGGCCGCGAACGCTCCCTGGCTGCTGGAGTCGCGGCTGCGCGCGGCCGGTGCGGCGTACGAGAGCGGCCCGGTCTTCGGTTCCTACGTCGTCGTCGACGGCAACCTGATCACCGGCCAGAATCCGCAGTCGGCGGGAGCGGCCGCGGAGGCGCTGCTGAAAGCACTGGCAGCGGCTTGAGCGCGGACGACAGCAGGACCGAGAGGATCAGGAGGACGCCGACCGCGAGCAGCCCGCGCGCCACGGTGACGTGGTCGCCGAGGAAGCCGATCAGCGGCGGTCCGCCGAGGAACGCCACGTAACCGACCGAAGCCACCACGCTGACCCGGGGCGCTGCCTTGGCGGGGTCGTCGGCGGCCGCGCTCATCCCGACCGGGAAGCCGAGCGAGGCGCCGACGCCCCAGAGCAGTGCCCCGGCGAAGGCCGCGGCCGGGTGCGAGCCGAACGAGAAGAGCAGTAGGCCGCCCAGGCTGATCACGGCGAGTGCCCGGACCACCGGGACGCGGCCGTGCCGGTCCAGCAGGCCGGGGCCGTACCAGCGGCCGACCGTCATCGCGGCCAGGAACACGGCGAACGCGAGCGTGCCGACCGACGCCGAGGTGCCGTAGTCATCGATCATGGAGACGCTGATCCAGTCGATGCCGGCGCCCTCGGTGAACGCGAAGGCCAGCACGAACACCCCGATCAGCAGGGTCCGGGGCTCCCGCCAGAAGGCCAGGGTCTCGCGAAAGCCGGACTCTTCGGAAAATTCAGAATCCGGACCAAATTTTTGTACGGCGATGGCCACCACCACCGCCGACGCCACAATCATGATCACCATGTGCACGGTGACCGAGATCCCCACCGCCACCGCACCGGCCCCGATCAGCGCCCCGGCCACCGTGCCCACGCTGTACCCGGCGTGGAACCGCGGCATGATCGCCCGTCCGAGCCGCTGCTCCACGACCGCGCCCTGCACGTTCATCGCCACGTCCCACGCGCCGGTCGCGAAGCCGTAGACGTAGAGGCCGACCACCACCGGCGCCACCCCGAACCGGTAGCCGACGCCGACCGCGCTCAGCGCCACCCCGAGCAGCAGGGCCATCACGGTCACCGTCCGCCGGGAGCCGAACCGCCCGACGATGTGCCCGGCCAGCGGCAGTGACGTGATCGAGCCGACCGCGGTGGCCAGCAGCACCAGCCCGAGCCGGGACGGGCTGAGCCCGAGCGAGTCGCGGATCTGCGGGATCCGGGCCGCGAAGCTGGCCATCGCGACGCCCAGGAAGATGAAGGCGAGATAGACCGCGCGGGTGGCCGCGGGCAGATCGCGGTCGCTGGTGGTGATCACCGACAGGACGGTACCGGGCGGCTGTCTAGACTTCAGGCCGTGCTGGTGGAACCGGATTGGGACGTCGCGGTGATCGGGGCGGGCCCGGCCGGGCTGGCGGCCGCGGTCGCCGCCGCGTCGGCGGGCGCGCGGGTCGTGGTGCTGGAGCGGGCCGAGCACCCGCGGTACAAGACGTGCGGCGGTGGCCTGCTCGGCAGCTCGCTGCGGCTGAGCGAGGAGCACCTGCCGGCGGTCCCGGTGCGGGACACGATCTCCAGTCTGACCTTCACCCTGGACGGGCGCCGGGAGTTCACCCGCAGCTCGGAGCGGCCGCTGCTGGCGCTGGTCCGGCGGGACGACTTCGACCTCGCCTGGTGCGCGGCGGCGGCGAAGGCCGGCGCGGTCATCCGGCCGAATACCCAGGTCCGCGCGCTGGCGCAGGACGAGCACGGGGTCACCGTGACGCTGAACGACGGCGCGACGGTGACCGCGCGGGTGGCGATCGGCGCGGACGGTTCGGCCGGCATCACCAGCCGCCACGTCGGCGTCGTCTTCGAGCAGCAGGACCTCGGGCTGGAGGTCGAACTCGCGGCCACCGCGGCGGATCAGGAGCGCTGGCGCGGACGGGTGCTGCTGGACTGGGGCCCGCACCCCGGGTCCTACGGGTGGTTGTTCCCGAAAGAGGACCAGTTGACCGTCGGCGTGATCATGGCCAAGGGCCGGGGCGCCGACACCAAGCGCTACCTGCACGATCTCGTCGAGCGCCTGGGCCTGTCCGGCCGCACCGTGCTGCACGACTCCGGCCACCTGACCCGCTGCCGCGCCGCGGGCTCACCGCTGCGTAGGGGCCGGGTGCTGGTCGCCGGCGACGCCGCGGGCCTGCTCGAGCCGTGGACCAGGGAGGGCATCAGCTATGCGCTCCGGTCCGGCCTGTGGGCGGGCCAGGTCGCCGCGGAAGATCAAGACCTTTCGGCGTACGACGTGCAGGTCGCCGCCGAGCTCGAACCCGAGATGATCGCCGGCCGCCGGCTGCTCGGCGTCTTCGCGGGCCATCCGTCGATCGTGCACACCGCGATGTCCAGCCCGCTCGGCTGGCGGGCGTTCAGCGGTTTCTGCCGCGGCGACTTCTCGATGGCCGGCGCCCTGGGCCGCCCGACCGTGAAGGCCGCGCTGCGCCTGCTCGGCAGCCGGTCGGTGCGGGTCCAACCGGCTGCCGGCTAGCGGGTAGGGATCAGGAACGCACCTGCCACGGCCCCCATTGCACCGGTGCGGCGAAACCGTCGCGCCGGGCCTCGCGGGCGCCGGCCGCGGAGAGGGGTCCTTCCCGATCGGCCTGGACCCCCACACCGATCAGTCGGGCCTCGAACCACGATCCGCTCAGGCCGCGCCGCACTCGTTCCCACAGACCGCCCTCGACCAGGGCGCACGTGTGGCAGCGCAGTTGCGCGGAGAGCTGTTCGGGGTCCTCGGCACAGGTGTCGCACCCGCACTGCGGCAGGTTCTCCAGCCACCACCGGCCGAAACGCAGGTGCAGGCCGGTGGCGGTGAACCGGACTTCCAGCGGCGCGGCCGCCGGGGTACGGGGGATGAGCCGGACGGTCCGCGCGAGTGCCTCGTCGTGCCCGAGCGGTTCCTTGCTCTCCCGGCGCTCCACCTGGTAGCGCTCGGTGAGCTCGTCCAGCAGGGTGTCGGCCGCCTCGTGCAGGGTGGCGAAGCGGTCCGGATCGGTGGCGTGCTGACGGCCGTCCACCAGAGCAGTATGCCGCGCTCGGCCCGCGGCACCCGGACGCTCCGGTGGGATCGGATTCACGCGTGGCCGAATTCGTCGGACTTGACTCCGGCCAGGAAGTTCTCCCAGGCCTCCCGGTCGAAGGCCAGGGGTGCGCCGTCGGGATTCTTCGAGTCCCGGATCAGGTAGCGATCCTCGACCTGGGCGACCTCGACGCACGCGCCGGTGGAGCAGCGTTTGCTCCGACGCCAGTGGTTTGCCTCGTTCGCTTTGATCATGTCTGTACACCTCCGTGGTAGTTCGAATACCACGGTAAGTGATTGGAACAGATACGGAAGGTCACCGGCATGAATGAAAAAGAAGGGACGCCACATATCTCACGAATTGTGAGTTATGCGGCGTAGATTGTGACTGGAATATGTACTTTGCGTATTTTTGAGCGACCCGCTCCAGGCTGGAGCGGGTCGCCCGCAAGTCTTCAGAAGCGGAACTCGCCCGCGGTCACGCCCTCGACGAACGCTTCCCATTCCGCCTTCGTGAAGGACAGGGCGGCGGCCTCGGGATTCTTCGAGTCACGGATCATGTAGGTTTCGTCGATCTTCGCGACCTCGACGCAGGTCGACGTGCCGCAGCGGCTGCTCTTCCGCCATGCGGGCGCGTTCATGTTCTCCATTTGGGGACTCTCCACGGTCTTGTTGCCGCACCCTTTCTTCTCGGGGTCCGACGGGAAACGGTTATCTGTGCACCCGGGGGAAACGGTGCTGTTCACCGTTTTCCAGGATGGCTATCTCGTGTCGGATGAAGGCGATCGTGTCTTCTTCGTCCGCGGCTTCGTGCCAGACCTTGTCGAACCGCGCGCGATGTTTCGCGGTGGCTTCTCGGTCCTCGATCATCTCGTCGCCGAGACCGGTCTCGCGGTACAGCACTTCCCCCTCGCCGAAGGCGAGCAGGTCGAAACTGGCGTTGTTGGTGACCGCCGCGTCGAGGCGGAACGGGACCATCCGCATACGAATGGTGCCGTTGGCGGCGAGCCCGGCCAGATCGCCGAGCTGCTCGGCGAAGACCTCCGGACCGCCGATGGTGCGTAGCAGGACCGACTCGTCCACCATCACCTGGATCTCCGCCTGCCCGGACGCGGCCCGCGGCAGCAGCGCCTCCCGGCGCAGCCTGCGAGCCTCTATGCGCCGGCTGATCTGCTCGGCGCTCAGCTCGTCGACGAACCGGGACATCAGGGCGGAGGCGTAACCGGGCGTCTGCAAATGGCCCGGCACGTAATAGATCGAATACGAGCGGAGCTCGCTGGACTCGTTCTCGTACTCCACGAGTTTGCGGGTCGCGTCGGTGAGGTTCTCCCGGAACGCGGGAGTCTGGTACCACGCCTGACGTCGTTGGATCCGCGCGATCCGGGTGTCCGCGACCAGGGAGTTGACCTGATCCCGGTCCCGCACGCCCAGGAGGCTCAGCAGTGGCCGCAAGTCATTCGGGGAGATCGACACGTCGCCGTTCTCGATCCGGATGACCTTGCTGAGTGACCACTCCATCTCCTCGGCGACATGGAGTTGGGTGAAATCGGCCCGCTCCCGCCATTCGCGGAGCACGAGCCGCACGCGTCGGCGCGCGACAGTGGGTGAGTCACCCTCAGCCATGGGACCTTCATCGTTGAAGTAGTCGAACCGAGTCTGCGGTGGAGCCCTGATCACTAGTCACTTTGCTACCTCGCTGACTGCCAGTTGGCACTCAGCGAGGTCGCGGACATCCTAGTACTGTCCTATCAGAACGAGACGTAGCGGGTGGAGTTTTGGTTCGATTCCCCCGTGTCACCCGTTCGGAAAAATGCTGTCCTACCTGGTCAGGCCGCAGCGAGTCCGTAACCCCAGGGAGTACGGCGACCGTCTTCCATGGCTCGGCGCAGCGCCCGGCCGACCTGGTTGAAAACCCGGACATCGGTGGACGAGTAGAGCACGACGGCGGCGCCCTGGTACTGCGCGTGGAGTTCCCAGCGGCGTGGCTCGCGCCAGAAATAGGCGAGGATCGGGCCGGTGATCGCGAGAAGACCGACTACGTAGAGTGTCGGATGCGCCAGCAGGGTCCACGCGCCGGCGAGGGCCAGCAGCACGCCGGCGGCGATGTGCGGAGCGTATGGGCGGGTCCGCGCGGGGGACTGCACCAGCCCGACGTGGCGGAGCTCCGCGATGGCGAAGATCAATGTCTCCGGGGTGGTGCGCCACGTGAACAGAGCGTCGGTGACCTCGGCGTCCGATCCGATGTAGTAGGTGCGTGTGCCGCGTGTGCTCATGGCGCACTCCTTCTCGCGTTACCTTGCGAGGGGGAGACGGCCGGGGCCACCATTGGCGCGTAGAACCAACCCCGCCTCGCTCGTGCAGCACTGGAACTTCTCGCGATGGGAACGTCGGACAGGTACGAGGTGCTGGAGAGAGCGGACAACGGCACCCGTTTGCCGCCGGGTGCCGTTGTGGTGTCTCTCCCTCCAACTCCGCCCTTGGTGCTCTACGCTCAGTGAAGCACGCCACGTATCCCTCCGCCACAGGGCAGACTGCCATGTTGCAGATTACGGGGAACCAGGCGACGGACGGAGCGTGTGGCGCCCGGCACGGGCGATGGCGTTTCATCGCCGGAAGGACCGGGCAAGCCAACCGAGGAAGCCGCGACAAACCTGTATTTACGCAGGTAGGAAGGGCGAATCCGGATGGAGAGCCGTTTGAGTGTGGCGGGGCAGACCGTACAACCGGTGCTGGTCATGTTCCCGCTGGGCCTGTTCGCAATGGCCGTTTTGTTCGATCTTGCCGATTTGCTCGGCGGGCCTACGATCCTTGGCGCGCTGGCCTACTGGAACATCGCCGCCGGACTGGTCGTCGGCGTGCTGGTCGCGGTGGCCGGTGCGGTCGACGTGCTGTTCCTGCGCCGCCCCCAGGCCCGTCGGCTGGGCGCGCTGCGCACCCTGATCAATATCGGCGTGCTGGTCGCCTTCGCGGTGATCATGATGATCCGCGTGCGGGCCCCGGAGCGGGTGGCCGGCGTGGGCCTGTTCCTGATCGAGGTGCTCGCACTCGGCCTGGCCGGCTTCGGCGCCTGGTTCGCCGGGCAGCTCGCCAACGGCCACACCCCGGCCTTCGCCCGGGCTGCCGCGAGCGCCGGAGTCCGCGAGTACTGACGCCCGCGGTTGTCGGCAGCGGCCGTCAGAAGTGGCCGTTGGGGTTCTGGATCTGGCGGTCGATGAAGGCGAGCGTCCGCTCCTCGTCGGCGACCTCGCTCCAGACCTTGTCGTACCGGGCGCCGTGCTTCGCGGTCGCGTCCCGATCCTCGATCATCTCGTCGCCGAGGCCGGTCTCCCGGTAGAGCACCTCGCCCTCGCCGAGGACGAGCAGGTCGAAGCTGGCGTTGTTGGTGACCGAGGCGTCCATCGCGAACGGCACCATCCGCATCGTGATGGTGCCGGTGGTGATCAGGCGGCGCAGCTCCCGTAGCTGGTCGACGTAGACCGTGGTGCCGCCGATGGTGCGCCGCAGGACCGACTCGTCCAGCATCACCAGGATCCGCACGTGACCGGCCTCGGCCCGTTCGAGCAGTGACTCGCGGCGCAGCCGGCGGGCCTCGATGCGCCGGTCGATCTGGTCGGCGGTGAGCTCGTCCTCGAACCGGGTCATCAGGGCCTTCGCGTACTCCGACGTCTGCAGCGGGCCGGGCACGTAGTACACCGAGTACGACCGGATCTGGGACGCCTCGTGCTCGTACTCGATCAGCTTGCGGGTGGCGTCGGTCAGGTTCTCCCGGAACTCGGGGTTCTGGAACCAGAGCTTGCGCTGCCGGGTACGGGCGATCCGGGTGTCCGCGATCAGCGCGTTGACCTGCTCCTTGTCCCGGATACCGAGCATGCCGAGCAGCGGCCGCAGGTCGTTCTGCGAGATGGAGACGTCGCCGTTCTCGATCCGGATGACCTTGCTGAGCGACCACTCCATCTCCTCGGCGACCTGCGCCTGGGTCAGGTCGGCCCGCTCGCGCGCCTCGCGCAGCGCGAGCCGGACGCGCCGGCGTGCGACGGTCGGTGAATCGCCCTCAGGCATGGAACCTTCATCGGTTGAGATCGTCGGGTTTCCCGGGCAGGCGGGCGCCCACAAGGGTCTACCCCTAATTACTGTCCTATCAGAACAGCTAACGCAAGCGCACGGTAGTGACAACCGCACGCCGAGTGCGGTTGATCATCCCTGCCCGGACTACCGGCTCGCTCCAGAAATGGAACAGGCACCCGGTTGCCGCCGGGTGCCGAACTGCTCCCCGCTACGCATCCGCCCGCGTAGCGCCGTAATCCAAGTCAAGCACGCTAATTGGCTGTCCGCCAGCAGACAGAGTGCCATGCTGCAGGTTGCCTGGCGGCTGATCTCCCCCGGACGGGTGAGCCGAGGCGGCCACCGCGCTACAGACCCGGACGAAAGCCGCGACCGCGGGGGAGCGGCTGTCCTGCGGCCAGGCCACCATCAGGGTGCTCGGCGCGAGGTCGCGCACCGGGCGGTAGGCGATCGTCGGCCGCTGGTGCCGGTGGGTCACCGACACCGGGACGAACAGCACCATGGTGCCGATCTCGATCAGGTTGAAGATCTGCGACAGGTCGAGCTGGCGGCCCGGCGGCGCGCCGACGGTGTCCTCCCGGTCGGCCGGCGCGCCGTTCGGCAGCGCGCGGCCGGCGAAATCGGCCAGGCCCAGCTCGGTGTGCGCGGCGAGCGGATCGTTCGCCGCGAGCGCGGCCACCCGGGGCTCGGTGAGCAGCGGCTCGGTGTCCAGGCCGCGCTCGTCGAACGGGCGGGGCATCAGCGCCACGTCGGCCCGGCCGGCGCGCATCGCCGTCACCTGCTCGCCCCGGCCGCCGAGCAGCACCTCGACCGGGAGCGCGGCCGGATCCCGCCGGAACTCCTCGAGGATCCGGGGCAGCAGGCCGGCGTCGAAGTCCGCCTTGAGTGCCACCCGCAGCATCGGTTGCGGCCGCCCGGCGTTGCGGGCCCGGCTCGCGGCGGCCTCGACCGCGTCCAGCGCGATCCGGGCGTCGTGCAGCAGGGTCTCGCCGGCCGGGGTCAGCGTGACCTGGCGGGTGGTGCGCTCCAGCAGGGCGACGCCGAGCTGGCGCTCCAGCTCCTTGATCGCGCGGGAGAGCGGGGGCTGGGCCATGCCGAGACGCTCGGCGGCGCGACCGAAGTGCAGCTCCTCGGCGACGGCGACGAAGTACCGGAACTGGCGCACCTCCACGTCACTCATACCGCCACGGTATCAATGCTGCCCGGATCGGTCCTTCACGGTCGGGCGGGCTGCGGGTTGACTAATGAGCAAGTAGCCCGTACGGGAAATTTGGGGTAAATCGTAATGATCGTTGTCACCGCGCCCACCAGCAACATCGGCTCGCAGCTCCTCGACCGCCTGATCGCCGCCGACGCCGAGGTCCGGGTGATCGCCCGCGATCCCGGGCGGATGCGCCCGGAGGTGCGCGACCGCGTCGACGTCGTGACCGGCTCGCACGGCGACGCGGACGTCGTGAACGCCGCGTTCGCCGGCGCCGAGTCGGTCTTCTGGCTGGCCCCGCCGAACGACCGGGCGGACAACCTGCGCAGCGTCTACCTGGACTTCCTGGAGCCGGCGCTGGCCGCGTTCGGCAAGCAGGGGGTGTCCCGGGTGGTCGGCGTCTCCGCGCTCGGCCGTGGCACGCCGATGGCGGCCCACGCCGGGCACGTCACGCTGTCGCTGGAGATGGACGACCGGATCGCGGCGAGCGGCGTCGCCTATCGGGCGCTGACCATGCCGTCCTTCATGGACAATCTGCTCAACCAGGCCGGACCGCTGCGGAACGGGATGTTCTTCTCGGCGATCCCCGGTGATCTGAAAGTGCCGACGTGCGCGACCGCGGACATCGCCGCGGTGGCCGCGCGGGTCCTGCTCGAGCCGGACTGGACCGGCTTCGCCGAGGTGCCGGTGCTCGGGCCGGCGGACCTGTCGAACGAGGACCAGGCTCGCATCCTGTCCGAGGTGCTCGGGCGGCCGATCCGGTTCCAGCACGTGCCGGTCGACGCGTTCCGGGACAACCTGATCGCCAACGCCGGGATGTCCGAGGCGGTCGCGACCGGGATGGCCGAGATGATGGCGGCCAAGGCGGCCGGCCTGGACAACGCCGAGCCGCGCACGCCGGCCGGCACCACGCCGACCACGTTCCGTCACTGGTGCGAGACGGTGCTGGTCCCGGCTCTGGCCTGACCGAAAAGCGCCGGGCCCGTGGTGGGCCCGGCGCCATTCACAACCTTTCAAACCCTGCTTCGGTACGACGTCAGCGGTGCCAGACCCGGGTGGGCACGGCGACCACGTTGCCGGCTCGGTCGTACGCCCGAATGGCGATCTTGATCGTCTTGCCGTATTTCGCGGTGTTGATCGAGAACGCGTAGCCGGCCTTGGTGTCGGTGGCGACCACCTTGCCGTTGACCAGCAGTTGCACCTTGGCGATGCCGTTCTTGTCGGCCGCCTTGGCGCCGATCTTGACGGTGCCCTTGACCTTGGCGCCGTTCTTCGGGCCGGACGAGACCGTCAGCGTGGGCTTGGTGTTGTCCACGATGACGTTCTGGTAGACGATGGTCTGGTTGCTGAAGCCGTCCTCGACGAACCACTTGAGGATCTGCCGGCCGTCCTTGCCGAGTTTGAACTTGCCGGTGAACGGCGCTTCCTGATCGAGACCGGTCAGGCCGTGGATCGGGATGACGTTCCACACCCCGACCTCGTCGGCGAGCACGACCGAGGCGTTCACGCTGGTGCCGCGGACCAGGGTGCCGTTGGCCGGAGTGTTCGAGACCAGGGTCGGCGCGTCGGCGTCGACCCGCAGCTGGAACGGCGTGACGGAGCCGTGGCCGTTCCGGTCCCACGCCTTGATCACGACGTCGAGGGTGTCGCTGGACTCGCCGAAGTCGTAGTTGAGCGTCTCCGCGGAGGAGGCCAGGACCCCGTCCACCCACCACTCGACCCGGTCCACGCCGGACGGGTCGGAGAACCGCGCGTCGAGCGTGTGCCGCCCGTGCCAGGTGATCCGGTCGACGTCGACCGACGGGCCGGCGTTGTCGACGGTGAAGTGACCGTAGGTCGTGGTGATGTTGCCACCCCGGTCGATCACCTGGAGCGTGACCACCGAGGTCACCGGGGACCCGGCGGTGTCCCAGGTCAGCTGCCACGGGGCGGCGGTCGCCCGGCTGATCTCGGTGCCGGCCCGGGAGAGGACCACGGCCGCGACGTCGTCGGACTGCGGCGTGGCGGTGATCGTGGTGGTGTCGTGCACGAGCCCGCCGACCGGCGTGAACGTGGCGGTCGGCGCGACGAAGTCGGTGTGCACCTTGGTGGTCAGGTCGGTGTGCACGTTCGGCGCGGTGTAGAACTCCACCGTGACCTCGGCGTCGGTGTCGTCGGCGACGCCGGTGAAGTTGGCCATGACGCCCGTGTCACGCGCCCGGTCGGCGGTGGTGAAGTACGGGTAGGCGCCGTTGACCAGCGTCCGGACGGCGAGGATGTCGTCGCCGAACGTGGGCTTGAAGTAGACGGAGCGGCCCAGCGGCTGCCCCTCGGTGAGGCCGGTCGAGTTGGCGACCGCCTCGGTGGTGTCGGCCAGCGCCGGCATGCCACCCATGAGAATCATCGAACTGGAAAGTGCCGCGATCGCGGCAGCACGAAGCGTCTTCAACGCCGCATCCCCCATGCTGGTGCCAATGTGGACACGATACGACGGGTGATCAAGAGCGTCGATCAGCTTTTCAGCCGCAGGATTGCCAGGCCGGCGGCTTTTCAGGCGGAGGCGGCCCGGGCGTCGGCGGTCGCGGCCCACTCGGCGTCGGCCGCCTCCTTGAGCGCCACGCCGTGCTCGCCGTCGTAGCGGACGAACTTGGGCAGCGCCGCCGCCAGTGCCAGGCTGCCGGCCACGCACAGGGCGCCGCCGACCCAGATCGCCCCGCCGACGCCGAGCGACGTACGGGCCATCAGGCCGGAGCGGAGCTGACCCAGCAGCGGGCCGGTGGTGTACGACAGCATCTCGATCCCGCCCAGCCGCCCGCGCAGGTGATCGGGGATGGTCTGGTTCCAGATGATCATGCGGAACAGGCCGGAGACCATGTCCGCGGCGCCCGCGAAGGCCAGGCAGAACAGGGTCAGCCAGAGCATGTGGGAGAGGCCGACGCCGATGATGCCGACGCCCCAGAACGCGGCCGCGATGATCACCATCAGGCCGTGCCGGTGCACCCGCTGGGTCCAGCCGGAGCCGACCGTGGCCAGCAGCGAGCCAACCGCCGGGGCGGCGTAGAGCAGGCCGAGCACCTGCGGACCGCCGAGCCGCTCGGCCAGGAACGGGTAGAGCGCGGACGGCATGCCGAAGAACATCGCGTTGATGTCGACCAGGTAGGTGCCGAGCAGTTCGGGCCGGGACTTCGCGTACTTCAGCCCGGTGACCACGCTGTTCAGCGACGGACGGTCGGCGGCCGGGGGCGGCGGGACCGCCTTGACCATGGTCAGGAAGACCAGCGAGACCGCGAAGGTGAGCAGGTCGAACAGGTAGACCCAGTGCAGGTCGAGCGAGGCGATCAGCAGGCCGGCCAGGGACGGGCCGATCAGCTGGGAGAACTGCATGCTCAGCGAGGACAGGGCCATCGCGGCCGGCAGCTCCTCCGAGCGCACCAGCCGGGGCAGCATCGCGCTCATCGCCGGCCGTTGCAGGCCGGCGACCGCCGCGGTGAGGAACGCGCAGACGTAGAGCAACCACAGGTGCGGCTCGTCGGAGAGCGAGTTGAGCAGCAGCAGCCCGCAGATCAGCGCGAGCGCCGCCTCGCTGCCCCGGACCAGCAGCCGCCGGTCCACGTAGTCGGCGAGCGCGCCACCGACGAACGCCATGATCAGGATCGGGGCCAGCTCGCAGACCCCGATCAGGCCGACCATCAGCGGATCGTCGGTCAGCTTCGCCACCTGGTACGGAATGGTGACGTAACTGATGAACGACCCGAAACTGGTCACCGCGCCGCTGAGGAAGACGAGCCGGAAATCCCGGGAGGTGCGTAACGGGGTGAGATCCACGCTCAGTCGGCGTTTGCGGTCAGACATGATCAGCCATCCTGCCGAACCCGGTTACTTCATCACCAGGCGGCCGGTTGTGTTGAAGATCTCCAGGTCGGCCAGCGCCTCGTCGATCACGAACGACTTGCCGCCGGGCAGCTCGTCCAGCGGGAACCAGCCGGCGTCCACGCTCTCGTCGGTGACCCGGAGCAGCTCACCCTCCCAGGTGTGCACCACGAACGTCATCAGCACCTGCTGGTACGTGTGCCCGTAGTCGTTGGTGTACGTGTACGCCGTGTAGAACGCGTACGGCGTCAGCGAGGTCGCCCGCAGCCCGGTCTCCTCCCAGAGCTCCCGGATCGCGCAGTCCGCCATGCTCTCGCCGAGCTCCATCGCCCCGGCCGGGATCGCCCAGCGGTGATTGTCCGAGCGCTGGATGAGCAGGATCCGGCCCTGCTCGTCGAGCACCAGGGTGCGCGCGCCGACGAAGAAGATCGTGTCGGTGTCGCCGACACTCGCGCGCACCTTGCCCAGGTACGACTCAGCCCATGTCAATGCCACTGAACCACCCCGCGGGGGAAGACCCGAGAAAAACCCATGGGGGGAAGACTACTTACGCGGACTTCTTCGCGGCCTTCGTCGCACGTGGCGTGGCTTTTTTCGCTGGAGTGGCCTTCTTCACGGCCTTCTTGACCGGCTTTTCCGGCTTCGCCTCGGCCTCCGCCTCGCCGCGCGCCTTCTTGGCCCGCTCGACCGACGCCTTCAGCGCCGCCATCAGGTCGATCGCCGCCGGCGCGGCCTCCTCGGCCTCCTCCGGCTGGACCACCTCGCGGCCCTCGACCTTGGCGTCGATGACCTCCTGGAGCGCCGACCGGTAGTTGTCGGTGAACTCGTCCGGCTGGAAGTCGGCGGCCATCGAGTCGATCAGCGAGCTCGCCATGGCGAGCTCGGCCGGCCGGGTCTCGATGTCCTCGTCGAGGAAGCCGAACTCCGGGGTACGCACCTCGTCCGGCCAGAGCATGGTGTTGAGGACCAGCACGTCGTCCCGGACCCGCAGGGTGGCCAGCTGCTCCCGCTGCCGGATGGCGATCTTGACGATGGCCACCCGGTCGGCGTCCCGCAGGGCGTCGCGGAGCAGCACGTACGGCTTCGTCGCCTGCCCGTCCGGCTCCAGGTAATACGCCTTGGCGAACAGGATCGGGTCGATCTGCTCGGCCGGCACGAATTCCAGCACGTCAATGGCGCGGGACGTGCTCAACGGAAGATCGGCGAAATCCTCATCCGTCAAGATCACCATTTCGCCGCCACCGATGTCGTATCCCTTGGCGATGTCGTCGAAACTGACCACCTCGCCGTCGACCGAGCAGGTGCGCTGGTATTTGATCCGGCCCCCGTCGGTGCGATGGACCTGGTGAAAGCGGATGTCCTTCTCCTCGGTCGCGGAGAACAGCCGCACGGCGATCGACACCAGGCCGAACGAGACCGCACCTTTCCAGATCGCTCGCATGATCAGCTCCCAAGACGGTCGTCACGGCACTCGATCAGGATGGCATCACTGGGACGCCTGCGTAAGGTGAATGCTTTTGCCTATGGTGATCGGGTGACAGATACTCCGCTGTCCCCGATGCTCGCGACCGCGGGCGAGCTGCCCGTGGGCGCGGACTGGAGCTACGAGTTCAAGTGGGACGGGGTTCGCGTTCTCGCACTGTTCAGCGGGGGCGCGCCGCAGTTGTTCGCGCGCTCCGGCGCGGTGGTGACCGCGGCCTACCCGGAGATCGCCGACCTGCACCTGCCCGAGGGCACCCTGCTCGACGGCGAGATGGTCTGCTTCGACGCGGACGGGCGCCCCTCGTTCACCGCCCTGGCGGAGCGGATGCACGTACGGGAAAAAAGCCGTGCCGCGCGCCTGGCCGCCGCCCTCCCCGCCACCTATCTGATCTTTGACCTGCTCTTTCTCGACGGCATCGACTACACCGGGCTGCCCTACCTGGCCCGCCGCGAGCGCCTGGAGGAGCTCGGGCTGGCCGGGCCGCGCTGGATGGTGCCGCCGTCGTTCGGCGACGGCGCGGCCACCGCGGCCGCCGCCCGGGAGAACCGGCTCGAGGGCGTGATGGCCAAGCGCTCCGACTCGGTCTACCTGGCCGGGCGCCGCTCCCCGGACTGGATCAAGGTCAAGTTCGACCGCACCGGCGACTACGTGATCGGCGGCTGGCGCCCCGGCGTGCGCAAGCTCGGCGGGCTGCTGATCGGCGTGCCCACCCCCGACGGCCTGGCCTTTCGCGGGCGGGTCGGCGGCGGGATCGGCGCGGTCGCGGAGAAGGACCTGCTCTCGCGGCTGGCGCCGCTCGCCGCTCAGGATTCGCCGTTCGCTTCCGGCGCGGTGCCACGCGCGGATGCGAAAGGCGCCCATTGGGTACGACCGGAGCTCGTCGCCGAGATCCGCTACGGCAACCAGACACCCGACCGCCGGCTCCGGTTCCCGCGTTTCCTGCGGCTCCGCGACGACAAGATGCCGGAAGAGTGCACCGACGATGCCTGACCGATTCGTGGTGCACCTGGAGGGCCGGGACCTGGAGCTGTCCAACCTGGACAAGCTGATGTTCCCGGCGGCCGGGTTCACCAAGGGCGAGGTGATCGACTACTACACCCGGATCGCCCCGGTCCTGCTGCCGCACCTGCGGGACCGCCCGGTGACCCGGATCCGCTACCCGAACGGCGTCGACGGCGTGCACTTCTTCGAGAAGAACAAGCCCGGCGGCACCCCGGGCTGGGTGCGCCTGGCGACGCTGCCGGTCCCCGGCTCCACGAAGAGCCGGGAGACCATCGACTTCGTCGTCGTCGACGAGCTGCCCACGCTCGTCTGGCTGGCCAACCTCGCGGCGATCGAGCTGCACACCCCGCAGTGGCGGATCGGGGCCGACCCGGACCTGCTCGTCGTCGACCTGGACCCGGGGGCGCCGGCCGGGCTGCGGGAGTGCGGCGCGGTGGCGGTGCTGATGCGTGATCGGCTCGCCGAGGACGGGATCACGGCGTACCCGAAGACCTCGGGAAAGAAGGGGATGCAGCTCTGCTGCCCGCTCGCCGGCACGCAGAACGCCGAGGTCGTGGCCGGTTACGCCAAGCGGATCGCCGAGGAGCTGGCCCGGCTGGTGCCCGGCTCGATCACCGCGAAGATGGCCAAGCAGCTGCGCCCCGGCAAGATCTTCATCGACTGGAGTCAGAACAACGCGGCGAAGACGACGGTGACGCCGTACTCGTTGCGGGCCGGCGCCGCGCCGACCGCCTCGACCCCGCTGACCTGGGCCGAGACCGAGGCGATGGCGACCGGCGAGATCGAGGCCCGCCAGTTCACCCCGGCCGAGGTCCTGACCCGCGTCGAAACCCACGGCGACCTGCTCGCCGACCTGCGCGAACCCGGCCCACCCGTGCCACATTTGTGACCTTGTATGCATCCACTTCGGATCGACGACGTCGAGCCGGGGCCCTATCGTGACCGAGACTGGTTCTCGGCATGGGGGATGCACCGTGAGAACGCTCCGCACCGCCGCGATCGCGGCACTGTCCGTTCTGTTGACGCTCGCCACCGGCACACCGGCCTTCGCCGACGAGCCGGCCGACACGACACCGCCCGAGATCTACTCCACCGGCCTGGTCGAGGGCCAGTTGCTGGGCCTGTTCGGCCACTTCACCCCGACCTTCGCCGACGACGTCACCTCCGTGACCACGGACGTCGGCGGAAAGACCCGGAGTCTGAACGCCGCCTGGGTGCGCGAGCATGGGATCGGCGCCTGGCTGTACTCATCGCGCAACGACACCGACGTCGACATCACCGTCCGGGTCTACGACAAGGCCTTCAACCACAGCGAGCTGACCACCCGGGTGCACATGGAGCTCATCGCACCCACCGCGGTCGTCACGCCGCTGAGCGGGGTCGTGCACGACACCACCACGATCAACGTCACGACCCAGGACACCGACGTCGCCGAGGTGACCCTGGAATGGAACAACCAGGTGTACAGCCGCGCCACGTCCGCGCCGTGGACGCTGACCTGGGACACCTCGACGTTTCCCCGGACGTTTCCGCATCTCGGCGGGCCGTTCGTGCGGGTGAGCGACAAACCCGGCAACTTCACCGTCTACTCGGGTGACTACACGGTCGACAACGTCGGTCCCGAGGTCACGGTCGGCCGGATCACCTCGGGCGGGCGGCACCGGTTCGGCGCCACGTTCACCGACGAATCCGGCGTGGATCACGTCGAGTGGTGGATCAACGGCGCCCTGGTCTCCACCGCGGCGACCGTCGAGTACGGCTTCGGGCGGTCCCGCCCGCTGGACGTCGTGATCAAGGCCTGGGACCGGAACGGCCACGGCTCCACCACGCCGGTCACGCTGCAGGTCGACGCGGACGCACCGACGCTGGCGATCAGCTCCGGACCGAGGAACGGGGCCAAGGTCAAGGGCATCGTCAAGATCGGCGCCAAGGCGGCCGACAAGAACGGCGTCGCCGAGGTGCAGCTGCTGATCAACGGCAAGGTGGTGGCCACCGACACCAGGGCCGGTTACGCCTTCTCGATCAACACCAAGAACTACCCCAAGAAATTCAAGGTCCAACTGCGGGCGTACGACCGGGTCGGCAACGAGGTCGTCACCAGCGCCCGCACCTGGCACCGCTGACCGCTGGCGCTCGTCTGGTTGGCTGGCGGGCGTGCTGGACTCGGGGGTCGTCTGGGCGGTGGTGAGTCAGCCGCGGCTGCTGGTGCTGCTCGGGCTGACCGTGCTGGTGGCCGGGCCGATCGGGGTGCGGATCAGTCCGGGGCGGAGACGGCTCGGGGTGCTGTTCGTGCTGACGCTCGGGGCGGTGCTGGCGGCGACCGTCACGACCGGGGAGTTTCGGCCGTCATGGGGTGGGATGCGTTCCTATCTGGACGGGTTCGCTCACCCTGCGTACGTAATCGGGGGTTTTGGTAGTAGCCGCGAGAAAATCGCGAACCTCGGCCTGTTCCTGCCTCTGGGTTTTCTGGCCGCCCGGCTCTGGCCGCGGCCGCTCGCCGTGCTCGCCGCCCTGGCCGCGCTGACCTTCGGCATCGAGCTCTGGCAGGCGCTGATCGGCCGCGGCGGGGATGCCGTCGACGTCCTGCACAACACCGTCGGCGCCCTGGTCGGAGTGGGTGTCGCGCGGCTCTGGAAGCGGTAGATGGAAGTACCTTGCGCCGCAAGGTACTCTGTCGTGCATGGCAGAAGGAGCGCAGTTGGCCTCCGGGCTCCGCCGCGGGACTCTGGAGTTCTGTGTGCTCGCGATGGTGGAGTTCGAGGATCGCTACGGCACCGAGCTCGTCCGGCGGCTCGCCGAGGAGCAGACGCTCGCGGCGACCGAGGGCACGATCTATCCGTTGCTGTCCCGGCTGCGCCGTGGCGGCATGTTGGACAGCAAGTGGGCCGAGTCGCCGAGCGGCCCGCCCCGGCGCTACTACAGCCTCACCCCGGCCGGGCGGTCCGCGCTCGCGCACTTCCGCGCCGAATGGGTGTCGTTCCGTCAGACCGTCGACCGTCTCGTGGGAACCGGTGAGATCGCATGAAGCCCAGCCAGCCCGACCTGGTCGGGGAGTACCTGCACGAGGTGGACCTGCGCCTGAGCGGCCTGCCGCTGCTGCAGCGCCGGGAGTTGCTGGCCGACCTGGCCGCGCACATCGCCACCGAGCGGACCGAGCGGAACGTGCGGAGCGAGGAGCAGCTGATCGAGATCCTCGAGCGGCTGGGCAGCCCGGAGGTGGTGGCCGCGGCGGCCTATGAGGAGGCCGGCGCGCCGCGGATGGCCGCGACGCCGCCATCGGCAGCGCCCTATGCGCCGCCGTTCGCCGCCATGCCGCCGCCGCCCGACTCGCCGTTCGGCGCGCAGCAGCCGTTCAGTTCGCCGCCGCCCCCGCCGCCCCCGCCGCCCGCGAAGCCGGCCCGCGGGCCCCGCATCGGCCTCGTGCTCGTCGTGGTGCTGGGGATCGTCGGCTTCCTGATCTTCATCTGCGGCTTCTTCGCGCTGAGCCGGAGCAGCAACGAGCCGCCGCAGCCGGCCGAGGCGCCGGCCGCCCCGACCGCCCCGGCCGCACCGTCGGCGACGCCCTAGTCCACCTGCGGGATGGGCGGGCCGAGCACGTCGTCCGCGTCCACGATCTTGTATGCGTACCCCTGCTCGGCCAGGAACCGCTGCCGGTGCGCGGCGTACTCGGTGTCGATGGTGTCCCGGGACACCACGGTGTAGAAGTGCGCCTGCCGCCCGTCGCCCTTGGGCCGCAGCACCCGGCCGAGCCGCTGCGCCTCCTCCTGCCGGGAGCCGAACGTGCCGGAGACCTGGATCGCCACCGCCGCCTCGGGCAGGTCGATGGAGAAGTTCCCGACCTTCGACAGCACCAGGGTCTTCAGCTCACCGGAGCGGAACGCGTCGAACAGCCGCTCCCGCTCCTTGTTCGTGGTGGAGCCCTCGACGATCGGGGCGTCCAGGTACTCGCCGAGGGTGTGCAACTGGTCCAGGAAGCCGCCGATGACCAGCACCTGCTCGTTCGGATGCTTCTCGACCAGCGCTTTCACGACCGGCAATTTGGTACGGGCGGTGGCCGCCATCCGGTACCGCTCCTCGGCCTCGGCGACCGCGTACGACATCCGCTCCGCCTCGGTCAGGGTGACCCGGACCTCGACGCACTCCGCCGGCGCGATCCAGCCCTGCGCCTCGATGTCCTTCCACGGCGCGTCGTAGCGCTTCGGGCCGATCAGCGAGAAGACGTCGCCCTCGCGGCCGTCCTCCCGGACCAGGGTCGCGGTCAGGCCGAGCCGCCGGCGGGCCTGCAGGTCCGCGGTGAACCGGAAGATCGGCGCCGGCAGCAGGTGCACCTCGTCGTAGATGACCAGGCCCCAGTCCCGTGCGCCGAACAGGTCCAGGTGGGTGAACGCGCCACCCCGGCGGGACGTCAGCACCTGGTACGTCGCGATGGTGACCGGGCGGATCTCCTTGCGCTCGCCGCTGTACTCCCCGATCTCCTCCTCGGTCAGCGACGTGCGCGCGATCAGCTCCCGCTTCCACTGCCGCCCGGCGACCGTGTTCGTCACCAGGATCAGCGTGGTCGCCTTGGCGGTCGCCATCGCGGCCGCGCCGACCAGGGTCTTGCCCGCGCCGCAGGGGAGCACCACCACGCCGGAGCCGCCGGCCCAGAAGCCGTCGACCGCCTCCTGCTGGTACGACCGCAGCGTCCAGCCGTCCTCGGCCAGGCTGATCTCGTGCGCCTCGCCGTCCACGTACCCGGCCAGGTCCTCGGCCGGCCAGCCGAGCTTGAGCAGGGCCTGCTTGAGCCGGCCGCGCTCGGAGCCGTGCACCGCGATGTTCTCGTCGTCGATCCGCGCGCCGAGCATGCCGGCCAGCTTCTTCGACTTCGACACCTCGAGCAGCACGATCTTGTCGAGCCCGCGCAGGACCAGCCCGTGCACCGGGTCGTTGACCAGCTGGAGCCGGCCGTACCGATCCATCGTCTCGGCGACGTCGACCAGCAGCGCGTGCGGCACCGGGTAGCGGGAGAACTTGAGCAGCGAGTCGACCACGCTCTCCGCGTCGTGCCCGGCGGCCCGCGAGTTCCACAGGCCGAGCGGGGTCAGCCGGTACGTGTGCACGTGCTCCGGCGACCGCTCCAGCTCGGCGAACGGCGCGATCGCCATCCGGCAGGCCTGCGCGTCCGGGTGATCGACTTCGAGTAGCAGGGTCTTGTCCGACTGCACGATCAGTGGTCCGTTGGTCACGCGTATGTCCTTCACTGAACGGGCGGATGGGCAGGTGTTTTGTCCGGTCCGAGGTCGAGAAGCCAACCATTCAGTGTGCCACGGTTTACTCGTCGGTGGCGGCCGCGGTGATCCGGTGCCGAGCTCACTCCTCGGTGACCGCCGCCGTGATTCGGTGCTGGGCTCACTCCTCGGTGACCGCCGCGGTGATCCGGTGCAGGGCGAAGGTGTGCAGGCTCTCGCCGCGCTCGTCCTCGGCCCGCAGGTAGCCGGCGCTCAGCGAGACCGGCCGGACCAGCCGGGACAGCGTGGCGCCGTGCGAGTCCACGTACCCCACCCAGACCTTGGCCCGGTCCCGGACCGCCTGCTGGAGCACCGCCATCGCCTGGCTGTGCTGCTGCACCGCGGTCAGCCCGGGCACCGCCTGGCCGTGCGCGGCCCGGACGGTCACCGGCGCCCGCCGCGCCGCCCGGGTCGCGACGTCACCGCGCCGCAGCTGCTCCACCACGCCGGCCAGGCGCGGCCCGAACAGCGCCGGCGGGCCGGTCGGCTCGACGATCCGCGGCGTACGGGTCGGCGCCCGTCGCGCCTTCGGCCTGGTCAGCACGGCCGCGCCGCCGGCGTCCTCGGCGACCGGGGCGAAGCCGGCCTCCCGCAGGGCGCCGAGCAGCCGGGTCACCGGGCGCGGGCTGACCAGCACGGTCGGCGCGATCCGGCGCAGGTCGAGACCGGTCAGCCGGCGCTCGGAGAGCACCTCGGCGATCAGCGCCTCGTCGTCGCTGCGCAGGTACGACCCGGCCGACCCACTGCGCAGCCCGCCGTGCTTGCGGGCCGCGTCGTCGATCAGGTACTCCAGCGTCTGCGGCACCGGGGTCCGGGACCGGCGGCGGAACACCGCGTGCAGGTCGCCGGCGGTGTAGCCGACGTCCAGCGCGCGCCGCACGCTGGCCGGGGTGACCCGGAAGACGCTGGCCCCGCCGACCGACTCGGGCTCGGCGAGCACGTCCAGCTCGGCGGCGAGCTCCGGCTCGGGCGGGCCGGGCACGACCACGGTCAGGTCGGCCTGGACCAGGATGTGGTCGACCGGGGCCGGCAGCAGCACGTCCAGGGCCCGGACGGCGTCCGCGGGCGTCTCGTCCGGGTGCAGGCCGAGCGGATCGTTCTCGGTCAGCTCCGGGTCGGCGACCATCAGCCGGCCGTACGACGTGAGCGCCCCCAACCCGGTGATCCCGAGCAGCGCGGCCCCCGCGTACCCGTCCCGGTGCCCGACCTCGCGCCCGCGCGCCCGCCGCGGCGCCTGCCAGGACAGCAGTGCGAGCAGGTCGTCGACGGCCGGAGCGGCGCCCGGCTCCAGGCCGGCGAACGCGTCCAGGGCCTCGCGCCGGGCCTGCGGGGCGCCGGCCCGCTCGGCGTCCGGGGCGAGCGCGTTGATCGGCCGGTCCCGCTCGTCCCGCCGGCCGACCAGGCCGGGCTGGCGGGTCATGGCGAGCCAGGCGCGGGCCAGCACGGTCCAGCGGTGGGCCATGCCGGCCGCGCGCCACAGGTCGTACGCCCCGGTGGGCAGGAAGATGTCCTGGACCGCACCGGGGGCGCGGTGCACCGACGTCTCGGACTCGCCGAGCAGGCCGGCCGCGTACGCCACCTCGACCAGCAGCGCCGCCCCGGCCTCGTCCACACCGGCCGCCCGGGCCAGCCGCTTCAGGTCGCGGACGCCCAGCCCGCCGGTCTTGAGCATCGGGGCCGGCTCGGCGGCGAGCGCCTCCAGCATCGACTCGACGGCCCGGACCGCCTCCATGGTCTGCCCGGCGCCGGCCGAGTCGACCGCTTTCGGGTCGCGTGCGGTCGCCGCCGGGATCGGCGGGGCCGGGCGCAGCGGGCCCAGCGGCCCGGTGTCCCGCCGCAGCAGCAGGCCCACCTCGCGGGGCAGCTCGACCAGCTCGCCGTCCGGGCGCGGGGCCCGGCCGGCCTCCGAGATCGGCACCAGCACGTGCTGCTCGACCAGCCAGCGGATCGGCTCGGCGGCCTCGCCGGCGTTCCGGCTGAGCGAGCCGACCGGCGGGCCCGCGGCGAGCCGGTCCAGCACCGCGCGGGCGCCGGGCGGCGCGGCCAGCACGGTACGCCGCAGTTTCGCCCGATCGGTGACCAGCGCGGCGGCGTGCGGGTCCAGGTAGTCGGCGGGGCGGCCGAGGCCGGCCGGGTACGGCGAGGTGACCTCGTCGACCGCACCCACCACCTGCAGCGCCTCGGGCGGGCCGTGCAGCAGGAAACGCACCCGGAGGCGGTCGATCGCGACCTGCACGTCATCGTCCGCGGCGGCCTCGCCGGCCAGCTCCAGGATGGCGTGCACCGAGGTGAGAGCGGTGTCGGCGGCCCGGGTGACCCGGGCCGCGTCGAGGATCGTGAGGGTGAACTCGTCCAGCCCGTCCAGACAGCGGGCGACCGATCCGCGCGACTGCGCGCGAACGGCCAGCGCCGAGATGTCGGCGGGCACCGGAACGACCAGGTCAGGGCGCAGCTGAAGGAGCGCGCCCAGCGCCTCGTCGGGCAGCGACCGGAGTTGATCCGCAAATGTGGTGGCCATCGTCTTCAACGCTAACGTTCATGGGACGATGGTGACGGGTCCGGGCGTGGCCGGACCTCTTTTCGCAAGGAGGACCGAACGTGGCGTCGAAGGCCAAGAACCAGGAGAGCCCGGCTCTGAAGGGGCACCTCCAGGTGTCCGAGCTGGTCTCTGACCGGGCCGCCGCCCCGTCGCCGTTCGGCGACGACCAGACGTTCCCGCTGCCGCTCGAGCGGCTGCGGCACCTGCCGGAGTCGCAGGCGCATTGATTCCGGCGGTCGGTTTCGACCTGGACATGACCTTGATCGACTCCCGGCCGGGGATCGCGGCGGCGTACCGCGCGCTCACCGCCCGGACCGGCGTCTTCGTCGACGCCGATCTGGCGGTCTCCCGGCTCGGCCCGCCGCTGCGGCACGAACTGCGCGAGTGGTTCCCGGCCGAGGACGTCGAGGAAGCGGTCACCACGTACCGGGGGCTCTATCCGGATCATGCGATCGAGCCGTCCGTCCCGACCGCGGGCGCCGTCGAGGCGCTCGCCGCGGTCCGTTCGGCCGGTCTGCGCGTCGTCGTGGTGACCTCGAAACTGGACCGGCTGGCGCGGTTGCATCTCGATCATCTGGGGCTGCCGTACGACCGGCTCGCCGGTGACCTGTTCGCCGAGGGCAAGGCATCCGCGCTGGTGGAGCACGGTGTGCGGTGGTACGTCGGGGACCACGTCGCGGACATGGTGGCGGCCCGGACAGCCGGGGTCCCGGGGATCGGCGTGACCACCGGCCCGTGCCCGGCGGACGACCTCCGCGCGGCCGGCGCCACGTACGTCCTGTCCGACTTGACCGCCTTCCCGGCTCTGCTGGATGAGATTGCAGTTGGGTCCGGGCCCTCGGCTGGATAGGCTCCCCGTGAGCAGTTGTGTCCATTGAGTGAAGTTGAGGTCAGCGGTGCCCACGGGTCGAGTGAAGTGGTACGACGCGACGAAGGGATTCGGATTCGTCACCAGTGATGAGGGCGGCGACGTGTTCCTGCCCAAGGGTGCGCTGCCGGCGGGGGTCACCGACCTGAAAACCGGTCAGAAGATCGAGTTCGGTGTGGTGGACAGTCGCAAGGGCGCCCAGGCGCTCGGGGTGAAGCTGTTGGACGCCCCGCCGTCGCTGGCTCTGCGGGACGCCGAGGCGCGCCGCCGTCCGGCGGAGGAGACCGCCAGCATGATCGAAGACATGATCAAGGTGCTGGAGAACACCGTGCAGCCCACGTTGCAGCGCGGCCGTTACCCGGACAAGAAGACCGCACTGAAGATCGCACAGCTGCTGCATGCGATCGCCGGCGAGTTCGAGATTTAGGCTCGTCCGGCCTGGATCAAGGACGGCACCGCAGGCGTGAGACCCGCCGCCGCCGCGCGCCCGAGCAGGGCGTCGGCGGCGGCGAGTCCGTCTTCGCCCAGGTTCAGGGTGAACTCGTTGACGTAGAGCTCGATGTGCTGCTTCACCACGGCCGGCTCCATCTCCTGCGCGTTGGCGAGGATGAAGTCCTGGCTGGCGGCCGGGTCGAGCCAGCCCTGGCGCAGCGAGTCGCGGATCCACTCGGCCGCCTGCGCCGGGTCGACGGTTCCCTTCCGGGCCAGGATCGCGCCGAGCGGGATCGGCAGGCCGGTGTCCGACTCCCACCACTCGCCGAGGTCGGCGAGGGCGGTCAGCCCGTACCGCTGGTAGGTGAACCGGGCCTCGTGGATGACCAGGCCGGCGTCGAACTTCCCGGCGGCGACCCCGGGCATGATCTGGTGGAACGGGACCACCTCGATCTTCGCCGGCGGGTTCTCGGCCGACCAGAGACGCATCAGAAGGTACGCCGTGGTCCGGTCCCCGGGCACCGCCACCGTCGCGCCGGCCAGGTTCGCGCGCTGCTCCCGGGCCAGCACCAGCGGCCCGCAGCCCCGCCCGAGCGCCCCGCCGCAGGGCAGCAGATCGTACTTGTCGAGCAGCCACGGCAGCGCCGCGTAACTCACCTTGACCAGGTCGAACTCGCCCGTCTCGGCGGCCGTGTTGGTCACGTCGACATCCGCGAACGTCAGGTCGACGGCGGGCGCGCCGGGCACCAGCCCGTGGATCAGGGCGTGGAAGACGAACGTGTCGTTCGGGCAGGGAGAGACCGCGAGGGAGAGCGTCACCTGACAAACGCTAGCCCCGCCGAGGCCCGGACGCTCGCGGCGGAAGTTGTCCAGTGCGCCACACCCCGCTTCGTCGTACGGAAAAATATTCACATTCACCTCTGGCTTAACACCGGTGTGACTTTCTACACTCCGCTTTGTCGGATCATTTGATCTACCAAGGGGGTGTCCCGTGCGCCGAAAGCTGCTCGCGGGCGTCCTGGTGCTGGGCCTCATCGGGCTGTCCGCGCCCGCCCGAGCCGCCGAGACCTGGACGCCCGCCTACGATCTGGAGGGCTCGTGCGTCACCCTCCAGGCATTCAACGGAACGACCTCGCTGGGCTACGTCTTCAAGGACTCGGTCGGCTACGGCTTCAGCGGCACCGCGTCGAAGGCCGAGCCGTTCCGCTTCGAGGCCACTCAACTCGGTCGCTACCTGCTCCGTGATCACACCGGTGCTCCGCCGTACCAAAGTGTGGTGAATTGGGTTTGGGCCGGCGATTCCTATGGCGATCGCGCCGACTGGACGGTCAGCAGCGGCTCCTCCGGGCAGTACAAGCTGGTCTCGACGGCGACCGGGCAGCAGATGGGGTCGTACCTCGGGGGTCTGGGCGCGGGAAGCGCGACCATGAAGCTCACCCCGGCCACCGGATGCGCCGCGATCCCGGACATCGCCACCGGCGTGACCGGCACCCCGTCGGCCGGCGTCGACGCCAACGGCAAGCTGGTCGGCTGGATCGACGCGCACGCGCACGTCACCGCGGCCGAGGCGTTCGGCGGCTCGCTGCACTGCGGCGACCCCTATGCCGCCGGCGGCGCCCCGGTCGCGCTGGCCGGCTGCGCCTCGCACGCGACCCTGGGCTGGGGTGCGCTGCTCGAGGCGATCATCGCCGGCACCGACCCGATCAACTCGTCCGAGCAGGGCTGGCCGACGTTCACCGACTGGCCGCAGACCGACACGATGCTGCACGAGGCGTCGTACTTCCGCAGCCTGGAACGCGCCTGGCAGTCCGGCCAGCGGGTGCTCAACGTGCTGCTGGTGGCGAACCGGGTGATCTGCGACCTGACCCTGCAGCACACCTCCTGCGACGAGATGGACCAGATCCGCGCGCAGTCCACCTACCTGCGGAAGATGCAGGATTACATCGACGCTCGCAGCGGCGGTCCGGGCCGCGGGTGGTTCCGCTTGGCGACCACCCCGGCCGAGGTACGGGCGATCGCCGCCCAGGGCAAGCTCGCCGTCACCATCGGCGTGGAGAACTCGGAGATCTTCGGCTGCCGCGAGATCAAGGACGTCGCGCAGTGCACCACCGCCGACATCGACAAGGGCCTCGACGAGCTGCAGGCGATGGGCGTCAGCGGCTTCTACCCGGTGCACAAGTTCGACAACGCGTTCGGCGGCACCCGGTTCGACGAGGGTGTCACCGGCGCCGCGATCAACGTCGGCCAGCTGCTCTCCAGCGGCCACTGGTGGCAGGCGACCAGCTGCACCGGCCCGTCCGACAACGAGCAGCCGCTGGTCAGCGATGACCTCACCAAGCTGCTGTCGCTGGGCGTCGGGCTGCCGGCCGGCACCATCCTGCCGGTCTATCCGAGCGGCAAGATCTGCAACGTCCGCGGGCTGACCGCGCTCGGCACGTACCTGGTCCAGAAGATGATGGCCCGCGGCATGATCATCCACATCGACCACATGGGCGTGAAGACCGCGTCGGCGGTGCTCGACCTGGCCGAGCAGGCGCACTACGCCGGGGTCACCTCGGTGCACAGCTGGGCCGACCGGACCCTGGTGAACCGGGTGCTCGGGGTCGGCGGGTTCGTCGCCACCTACGCGTTCGCCGCCACCGACGACGGCTCCGGCACGCCGGCGTTCCTCGACGAGTGGCGGGCCAACAAGGCCCTCGGCAACGGCTCGAAGATCACCGGGTACGGCGTCGGCACCGACGTCAACGGCCTGGGCACCCAGGCGGAGCCCCGTCTGACCGCCGGGTCCAGCCCGCTCATCTACCCCTT
Organism: Actinoplanes sp. L3-i22; assembly: GCF_019704555.1. Taxonomy (NCBI): domain Bacteria; kingdom Bacillati; phylum Actinomycetota; class Actinomycetes; order Micromonosporales; family Micromonosporaceae; genus Actinoplanes; species Actinoplanes sp. L3-i22. The sequence goes on from NZ_AP024745.1 coordinate 355,218, forward strand.
CAAAGCCCTCAACGGTACGACCGTGAGCCGCCAGATCTGGGGCACGCGCACCTTCGACCTCAACACCGACGGCGTCGCCCAGTACGGCCTCTACGCCGACTGGATCACCGACCTGACCAACCAGGCCGGCTCGGACAAGGCACTGCTCACCCAGCAACTGATGAGCGGGGCCGAGGCGTACGTCGAGATGTGGGAGAAAGCTCGCTCATGACGCTCACCGAGGCGCCGGTCCGCCCCCGCTGGATGGTCGCGTACGCGCTGGCCATGATCGGGGTGGCCGCGGGCTGGTTCGGGCCGATCCAGATCCTGCTGCCCGAGCAGGCCGCGCGGCTGGCCGGCGCCGACGGCAAGGAGTCGCTGCTCGCCCTGGTCACCGCGATCGGGGCGGCAGCCTCCCTGGTGGCGAACCCCTTGTGGGGTGCGCTGTCGGACCGTCTCGGCTCCCGGCGGCCGATCTTCATCGCCGGAACCGTGGTCGGCGTCGCCGGCCTGCTGGTCCTGTCCGTCGCGGAGGCCCGCGGCCCGATGATCACCGGCTGGGTGCTCGTCCAGATCGGACTGAACGGGCCGCTCGCCGCGCTCGCCGCGATGATCGGCGACCGGGTGCCGGAGCGGCAGCGGGGAACGGTCGGGGCACTGTTCGGCGTGGCGCAGATCGTCGGGGTGGTGCTCGGCACCGCCCTGGCGGTCGCGGTCGGCCAGGGCGCGCCGGGATACATCGCGGTGGCCGTGGCGGTGCCCGCGCTCGGTGCGGCGCTGTTGCTGATGCACCGGGAACCGGCGCTCCGGTCCGAAAGATCCGGCATCTCATTGCATTGGCCAGGCGGTCAGTTCGCTTGGGCGTGGCTGATCCGGTTCCTGCTCAACCTGGTCAACGCGCTGGTCCTGGTCTACCTCTTCTACTACCTGTCGGATGCGGTCGGCGTCACCGACGCGGCCACCTGGGTGCTGGTCCTGACCGTGGTGAACGTGCTGTTCGCCGGCATCTTCGGCTTCGCCGGCGGGGTGCTGTCGGACCGCTGGCAGCGCCGGAAGGTCTTCATCACGGTGGCCGCGCTGGTCCTGGCCGCCGGGACCGCGCTGCTCGCCCTGGTTCCCGTGGTGGCCGCGGCGATCGTGGCGTCGGTGCTGGTCGGGGCGGGGTGGGGGGCGTACGTCGCGGTCGACATGGCGGTCATCACGCACGTACTGCCGGACGCCGAGACCCGGGCCACCATGCTCGGCGTCGCCAACATCGCCGGCACCCTGCCGCAGCTGCTCGCCCCGGTGATCGCCGCGCCGATCGTCACCCGGCTCGGCGGTTACCCCACGCTCTACCTGCTCACCGCCGTGATCGCGGTGCTGGCCCTGGCCTGCCTGCCCCGGCTCAAGTCACTGTCCTGAAAGGATCACCCATGCGATTCCCACCCGGCTTCCGATTCGGCATGGCGACCTCCGCCTACCAGATCGAGGGCGCCTGGGACGCCGACGGCAAGGGCCCGAGCATCTGGGACACCTTCACCGCCCGGCCCGGGACGGTCCGGCACGGCGAGGACGCCAAGGTCGCCATCGACCACTACCACCGGTACGCCGAGGACGTCACGCACATCGCCGAGTCCGGCGTGCGCGACTACCGGTTCTCGATCTCCTGGCCGCGGGCGCTGGCCTCGCTGGACTTCTACGACCGGCTGGTCGACGAGCTGCTCGCGGCGGGCGTTCGCCCGGTGCCGACGCTCTACCACTGGGACCTGCCACAGGACCTGGAGGACCAGGGCGGCTGGCTGAACCGGGACACCGCGCACCGGCTCGCCGACTACACCAGCGCGGTGGTGCTGCGGCTCGGCGACCGGGTCCGGGACTGGATCACCATGAACGAGATGAACGTGCAAACCCTCTACGGGTACGCGTTGACGGATCACGCCCCGGCCCGGGGCCTCGGCCTGGAAGCACTGCCGGTCGCGCACCATCAGCTGCTCGCGCACGGGCTCGCGGTGCAGGTGCTGCGCACCCACGACGCGGGCTCGATCGGCATCGCCAACCAGCACTTCCCGGTCTACCCGGCCAGCGACGACCCGGCCGACGCGTTCGCCGCCGAGATGTTCCGGGGTTTGACCAACTGGACGTTCTCCGACCCGATCCTGCTCGGCGACTACCCGGACGAGATGATCCGGGCCGGCGTCGGCACCTCGGGTGCGCAGCTGGACCGGGACCTGGAGCTGATCGGGGCGCGGCTCGACTTCTACGGGGTCAACTTCTATGAGCCGACGGCGATCGAGGCGCCCCGGGAGGGCAAGGACTACACCGGGGTGCTGGAGGTCGACATTCCGGACGGGCTGCCGTTCTCGCCGGTCCCGGTGAAGAGCGACGAACGCACCGACTTCGGCTGGGCGATCGTGCCGTCGGCGCTCACCGAGATCTTGGTGACGCTGCGGGACCGGTACCCGGCGCTGCCCCCGGTCATCGTCACCGAGAACGGCGCCTCGTTCCACGACGCGTCGCCCGGTGCGGACGGGAAGGTGCACGACCCGCGACGGATCGCGTACCTGGACGCACACCTGCGGGCGGTGTCGGCGGCGATCGAAGCTGGGGTCCGGGTGGACGGCTTTTACGTGTGGTCGGCCTTTGACAACTTTGAGTGGGCGGCCGGTTATGACGAGCGCTTCGGCCTGGTGCACGTGGACCGCGAGACCCTCGCCCGCACTCGCAAGGACTCCTGGTACTGGTACCGCGACCTGATCGCCGCCCAGCGCTGATGCCTACCGATCGCCGCCCCGGCGTTGATGCCTACTGGTCGGCGCTCAGTGTTGATGCCTACATGTTGACTTGATTGACTGGATCAATGTTGATGGTTGATTGCATCGCGACGTGTTGATGTCCATGTTGACTGTCAACATGTCAAGTTCAGCTATTCGCGGAGCTGGTTGACGAAGCCGTCGGCGAGGCGGGTCAGGCGTTCGGCCCGGCCCTCCTCGGCCCAGCCGTCCACCAGGCTGAGCAGCGTGCTGCCCTCGACCAGGATGATGAAGTCGTCGATCACCGCTTCGTCGGCCACCCCGGGTCGGAGTTCGTGCAGCCGACGGGCCTCGCGCAGGCAGTTCATCAGATGCACGCGGATGGCCCGGTGCGACTCCCGCCGCGACTCGGCCAGCAGCGGATGGGACAGCGCCGCCCCGGCAAAGGCCACGTTGACGTGCGCGTCCGCGGCCCGCTCCTCGTCGATCGGCAGCACCGCGTCCAGCGCGGCCCGGAGCGCCGCCAGCCCGAACAGGTCCCCGCCGATCCGGAAAGCCCGCTCCACGATCCGGTCGTAGACCGCCTTCTGCGCCGCGACGAGGATGTCGTCCTTGCCGCCGAGAAAATGCGCCAGCACGCTCAGCGAACAGCCGGCCTCGTCGGCAATCGCCCTGGTGGTCGTGCCCTCAACACCGCGGGCCCGAACCACGCGCCAGGCGGCCGCAAGAAGTTCCGCCCGGCGAACGCCATGATCGACCAGCCTCGGCACCCACCAAGCTTAACCAGCCACCAGACCACCCCACTCCCACGCACACCCCGCCCCCGCCGACCACGCCGCGATCCCACCCACGCCCCGCTTCCTGCGGCCACGCCGCGATCCCGCGGCGACCACGGGCGGGACCCGCGGCGCGCGGCTGGGCCTCAACCCGGGAGGCGGCTCGCGTGGGTTTTTTGAAACCGCAACCACCCTCGGACGCCGCCCTGGAGGGTCTCGCGTTTTGGGCGCCCCGGCGCCCTTGCGAGGCCCGGAAGGGTCCCCGCGGGAGCGACGATCAGTTATTGGCCGCAGCCGAGGCAATGAAGATCTTTGAAGTTGATCTTCCAGGGGTGAACCGTGCGCTGCGGAGCTTGCGGTCGACGGCTGACGCCGGACGCTCATGCCCGCCGACCGACGGCTGACGCGCGACGCCCATGCCCGCCGCCTGCGGCTGACACTCGCCGCCCGTTGCTGACGGCCGTCGCTCGCAGCTCGCCGCTAGCCGCTCGATGGCTGATGGCTGACGCGCGACGGCAGACGGCAGACGGGACGGCAGAAGACGGGTGACGCCTGAAGGGTGGGGTTCAGGCGGTGGGGCGGGGGGCCGGCGCGGCGACCGTGAGGTGGTGGAGGCGGCGGGCCAGGGGGAGGGTGAGGATGACGCCGACGACCGGGATGAGGAAGGCGATCCGCAGGCCGATCGGGTCGGAGAGGGCGCCTAGGAGAACTGCTCCCAGGAGGGCGCCGCCGTAGTTGAACAGGTTCACCCGGGCGATCACCTCGTCGCTGCTCTCCGCGGCGGCTTCGCCGGCGGCGCTGAAGGCGAGGGGGACCAGGACGCCGACGCCGATGCCGGCGATGGCGAAGCCGGTGATCGCGGCGGGGATCGACGGGATCAGCACGACCAGGCCGCAGCCGACGCCACAGACCGCGAGCGAGCCGAGGGCCAGGACCACGCGGCCGGTGCGGGGCACCATGTGGTCCGCGACCATGCGGCTGACCAGCACGGCTGCCTGATAGGCGGCGTAGCCGAGCGGGGCGACGGCGAGCGAGACGCCGAGTACGGTCGCGGATCCCGCGGTGAGCGTGTCCTTCAGGTAGACCGAGCTCCACGTGCTGACCGCGGAGTCGACCAGGAACGCGGTGAAGATCAGCATGCCGCAGATCCAGACCACCCGCCGGACCGCGCGGCCGCCGGTCTCGTGGACCGCGCTGGAGCGTTCGGTGCGGCCCGGCTCGAAGGCCCGCCAGCCGGCCAGCCCGACCAGTACCGCGAACGCGGCTGCCGTGCCGACCGCGACCGAAGCACCGCTGCTGGCCAGGGAACCCGACATGAGCAGGGCGGCGACGATGGCGGCGGCGGTGTATGCGGCGAACAGTCGGCTCATCACGCTGCGGCCCAGCCGGGCCTGGATCAGCACGCCCTGCATGCTCAGCGAGGCGTCCACGGTGCCCAGGCCGATCCCGTAGAACAGCAGGATCGTCACGAAGGCGACATTCGGGGTGCCGACCGTGGTTCCGGCCAGCCCGGCGCCGACCAGGAACAGGCCGCCGGCCAGCGCGTACCGGCTGCCCCAGCGCGCGGCGACCTGATCCGCGACGACTGAGCCGCCGGCCGCCGCCACGCACACCAGCAGCAGGATCGCCGAGACGAACGCGTCGCTCAGGCCCTGTCGCTCCTTGAACGCGGGCAGCGCGGTGACGACCGCGGCATACCCGAGCCCCTGGGCGGCGTAGCCGGCACCGATCAGGCGTGCCCGGGCCCCGGCGCTCATGTCGTTCATGGTGCCTCGCTCAGCTTCCCGGCGAACGTCTTCTGGCACGGCCAGCGACCTTCTGCGCCTTTTGGGCTCCCGGATCACCGGCGCGCGGCCGATGCTCCAGGGACTCCTGGGGCGCTAGCGACGAAAGTCACATGCTCGTTCAGCGCAGCATGCCGGGCTCGATCATCAACAGCAACAGATTCCTGTAAAAGAATTCACCTTCCTGATGGGCGTGCGTTTGCCTGGTCACCTTTGCTTCACCGCAAAGGCAGACAATTCGGGGGTACGGCGTGAGCTCCGCGCCCCAGGCTGTGACCTGCGTGCGAGTCACCCGGGTCGGTTGCCGCGTGCCGAGCGCCTGCGCCGCCGGCCAATCGCCGCGTCGTCAGATCGTGCGCCGCCACCCGTGCGGCTGGCCGCCGAGGCGGATGGGTGCGTCGGCGGGGTGGGACTCCGGGGCTGGCCAGGGGCGGGCGGCGGTCTCGCGGGCGGGCAGCAGGCGCCTCGCGGTCGGGAGCCAGGCGCCGGCCGGGCGGGTGTCGACCGGGCGGGTCGGGCGCCTCGCAGGGTGGGGTCAGGGGAGGGACTGCAGGGCGGGGGCGGCGGCTCGCAGGGCGGCGAACGCGTCGGCCATCCGCCAGGCCGAGCGGTCCCGGGGGCCGATCAGGTTGGAGATGGTGCGCAGCTCGGCGAACGGCACGTCGGCTCCGGTGGCGGCGATCGCCACGCCGTAGCCCTCCATCGCCTCGGCCACCGCCTGCGGGAAGCGGGTCGCCAGGCGGTTCGTCGTCGCGGCCGTGCCGGTCACCGTGCTCAGCGTGAGCACGTCGCCGGGAATCGCGTGCGGGAGCGCCACCTGGAGGTGTTTGAGCAGCGTGGCGTCGGTTTCCAGGACGCTGCTGCCGAAGCCGAGCTCCTCGATCGGGAGGAAGCCGTCCGGGGATTCGGCGCCCAGGTCGGCGGCGATCGTCCGGGTGGCCAGGACGGTGCCGCCCACGTCGGCGCGGCCGGGGAAGCCGCCGGCGATGCCGACGCTGATCACGGCTCGGTAGTCGCGTCGGGCGAGCAGGCGTGCGGTTCCCGCGGCGGCGGCGGTCGGGCCGACCCCGACCGCCTCGACGACGACCAGGCCCGGGTCGAGTATCGGGCGTAGGGCGTCGGCCTCGGCGGTCACCGCGGTCACGACCAGCACGGGGTTTCGGGTCACGCGTCGCTGCCCTTCTCGGAGCCGGCGTTCCGTGCCGAGTCGGCGGAGGACGGGCGGTAGACGTGATACCCCGGCGGCGCCGGAGCCCGGTCGGCGTTCTCCTCGTCAGGCGCGGCACCCGCGCCGAACTGCCTGGTCGGCTCGCCGGCGGAAGCGCCGAACTGCCTGGTCGGCTCGCCCGCGGAGGCGCTGAACTGCCTGGTCGGCTCGCCGTCGGAGGTGGCTTCGGTGCTGAACTGCCTGGTCGGCTTCTCGGGGGCGGCGCTGGACGAGGCGGGCTTCTTCGCGGGCTTGCGCTTGCGGCGGCCCCACCAGCCGCGGCCGGTCGGCTCGTCGATCAGGGTCGGCTCGGTGGTGCGGTCACGGGTGCCCCGCGGCCGGGAGTCGGCGGGACGGCGCTGCGCGGGTGCGCTGTGGCCGGACTGATCAGGAACGGTCGGAGCGTCCGGCCAGGGGTCGGCAGCCTCGTAGAACAGGTCCTCATCGTCGTCGAGGCGCGCGGAGTCGGCCCGGCGCGCGGAGTCGGCCGGGTGTGCGGAGTCGGCCGGGTGTGCGGAGCCTGCCGAGCGCGCGGAGTCGGCCGAGCGCGCGGAGTCGGCCGGGTATGCGGAGTCGGCCGCGCGGGCGGCCTCCGGCCGGGGCGAATCCGGTCGCGTGGCGGCGGGGCGGGACGGGTCGGCACGTGCCGGGTCGGGTGCGGCGGTGCGCGCGGGATCCGCGACTTCCGCGTCGGGGCTGGCTGACGACGTACCGAAGGAGGGGTTTTCGCTGTTCGAATTGTCCGGTCGGCCGGCCAGGCGCTCATTGCGCAGGCGGGCCGCCGACCACCCGGCCCGGGCCGCGGCCGCCACCGCGAGCAGCGCGGCGAGTGCGACCCCCAGCCGCCCGGTGAGCGGGATCAGCCCGATGCCGCCGCCGGCGACCCAGGCCAGCATCAGGACCGTCTCCGAGTGGGCGAAGGCGGTCGCCCGGAGACGCTCCGGGACGCGTTCCTGGATGCTCGCGTCGACGGCGAGTTTCGCGATGCCGCTGAAGATGGCGGTGACCAGGGCGAGCAGGGCGATCGTGGCCAGGTTGTAGAAGATCGTCGCGAGGATCGCCACGCCGGCGGTGATCACCAGGCCGCTGGACTGTAGCGCGAGCGGGCGGCGGATGCGCAGGCCGGTGCCGGCGGCGGTGGAGAGGAACGTGCCGACCACGAGCGCGCCGCCGACCACGCCGACCGCGGCGTTCTTGCCGAGATCCCAGGCGAGGATCGTGGTGTCCACGTCGCCGGCCATGATCGCGAAGGTCATGAAGAGCAGCAGGAAGCCGTAGAGCAGGCGCAGCGACGAGCTGCCGATCAGGGTGGCCACCACCAGCCGGCCGGAGAGCGGGCGGTCCGAGCCGCGGTCCAGGCCCAGCACGGTGCGCCAGGCGCGCGGCATCGACTCGGGCGGGTCGGAGTCGGCGCGCGGCGGCAGGCGCAGCGCGACGACCACGCCGGCGAAGAAGATGATGATCGCCACATAGAGCGGCCACTGTGGCCCGAAGCGGAAGGCGAGCAGGCCGATCGGCGCGACCACGGCGCCGGCGAACGTGCCGTAGACGCTGGCCCGCGCGCCCACCTGGGACAGGCCGACCCCGTCCGGGAGCAGGCGTGGCACGGCCGCCGAGCGGGCCACCCCGTAGGCCCGGGACAGCGCCAGCATGCCGAACGCCGCCGGGTAGAGACCCCAGGTGTGCAGGTTGACGGACATCACGTAGGCGAGAAACGCCCGGCCCAGCATGGTCACCGCCAGGGCGTAGCGCCGGCCGTGCCGGAAGTGGTCGAGCAGCGGGCCGACCACCGGCGCCAGCAGGGCGAACGGGATCATCGTGATCAGCAGGTACAGCCCGACCTTGCTGCGCGCCTCGCCGAGCGGAACGCTGAAGATGGTGCCGGCCAGCCCGATCGCGATCAGCGCGTCACCGGCGCAGGAGACCGCGTGCAGGTCGAAGAGCCGGATCATGCCGATCTCGTTGGCGGCGCCACGCGCCCGGACGGTGCCGACCCGGCGGGTCGCCCAGGCGCCGCCGCGCACGGATCCACGCACCACCAGGCGTACGGCTTTGACGCCGGAGCCGACGGTGCGTCCGAGGGTAGGAAGCAGCGGCATGGCAACCATCCTGACTGATCCAGGCGACCTTCGTACGCTGCTGTCCACAGGTATGTGGGGAGTCGTTGTGACCAATGGGGCCCGGTAGGCAACAATGGGCGGGTGACCTCCAGGACCACCACCCGCGCCGCCCGACTCGACCAGGTCTGTGCCGATGCCGTCGGGGTGGCCCGTGGCGCGATCACCGATGTGGACCCGGCAGACATCGGTGAGCATTTGGAGGCGGTCGCCGAGGGCGACCGTGTCGTGACTCACTTCTTCGATTCCCACCTCGACGGCTACCGGGGCTGGCGCTGGGCGGTGACCGTGACCCGGGTGCCGCGCAGCCGGCACGTCACGATCTGCGAGACCGTGCTGCTGCCCGGGCCGGACGCGCTGCTCGCCCCCGGCTGGGTGCCGTGGAACGAGCGGGTCCAGCCCGGCGACCTGGGTGTCGGCGACCTGATGCCGACCGCGCCGGACGACGACCGCCTGACCCCCGGCTACGTGCTGAGCGACGACGCCGCGGTCGAGGCGGTCTCCTGGGAGCTCGGCCTGGGCCGCTCCCGGGTGATGTCCAAGGACGGCCGGATGGAGACCGCCCAGCGGTGGTACGACAGCGACGCCGGCCCGGAGGCGCCGATCTCGACCGCCGCCCCGCGCAACGCGCGCTGTGGGGCCTGCGGGTTCTACCTGCCGCTGGCCGGTTCGATGCGGCAGATGTTCGGGGTCTGCGGCAACCTCTACGCGCCGGACGACGGCCGCGCGGTCAGCGCCGATCACGGCTGCGGCGCACACTCGGAGGCGCTGCTGGCCACCGTCGAGCACCCGGTCGACGAGCTGCCCACGGTCTACGACGACAGCGAGGTGGAGGCGGTGGCGGTCAGCCGCGGCCACGGCTCGGTCGAGTCAGGCGAGCCGGCCGAGGATTACGGCCACAGCTAAGAGGCGCGGAACTCGGGGTGGGACAGCGCCCGGCGGCGCTTCCGGTTCCGATCGTGCACGATCATCGTGATCAGGCCGGGGATCCCCACCAGGAACCCGGCCACGCTGGTGTCCAGCCATGAGTCGGGTGCGTCGGCGAGCAGGCAGACGATCGTGGCCACGACGAAGGCGCCCAGACCGGCGAGGGCGAACGGGACCATCGGCGGGTCCAGCGGTTCGACGCGTGGTTTGGTGCCGGTCACGACGGACAGGCCGGACGGCGGATCGTCAGCCCGGGCCGCGGGGGACAGGTCACTCACTCCGTCAGGGTAAGGCCATTACGGAACGTCTCGGCGCAGGACGTGAGAGTTGTAACATCACTCTGCTTTTGCCGAGGTCAGCCGGGTCTGGGAACATGCGCGCGTCCTCAGTGTGCCACCCGAAAGGGCAAGCATGTCCACGCAGAACGGTTTCGACCGCTTCTTCCAGATCACCGAGCGCGGCTCAACGTTGAGCCGCGAGGTCCGTGGCGGGTTCGTCACGTTCTTCACGATGGCGTACATCGTCGTGCTCAACCCCCTGATCCTGGCCGGGGGTGCCGACCAGAAGGGCGCCCACCTGCCGCTGGCCGCGCTCGCCGCCGGCACCGCGCTGGTCGCCGGCGTGATGACCATCCTGATGGGCGTGGTCGCCCGCTTCCCGCTCGCGCTGGCCGCCGGGCTGGGCGTGAACGCGCTTGTCGCGTACGAGATCGCCCCGCAGATGACCTGGGCCGACGCGATGGGTCTGGTCGTCATCGAGGGCCTGCTGATCGGTGTGCTCGTGCTCACCGGGCTGCGGACGATGGTGTTCAAGGCCGTACCCACGCAGCTCAAGACCGCCATCGGGGTGGGCATCGGCCTGTTCCTGATGATCATCGGGCTGGTCGACTCGGGCTTCGTGCACCGCGTCCCGGACGCGTCGAACACCACCGTCCCGGTCGAGCTCGGCCTCGGCGGCAAGCTGCTCACCTGGCCGACCCTGGTCTTCTCGATCGGCCTGCTGTTCACGCTGGTGCTCTTCGTCCGCAAGATCAAGGGCGCGATCCTGATCGGCATCCTGGGCACCACGGTGCTGGCCATCGTGGTGGAGGCGATCACCGGCGTCGGCTCGGTCGTCACCAACCCGCACGGCTGGTCGCTGAACGTGCCGAAGATGCCGGAGAAGATCGTCGACACCCCGGACCTGTCGCTGCTCGGGCACTTCAACGTGCTCGGCTCGTGGCAGCACGCCGGCTGGCTGGTCGCGCTGATGTTCGTCTTCACGCTGCTGGTGGCGGACTTCTTCGACACCATGGGCACGATGGTCGCGGTCGGGCAGGAGGGCGAGATGCTCGACGCCGAGGGTATGCCGCCGCGTACCCGGGAAATTCTGCTTGTCGATTCTCTTGCCGCCGCGGCGGGTGGCGCGGCGAGCGTCTCCAGCAACACCTCGTTCGTGGAGAGCGCCTCCGGCGTCGGCGAGGGCGCCCGCACCGGCGTGGCGAACCTGGTCACCGGCGGGCTGTTCCTGCTGGCCATGTTCTTCGCGCCGCTGGTGCAGGTGGTGCCGTTCGAGGCGGCGTCGACGGCGCTGGTCGTGGTCGGCTTCCTGATGATGACGTCGGTCCGGCAGATCGACTGGACCGACTGGACGATCGCGGTGCCGGCGTTCCTGACGATCACGATCATGCCGTTCACGTACTCGATCTCGAACGGCATCGGGGCGGGGATCATCTCGTTCGTCGTCCTGAAGGCCACCACCGGCAAGGCGAAAGAGATCCACCCCATCCTGTACGGGGTCGCCGTCCTGTTCGTGCTCTATTTCGCCCGGGGTCCGCTGGAAGCCTGGGTGCTCTGATCCACCGGCCGTCACCGGGTGCGCTAGCGTGCCCGGTGACGGTTCTAACATGGTCGAATACATGTCGTTAGCCATGCTCATTAGCTAGGCTAAGTATCGTGACGGAGCGGGTGATGACGACGGAACGCACAGCGGAATCGCTCGCCAAGACGCTGCGGGACGCGATCATCCGGTTCAGCCGGCGGGTCCGGCAGGCCCGGCCGGTCGGCGACCTGACGTTCAGTCAGCTCTCCGCGCTGACCAGCCTTCAACTGCACGGCGCGCTCACTCCCCGTGAGCTCGCCGATGTGGAACGGGTGCAGCCCCCGACGATGACGAAGATCGTCGGCAAGCTGGAGGATCGCGGGCTGGTGGCACGGACGCCGCATCCCACCGACGGGCGCCAGGTGATCCTGGCCGCCACCGACGAGGGACGCGCGGTCTACGCGGTGCATGAGAACGCCCGCAACGAGTGGCTGGCCGTGCAGTTGGACCAGCTCAGCCCGGAAGAACGGGACACCCTGGCCCGCGCTGCGGAAATTCTGCAACGCGTCGCCCGCGCCTGACTCGCCCGGTCCGGACGTTCCGCTTCGTCACACGACGATGACGCGTACGACCGAGGCGAGGAGGCACACCGCATGCGGGCAGTGCTGGACACGACATTCCGATCCCTGCGAGTCCGGAACTATCGCCTCTTCTCCCTCGGGCAGCTGATCAAGCTGGTCGGCGTGTGGACGATGTTCACCGCGCAGGACTGGCTGGTCCTGGATCTCTCGAACAACTCACCCGGCGCGCTCGGCGCGGTCACCGCCCTGCAGTTCGTCCCGGTGATGCTGCTCACGCTCTACAGCGGGCGGCTGGCCGACCGCTACGACAAGCGCAAGCTCCTGATCATCGCGAACACGGTCTTCGCGGCCACCGCCATCGCGTTCGCGATCATCGTGGCGTCCGGCATCGTGCAGCTCTGGCACGTCTTCCTGTTCGCCCTGCTGTTCGGCATCGCGAACTCGGTGGAGACCCCGGTCCGCCAGGCGTTCGTCTCCGAGCTGGTCGAGTTGCCGCTGCTGCCGAACGCGCTGGCGCTTTCCGCGGCCACCTTCAACTCGGCGCGCATCGGTGGGCCGGCGCTGGCCGGCGTGCTGCTGGCCGCGTTCCCCATGCGCGTGGTGTTCCTGCTCGCGACGGTGCTGGCGATCGCGCCGATCTTCACCTACACCCGGATGAACACCACCGAGCTGCACGGCATCGAGCGCAAGGACCGCGGCAACGCCAAGGTCCTGGACGGTCTGAAGTACGTCGGGAAGCGTGCCGACCTGGTCCTCCCGATCGCCCTGATGGCCGTGGTCGGCATGATCGGCTTCAACTTCCCGGTCACCCTGGCCGCCCTCGCGAAGATCAACTTCCACGCCGGGGCCTCGTCGTTCGGGCTGCTCACCACGGCGCTGGCGGTGGGCGCGCTCGGCGGTGCGCTGGCCGGCAGCGCCCGGCGGGCCCGTCCCGGGGCGTACCGGGTGATCGGCGCCGCCATCGCCTTCGGCGTACTGGAGTTCGCGGTCGGGTTCGCGCCGAACTTCGTGGTCGCGATGCTGCTCCTGGTGCCGACCGGGTTCTTCTCGATCTACCTGGCGCAGGCCGCGAACCACCGGGTGCAGATGGGGGTGGACGCGGCGTTCCGGGGGCGGGTGATGGCGCTCTACGTGCTGGTCTTCCTCGGCACGACGCCGATCGGGGCGTCGCTGGCCGGCTGGTGGGGGGAGCAGTTCGGGGTGCCGTCCAGCATCTGGGCGGGCGGGCTGATCTCGTTCCTGGCCGGGGTGGTGGCGCTGGTCTGGCAGCTGCGGACCAGCGGGGAGCGGTTACGGATCCGGGTGTGGCCGCGGCCCGGCATGCGCTTGATCGACGCCCCGACGTCGGCCGGCAGCGCTCCGGTGCCGGCTGACGGCATTGCGCATGCGGCGGCCGGCGGTCTGGTGCCGGCTTTGGTGGACGCGCGCCCGCCGACGCACGCCGAGCCTGCCGTCCCCGGCGCGGTTGTTTCCGCGGTGGTGCCCGCCGGCTCCGCGGGCAAGCCGACCGACATCGCGATGCGGGTTCGCCTGCCCCGAAAGCCGGAACCGGTCGCCCGCGCTTGATTTTGAGCAAGACTTTGCAGATTTTGAGCAAGAGTCCGTATCACCCGATCAGGGCGACGCGGACTCTCGCATTTCAGGGCAAAATCCCGCCAAACGCACCGGAAGAGTGCCCGTAGTCGGTGAGGAACCTGGCATTTAGGTAGTTGGCAGATCAGGTCCGCCGAAAGGGTGTTCCGGCGCGAGCGAACGCTGTCTAACGTCAAAACGTGGCGATGGCGCAACTGGTCGTGATCTTGGCGGCGTGGACGACGCTGCTGGTCCTGCCGTGTGCCCGGGTCCTGCTCCGGCGCCCCGCTTCGCGCCGGCCGGCTTCCCCGGGCCACCTGCCCCGGCGACGTTCCTCGTTTCGCCGGGCGCCCGCTCCGGGTCGTCAGGCCCGCCGGGGCTCGGCTCAGGCGTCCTGGGCCCGGCGCCCCGGCCCGCCCGGCCGTGATCTCCGCCGGCTCGACCGTGAGCTGCCGGGTCTCGACCTGACCGCCCGGCTGGAGGCGCTCCCCACGGTCCCGATCGAGCAGTTGGCCTACGACCTCCGCCGCCTCGACCGGCAGCGCCGCAGCGGCCCGCTCCGCTCGTCGGAGGTGTGCCTGGCCGCGGTCATGCAGGCATATGACGCACGGTTACGGCTCGCCTGCCGCTGCCTCGGCGTCGCCGAACACCTGCAACCGCTGAAAGGCGCCGACCGCGAGATCGAACGTTTCCGCGTCGAGACCCAACTCGAGGCGGCCGGGCTCGCTCTCCGTGGCTAACCATCAAGATCAAATTCTTCATTGCCTCGGCTGCGGCCAATAACTGATCGTCGCTCCCGCGGGGACCCTTCCGGTCCTCGCAGGGCGCGGGGCGCCCAGAACGCGAGGCCCTACAGGGCGACGTCCGAGGGTGGTTGCGGACTTCCGAACCATCAACCGTGGAGGGCCCACTCCTGGCGGGTGTGGTAGTTCCCGAGCAGACTCTCCACCAGCGCGAAAGCGGTCACCGACCACTCCGGCCCCCGGTAGCCCGCCAGCGCGGGCAGCAGCGCGGGCTCGGCGCGGTAGGAGACGGTCAGGTGGGGCCGGAACGGGCGGGCGTCGATCGGGAAGCCCGCGTCGTCCAGAACCGTCCGGATCGACTCGCGCAGGGCGGTCAGCGCCGCCCGGTCACCGGACAGTCCGGCCCAGGTGACCTCACCGAAGCGGCCACCACCGGTCAGCCGGAGCGGGAACGGGGCGGCCGGTGGGACGGTCGCCAGGGCGTCGGCGACCTCCCGCGTACCGTCCGGGACGTCGCCCAGGAAAGCCAGCGTGACGTGCCATTTCCCGGGGCGGGCGAACCGTGCCCCGGCCGGCAGGTGACGCAGCAGATCCTCGCGGGCCGCTTCCGAGGGGAAGGCGGCCACGAAGAGTCGGCTCAGGAGGACTCCCGAGCGGCCGGACCGCCGCCGAAGAGCACGTCGTCCCAGCTGGGGAGGCGCTTGCGGGGCTTGCTGTTCTCCTCGCCCTCGCCGTTGCCCTGAGTGTTCTGCCCGACCGTGCGGCGCGGGCGCAGAACCGCCAGCGACGGCACCGCCGGGACCTCCTTGGGCAGGTCGGCGTCGTCGTCGAAGGCCGAGCCGGCACCACCGCCGAGCAGGGCCGCGGCACCGCCGGCGACCGGGCGCCGGGCGGCCGGGGAGACCGGCTCCAGGCTGCGGCCGGACTGGCCCTCGAGCGGACGGTCCAGCGAGGCGAGCAACGCGTCGCGGCCGGCCCGGATCGGGTCGCGGGTCGGCCGGGCGGGCGCGTCGGCCGCGGGCAGGCCGTGGCCGCCCCGGATCGGCTCGGGGCTGCGGACCGGGCCGGGCAGGCCGTGGCCGCCACGCTCGGGAACCGGCTCCTGGCCGAGGATCTGGGTGGGGCGCTCGGCGCACAGGTACTGCGCCATGTCGTCGTGCGGGGCGACCACCTGACGACCCTTGTCCAGGTCCCAGATGGCCTGGGCGGTGGCCTTGCCGGACGGCCAGGTCGCGACGATCCGCCAGGTGCCGTCGTCCTTGCGGAACGCGTCCCAGGAGATCTTCTCGGTGTCGATGCCGTGCTGCGCGAGGCGGCTGTCGACCACCTCGGCGAGCGGCTGGCCGGAATCGGACGTCTTCAGCCGGGTGCGGCGCGCGTGCTGCGCCAGCATGGCGCGCTCCTGCAGCACCGGACCGGCGTAGCGCAGCACCCGGTCGACCGGGACGCCGGCGATGCGGGCCACGTCCTCGGCGGACTCGCCCTGCCGGATCCGCGCCTGGATGTCACGAGGTGACAGTGAGGGCGTGGCGTCCGGTGAGATGACCGCGACGGCCGTCCCCGGCTGCCCAGGGGTCTCCGTGAGGACACCGGACACCCGGTCGTCGAGAGGGAGCGCCAATAGGCGGCCCACCTCGTCGGCGAGCACAAGAGCCTGTCCGTCCTCGGAGAGGGCGACGAAGCGTACCGGCCGCATGCGTTGCCTCCGTCCCGCGTGTTGGCCTGTGCTCCCGAGAGTCAGGCACCCGGGCGCGTTTCGGAACACGGTACGCGCCCTGGTCACTCAATGGGGGTAAGCCACGCCGTCGAACAATCTGACCAGCAAAGATGATCTTCAGTATCTGCTGCCGGTACCTATCCGTTCCTTCGTACGGACTATGCCCTGCTGATCGCAATGAGCCAAGTCACCCGGCCGATTTACTACAGCCGCTCGACCACGTAGTCGACGCAGGCGGTCAGGGCCGCGACGTCGGTCGGATCCACGGTCGGGTACAGCGCGATCCGCAGCTGGTTCCGGCCCAGCTTCCGGTACGGCTCGGTGTCCACGATGTCGTTGGCCCGCAGC
The DNA here is from genome assembly GCF_019704555.1 of Actinoplanes sp. L3-i22. Classification (NCBI taxonomy): domain Bacteria; kingdom Bacillati; phylum Actinomycetota; class Actinomycetes; order Micromonosporales; family Micromonosporaceae; genus Actinoplanes; species Actinoplanes sp. L3-i22. The sequence goes on from NZ_AP024745.1 coordinate 371,501, forward strand.
ACCTTGGCGATCGCGGTGGCGTCCACACCCTCGGCGAAGTCGATGGTGGCCACGGCCGACGAGCGCAGCGCCGGGTCGGTGACGAACGGCTCGGCGTACGACGACCGGTCGGCCCAGCCGTAGATCGCGGCGGCGCTCTCCGCGCTGCGCTTGACCGCCCAGGCGAGGCCGCCCTGCGCGTTCATCCAGTCCACCTGCTCGGCCGCGAGGAAGACGGTGGCCAGGGCCGGCGTGTTGTACGTCTGCTCCAGCCGGGACTGCTCGATCGCGGTCACCAGATCGAGGAACTGCGGGATGTACCGCTTCGTGGCCTTGACCTCGAAGGCCCGCTCGATCGCGGCCGGCGACATCAGGGCCAGCCAGATCCCGCCGTCCGAGCCGAGCGCCTTCTGCGGGGCCAGGTAGTACACGTCGGTCTCGGTGAGGTCGACGTCCAGGCTGCCGCCGCCCGAGGTGGCGTCGGTGAGCAGGAGCGCGCCCGGGTCGGCGCCGGCCACCCGCCGCACCGGCACCGCGACCCCGGTCGAGGTCTCGTTCTGCACGGTCGCGTAGACGTCGACGCCGGCCTCGGCGGTCAGGAACGCCGCCTGGCCGGCCGGGGCCCGGTGCACGGTCGGCTCGGCCAGGAACGGCGCGGCCGTGACGGCCTGCACGAACTTGGCGCCGAACTCGCCGAACTCGGCGAACTGGGCCTTGTCGCGGACCAGGCCGAACGTGGCGATCTCCCAGAACGCGCTGGTGCCCCCGTTGGCGAGGACCACCTCGTACCCGTCAGGCATGGAAAAGAACTCGGCGAGACCCTTCCGGAGCCGGGCGACCTGCTCCTTCACCGTCTGCTGGCGGTGCGAGGTGCCCATGAAGGTCCGGGAGACCGCGGAGAGCGCCTCGACCCCTTCCGGTCGCACCTTGCTCGGCCCGGAGCCGAATCGGCCGTCGACGGGTTTGATCGTGTCAGGGATCCGGATGTCAGACATGGTCACACATTATGCGTGAGCTGAGCCCAGCCCTCGACCTCCGAGGGCATCCGCTCGCCCGGGCCGAGGTAGCGCAGGCTCGGGCGCAGGATCCGGCCGAGCCGCTTCTGCTCCAGGATGTGCGCGCTCCACCCGGCCACCCGGGCGCAGGTGAACATCGAGGTGAACATGTGCGCGGGCACCTCGGCGAAGTCGAGCACCACCGCGGACCAGAACTCCACGTTCGTGAACAGCTGCCGGCCGGGCTTGCGCTCGCGCAGCTCGGCCAGCGCGGCCTTCTCCAGCGCGGCGGCCACCTCGTAGCGCGGGGCGCTCAGGTCCTTGGCGATCCGGCGCAGCACGCGGGCCCGCGGGTCCTCGGCGCGGTAGACCCGGTGACCGAAACCCATCAGGCGCTCGCCGCGGTCGAGGACGTCCTTCACGTAGCCCTCGGCGTCGCCGCTGCGCTCGACCGCCTCCAGCATGTGCAGCACCCGGGTCGGCGCGCCGCCGTGCAGCGGGCCGGAGAGCGCGCCGATCCCCGAGGAGATGCAGGCGGCCGCGTCCGCGCCGGTGGAGGCGACGATGCGGGTGGTGAAGGTGGAGGCGTTCAGGCCGTGCTCGGCGGCCGAGATGAAGTACGCGTCGACCGCCTTGACGTGCCGCGGGTCCGGCTCGCCACGCCAGCGGCGCATGAACCGCTCCACGATGGTCTCGGCCTTGTCGATGTCCTTCTGCGGGACGGCCGGCAGGCCCAGCCCGCGGGCCGCCTGGGCGACGAACGAGAGCGCGGTCACCGAGACCCGGGCCAGGTCCTTGCGGGCCTGCTCGTCGGTGATGTCGAGGAGCTGGTCGAGCCCCCAGTACGGCGCCAGCATGGCCACCGCGGACTGCACATCGACCCGGATGTCCCCGGAGTGCACCGGCACCGGGAACGGCTCGGCGGGTGGCAGCCCCGGCCCGAACTTGCCGTCGACCAGCAGGCCCCAGACGTTGCCGAAGGAGACCTGGCCGATCAGATCCTCGATGTCGACGCCGCGGTATCGCAGCGCGCCACCGTCCCGGTCGGGCTCGGCGATCTCGGTCTCGAACGCGATGACGCCCTCGAGTCCCGGCTTGAAGTCGGACACGGCACTCCCTGAGAGACGTGAGCTGCGGTGAGTGATTGCATCTTGCCCGCCGGGTAACCGCACGGTCGACCCGTGGGGGTTGTGCTCTCGATGACACCCATCCTGGTTCAACTGACATCAGGGGGTTGCGGACTTAACGTGCATGCAGCCGAAAGGAAGTACCTCCGATGCCATCCGATCCGCCGTCCCCCGCGGGGATGCGCCGTGACTACACCGAGCACGGACCGTTGCTGGAGACCTCGCTGGCGAAGGAGTGGACCGGGCAGTTCGCGCGGTGGTTCGCCGAGGCGACCACGTTCGGGCTGCCGGAGCCGAACGCGATGATCGTGGCGACCGCCGACGCCGACGGGCGGCCCTCGGCCCGGACGGTGCTGCTCAAGGGGTACGACTCGGGCGGTTTCGTATTTTTCACCAACTACGAGTCGCGTAAGGGGACGGAGGCGGCGCTCAACCCGTACGCAAGCCTGGTCTTTCCCTGGTTCCCGATGCAGCGTCAGGTGATCGTTGCCGGACAGGTGGAACGCGTGTCCCGCGCCGAGACCGAGGCGTATTTCGCGTCCCGGCCGCGCGGCTCGCAGCTCGGCGCGTGGGCGAGTCCGCAGTCGCGGGTGCTGCCCGATCGGGACGCGGTGGACGCCGGCCTGGCCGCGGCGGCGGCGCGATTCGGCGACGGACCGGTGCCGCCCCCGCCGCATTGGGGTGGTTTGCGGGTGATTCCGGAGAGCGTGGAGTTCTGGCAGGGGCGCAGCAACCGGATGCACGACCGCCTGCGTTTCCGCAGGCAGGATGGCACGAACGGGGACTGGATCGTGGAGAGGCTGGCCCCGTGAGCGTGGTCGACGACGAGAAAACAGACGGCAAGAAGAACGACGGCAAGAAATCCTGGATGATCGACACCAGCCCGCTGCGGATGACCACTTTCCGCCGGATGTGGATCGGCACCGGGGCGTCGTTCTTCGGTTTCCAGTTCACCGCGGTGGCCGTGCCGGTGCAGATGTTCGCGATCACGCACTCGACGTTCTGGGTCGGCCTGCTCGGCGTCGCCGGGCTGGTCCCGCTGCTCATCTTCGGGCTCTGGGGCGGCGCGGTGGCCGACGTCGTGGACCGCCGCCGACTGCTCCTGACCAGTTCCGCCCTGACCTGGGTGGTCACTCTCGGCCTGCTGGTGCAGGCAATTCTCGGGGTACGGAGTCCGCACCTGCTCCTGGTCCTGACCGCGGTCCAGGCGATCGGCTTCGCGATCAGCTCCCCGGCCCGGCAGTCGATCGTCCCGCGGATCGTGCCGACCGAGATGGTCCCGGCCGCGAACACGCTGAACTACACGACCACCACGGCCGGGGGTGTGCTCGGCCCGCTGGCCGCCGGTCTGATCATGGGCATCTGGTCGACCGGTTCCGGCGTCGCGGTTGCCTACCTGGTCGACGCGCTGCTGTTCACCCTCACGTTCTGGGCCACCTGGCGGCTCCCGCCGATTCCGCCGATCGAGCCGGACGAGACCGGCGAGAAGCCGACGGCCGGCCTGCGCGGCATCGTGGTCGGCCTGAAGTTCCTGGTCACCCAGCCGGTGCTGCTGCTCTCCTTCGCGGTCGACCTGATCGCGATGGTCTTCGCCATGCCCCGGGCGCTGTTCCCGGCGGTGGCCGAGGAGCGGTTCGGCGGCCCCACCGCGGTCGGCTGGCTGTTCAGCGCGATCGCGATCGGCTCGCTGCTGGGCGGTCTGACCTCCGGCTGGATCAGCCGGGTCCGTCGCCAGGGCATCGCGCTGATCGTCGCGGTGGTCGGCTGGGGCGTGGCGATCGCGCTGTCCGGTCTGGCCCATCAGCTCTGGCTGGCGGTCCTGCTGCTCGCCGTGGCGGGCGCGGCCGACCTGGTCAGCGCGGTCTACCGGCAGACGATCATGCAGACGTTCGCACCGGACCGGCTGCGCGGCCGGCTGCAGGGCGTCTTCACCGTGGTGGTGGCCGGTGGTCCTCGTCTGGGTGACCTGCGGGCCGGCGCGACCGCCCAGTTCACCGGCGTCGGGGTCTCCTGGGTCGGCGGCGGGCTGGTCGCCGCGGGGCTGACCGTGATGCTCGCGCTCGCGTTCCCGGCGCTGCTCCGCTACCGGCCCGTCCCGGAACCCGCGGCGAACGCCGAACGATAGTGTCGCGGGTATGACAGAGACAGCCGCGAAATCCGGGGTTCAGTGGTCGATCGAGGCGGACGGTCACCGGGCCGTGCTCGCCGAGGTCGGAGGCACGCTGCGCAGCTTCTCGTCCGGCGGCCACGAGCTGCTCGACGGGTTCGGCGTGGACGAGATCTCCCCGGGTTCCGCCGGCCAGATCCTCGCCCCGTGGCCGAATCGGATCCGGGACGGGCGCTACACGTTCCAGGAGCAGACGTACCAGCTGGCGCTCTCCGAGCCGGCCCGGCACAACGCCATCCACGGCCTGGTCAACTGGTCGCGCTGGCGGGCCACCGAGCACACCGCGTCCGCGGTGACGCTGGAGTTCGACCTGCCCCCGCAGGTGGGCTACCCGTGGGGGCTCACCCTGCGGACCCGCTGGTCGGTCTCCGCCGACGGGCTGCGCAGCGTGCAGGAGGTCGTGAACACCAGCGACGCGGACGCGCCGTGGGGTTACTCGGTGCATCCGTACCTGCGGCTGACCGGCGTCCCGGTGGACGACACCGTGCTCCAGGTGCCGGCGAAGACCCGGCTGCTGGCCGACTCCCGGCTGCTGCCGCTCGGCGCGGTCAAGGTGGCCGGCACCGAGTTCGACTACGCCGAGCCGCGCCGGATCGGCACCGCGGTCCTGGACACCACGTTCGGGGACATCGACTTCGGTGCGGACGGGATCACCGAGGTGGTCCTCGCCGACGCGAACTCGGACGCGAAGATCACCGTCTGGGCCGACGAGAAGTTCAAGTACTGGCAGGTCTTCACCGGCGACACGCTGCACGGCGAGCGGCACCGCCGGTCCGTCGCGGTCGAGCCGATGACCTGCCCGCCGGACGCGTTCCGGTCCGGCCGGGACCTGATCGTGCTGGCCCCGGGCGAGACCTGGACCACCGCGTGGGGGATCCGGGCCTGATGGAGTTCGACGAGGTGGTCCGCCGGCGCCGGATGATCCGGGAGTACGACCCTGAGCGCCCGGTGCCGCCGGACCTGATCGACAAGATCGTCCGGCACGGTCTGCGCGCGCCGTCGGCCGGCTTCTCCCAGGGCTGGAGCTTCCTGGTCCTCTCCGCACCCGAGGACCGCGAACGCTACTGGTCGGTGACGGCTACGCCGGAGTTCGAGGCCGGCGGCTGGCTGGACCGGATGCGGACCGCCCCGCTGCTCGTGGTCGCGCTCTCCAACAAGTCGGTCTACCTGGATCGTTACGCGGAGAAGGACAAGGGCTGGACCGATCGGGACGAGTCCCGCTGGCCGGTGCCGTACTGGGACGTCGACACCGGCTTCGCCGCGCTGCTGATGCACCTGACCGCGGTGAACGAGGGGCTCGGCTCGTGCTTCTTCGGCATCCCGCCGGTACGGATCCCGGACTTCCGGACGGCTTTCGGGGTACCGGAGGAGTTCAACCCGGTCGGCGTGCTGAGCGTCGGCTATCGGAGAGACGACAAGAGGTCCCCGTCACTCAAGCGCGGCCACCGCCCGGTGGACGATGTGGTGCATCATGGCCGGTGGGCGACGGCCGCGGAGGCCTGATCCGGTCCGCGGCTACGCTGGCATGGCAAAGACGTTCGCAGGGGAAAGGGGCAGCCGCCGTGATCTTCAGAGCGGTTCGGGACGGCGCCCCGTACCCTGATCACCACACCACGCTCAAGGCGTGGGCGGAGATCCCGCCGCGGCCGATCCGGCTCGCCGAGCTGATCACCACCAAGCGCGAGCTGGCGTTGGACAAGCTGCTCGCCGAGGATTCGACGTTCTACGGTGATCTTTTCCCGCACGTCGTGGAGTACCGGGGCGCGCTGTATCTCGAGGACGGTTTGCACCGTGCATTACGCGCTGCGCTGCAGCAGCGCAATCAGATTCACGCACGTGTATTGGTCGTAGAGGGCTGACGGTTCTTCCGTTAATTTGAAGCATGGTTGTTCGCCCGCTTGACCTGCTGGATCTTGACGACCTGCTGAGTGACGACGAGCGTGCCGCGCGTGCTCTGGCCCGCCGAGTGGCCGACGATCACATCCGCCCGGATGTGGCCGGCTGGTACGAGAACGGTGATCCACCAATTCGCGAGATCGCCGTCGAATTGGGCAAGGCCGGATTGTTCGGCATGCAGTTGACCGGGTACGGCCTGTCCGGCGTCTCCACCGTCGCCTACGGCCTGGCCTGCATGGAGCTGGAGGCCGCCGACTCCGGCATCCGCTCGCTGGTCTCGGTGCAGGGCTCGCTGGTGATGTACGCGATCTGGCGCTACGGCTCGGACGAGCAGAAGGACCACTGGCTGCCGCTGCTGGCCGCCGGGCAGTCGATCGGCTGCTTCGGGCTGGCCGAGCCGGACCACGGCTCCGACCCGACCGGGATGTCCACCCTGGCCCGCCGCGACGGCGACGACTGGGTGCTGGACGGGGTGAAGACCTGGATCCTGAACGCGCCGATCGCCGACGTGGCGATCGTCTGGGCCCGCGCCGAGAAGGGCATCGCCGGCTTCGTGGTGCCGGCCGGCCGGCCCGGGCTCACCGCCCACGAGTTCGGGCACAACCTGTCGCTGCGCGCGTCGAGCGTCGGCGAGCTGGTGCTGGACGGGGTGCGACTGCCGGAGAGCGCCCGGCTGCCGGCCGCGCGCAGCCTGATGGCGCCGCTTTCCTGCCTGACCGAGGCGCGGCTGGGCATCATCTTCGGGGTGCTCGGCGCGGCCCGGGACTGTCTGGACACGACGCTCGACTACGCGGCCGGGCGGGAGCAGTTCGGCCGGCCGATCAGCGGCTTCCAGCTGACCCAGGCCAAACTCGCCGACATGGCGCTGGAGCTGCAGAAAGGCTTCCTGCTCGCGCTGCATCTGGGCCGGCTACGGGACGCCGCCGGGAAGCCGCTGCGGCCGGAGCAGGTCAGCGTGGGGAAGCTGAACAACGTCCGGGAATGCCTGGAGATCGCCCGGCAGTGCCGGACCATCCTCGGTGGCAACGGGATCCGCGGGGAGCTACCGGTGATGCGGCACGCCAGCAATCTGGAGAGCGTGCTGACCTACGAGGGCACGTCGGAGATCCATCAACTGTCGATTGGTCAGAAATTGACGGGATTGAACGCTTTTTCGCGATAGGAGCGCGCGGTGGGGACTCCGGATGCGAATTGTCGTACCCCCTCCGTACCGTTTGAGGTATGACCCACCCCTCGGATGCCGAAGAGTCGACGTCGGAGTACCCGGCCGTGCCCGAGGTGGCCGAGCCGGATGCTCCGACCGCTCCGCCGGAGCACCGGCCGAGCTTCTTCGCACGGTTGCTGATCTTCGTCTTCGTCGTGTTCGCCCTGATCGTCGCGTCCTGCTTCGGGCTGCGCGCGATGAACGTGCTGCCCTCCTTCGACAACCCGTTCTCCGACAAGACCGTCGACCGCAGCCAGCCGGTGCTGCTGCAGTCGATGCGCGACCTGCACCGCTACGTCGCCGCCGACGGCACCTTCCAGGTGATCGTCGACCTGCAGCAGAACAAGGAGAACATTCCGGACTTCCTGGTGAACCGGCGGATTCTCTTCGTCGGCTCCGGCACGGTGGAGACCTATGTGGACTTCAGTGCCATTGCCGGCGACGCGCTGAAGGTCGACAACGAGAAGATGACCATCGAGCTGACCCTGCCGCCGCCGGAGCAGTCCCAGGCGGCGCTGGACATGTCGAAGAGCTACGTCGTCGAGGAGGACCGCGGCCTGCTGACCAGCATCGGTGACGCGTTCAAGAGCGACACGACCAAACAGCAGCGGGTGTACGAGATGGCCCAGCAGAAGATCACCGAAGCCGCCAAGTCCAGTGGGCTCGACCAGCGGGCTCAGCAGAACACGCAGGTGATGCTGCAGAGCCTGTTCCTGCGGCTGGGCTACACGTCGGTGAAGGTCAACTTCACCAACCCCTGAGACGGGGTGACGCCGCCGCCCTCGGGGGTTAAGGGCGGCGGCGCCGGGAACCGCGCCCCGGGGTGTGGCCGGGTCACGATTCACGCTTTTCCGTGCGGTGGGCGGCGATGCTGCCCACCGTTTTTTCTGATCTTTCGTGCGCTGCCGATTTCTGGTGCGGCCGGTCGCCGAAAGTTGGTCGGCGCCCGGCTTGGCGATGGGCCCGGCCGGGGCTTGCCAGCCCGGCTTCCGCCCCGGCCGGGAGACTTGGGCGGTTCGCAGGTGTCCGGTGTGGGGTGGGTCCTGCGGTTCGGTGTCGCTTATCGGTTATGTGCCCGATTGGCCGGCGGCCTACTCATCAAACTTCGATGTGGATCGCTGTAATTTCTTGCGAATAGCCGTTTAGGCTGCCGGTGCTGGTGGCGCTCCGGCGCGGTGACCCGCTTCTCGGCGATCCGGCCTGCCTGGGCTGCCCGCCGACCAGGTTGGTTGCCCGCCGGCCTGGTCGCCCGCCGGCCTGGTTGCCTGCTGGCCTGGTTGCCTGCTGGCCTGCTGGCCTGCTTGCCCGGCTGCCCGGATTGGTGGCGGGACTTCCTGGCTGCCCGGATTGGTGGCGGGACTGCCTGGCTGCCCGGATTGGTGGCGGGACTGCCTGGCTGTCCGGGCTGGGGGCCGTCGGCTCGGACCTGGAAACCATGCGGCCACCTGGCTGGAGGTCGCATGGCTGGGCCGCATGGCCTTGGGCGGTTGCTGGCTTGGGCCGCATGGCCTTGGGCGTTGCCGGCTTGGGGCCGGGCCCGCCGGCTTGGGCCTGGGGCCGCCGGCTTTGGGGCCGGCGGCCGGGCGGGGCCTGTTATTCGCTGGGCAGGAGGGCCCAGAGGATCAAGTAGGCGATGAACTGGGGCCCCGGCAGCAGGCAGGACAGGACGAAGATCAGGCGGACCACGCCGGTGGAGAGGCCGAAGCGGCGGGCCAGGCCGGCGCAGACGCCGCCGATCATGCGGTCGTTGCGGGGGCGGGTGAGGGGGCGGGTCACGGTAATCCACTCCTTCAGTGGTGGCCGGGGCGTTCTGCCCCTGGACCACTTCGACGTTAGGTACGGAGGCTTGATCGTCCCTCATTCCCGAGATGGAGAGCGGCGACCTAGTTCCCGTAGGGGGGACCCGTACCCGGATGCGGCTCGCGGTGAACATTCAGCTCGGCTTGCGGGGCCTCCTGGCTGCGGACTCGTGGAGGCGGCTTTACGGCGTACATCGCAATCGGGGTTTTGTTGTTGAACCGCCCCCGCATCGGACTTCGCGCCGCGGCCGGTGCGGAACTGATCGGAAGCGGGCTTTTCGGCGGGCGCGGGGCCGTCGGGAAGAGCGGCCGGCGTGGGGTGGCTCCGGGGCTGCGGGATGGGGTCGCGGGGTGGGCTCCGGGGCCTGCGGGATGGGGCCGCGGGGTGGGCTGCGGGGTGGGCTGCGGCGAGAGGTGGGCGGATTGTCGTTTGTTGCTGGGAACGTGCACAGAAACCCGCCCAAGTTCTGATCTCCGTAATCGATTGATCACTATCTGCGAATGGCACGTTCGCCCGATGGCAAAGCATCGACACCACTCGCAAAGTCATTACCCGATCGCCGACCGTCGTGGGATCGGGATCACAGTCGATGGGGGAGGTTGGCGGTGTCCACCGTCGCGCTCAAGGACGTCACCAAAATTTGGCCAGATGGCACACTCGCCGTTGACCATGTGTCGCTGGATGTCAAGGACGGCGAGTTCATGGTCCTGCTCGGCCCCTCGGGCTGTGGGAAGTCGACCGTGCTCCGCATGATCGCCGGGCTGGAGGACCCCTCCGGGGGCGACATTCTCCTGAACGGCGAGCCGGTGCTCGAGATGCCGCCGCGCGACCGCAGCATCGCCATGGTGTTTCAGGACTTTGCGCTCTATCCGCACATGACCGTGGCCGACAACATCGGTTTCCCGCTGAAACTCTCCGGCATCGAGCCGGGACCGCGGTCGGACCGGGTCGGCACGGTGGCCGGCGCGCTCGGCATCGGCGAGGTGCTCGGGCGGCGGCCCAGCCAGCTCTCCGGCGGGCAGCGCCAGCGGGTCGCGATGGGCCGGGCGATGGTCCGCCGCCCCGGCCTGTTCCTGATGGACGAGCCGCTCTCCAACCTGGACAGCGGGCTGCGCGCCGAGTTGCGCGCGGAGATCACCAGCATGACCCGTGAGCTCGGCGTCACGACCATGTACGTGACGCACGACCAGGCCGAGGCGCTGACCATGGCGGACCGGGTGGCGATCATGCGGCGCGGGGTGCTGCAGGACCTGGGCACGCCGACCGAGGTCTACCGGCGTCCGGCCACGCTCTACGTCGCGGCGTTCCTCGGCTCGCCGCGGATGAACCTGCTGGAGGCGCAGGTCTACGTGCACCTGGACCGGTACGTCGCGCTGAACTTCGGTGAGCAGAACCTGTATCTGGCCTGGTCCGACCCGCGGTCGCGGGCGGTGGCGCGATACCACGGCGAGCGGATCGTGGTCGGCGTGCGGGCCGAGGCGCTCACCCCGGTCACGCCGGACACCGCCGGGGCGGTCCTGCACGGGCGGATCCGGTACCTCGAGCACCACGGCCACGAGTCGCTGGCCTACCTGGACATCGGGGCGACCGCGATCGTGGTGGACGAGATCGGCGGGACGGTGCCCGAGCAGAACGGCTCCGGCGGCACGCTGAAGCGGCTCGGCGGGGCGCTGCAGCGTCTCACCAAGGGCGCGCCGGCCGCGGCGCCGGAGAGCAAGGGCGCGCCGGTGAGCCTGCTGAACGACCCGGGCCGGCACCACCGGAAGGCGGCCGAGCTGTCGGTGCGGCTGGCGCCGTACCCGGCGGTCAATCCCGGACATCCGCTGACCGTGTCGGTGGCGATGGACGCGGTGCACTTCTTCGACGAGCGTGGCGACCGGATCGATGTGGGCTGGCGCTGACCAAGGCGGCGCTGACCGACGGGCGCCGAGTGAGGGGGAACGGTGAATTCGGATCGCCACTTCCGGGCGGGATCGTGGATGCCTCCTGCCACCGGGCGGCCACAGCGCGTAGGCTGCACGACGGTGGAGGACAGGATCGGCCAAACCGTGCGTTCGGCTCCCAGCGGGGAGCCGAGGGCCGATGCCGCCCCGCCACGGTCCGCCTCCTCGGTCCTGCTGGACCGGACGTTCGGGGATGCCGACATCACCGTGCTGCGGCACGAGGTGACCCGCCTGCTGCCGGCGGTCGGCGTGGCCGGCGATCGCCTCTCCGGGTACGTGCTGGCGATCAACGAAGTGATCACCAACGTCGTGCTGCACGCCGGCGGGCACGGCCGGATCGTGCTGCGGGTCGAGTCCGGCTCGGTCTGGTGCGTGGTCACCGACGCGGGCCCGGGCATCCCGGACGGTCATCAGGACAGCCACCTCCTCCCCGGTACGGAGGAGATCGGCGGCCGTGGGTTGTGGCTGGCGCACCAACTGTGCGACGAGGTGACCACGGCGACCGGGCCGATCGGCACGTCGATAGGGCTCCGAATTGATCTTGGTGGGTTGAGCTGAAAGCTGAAACAGCAGCTTGAACGGCTTATGAAACACCCAGGAAATGTGAAGGAGCCCTTCGCCTCTCGTCGTGCGACGGGTGCGACTACATTGGGCGCGTGCTCGGACTTCCTTCCCAGGTGACCGCTTGCCTTTTCGATCTTGACGGGGTGCTGACTGACACCGCCCTTGTGCACAGTGCCGCGTGGAAACAAACGTTCGACACGTTCCTCCGGTCGTGGTCGGAGCGGCATGATCAACCGTTTGTGCCGTTCGATTCCGGGGTCGACTATCACCGATACGTCGACGGCCGGCAGCGGGCCGACGGCGTCCGTACGTTCCTCGCCTCCCGGGACATCACCCTGCCCGAGGGCACGCCCGACGACGGTCCCGACCAGGACACCGTCAACGGCGTCGGCAACCGTAAGAACCTGCTCGTGCTCCAGAAGATCAAGGAAGGCGCCGTCCAGGTCTACCCCGGCTCGGTGGAGTACCTGAAGGCCGCCAAGGCCGCCGGCCTGCGCCGCGCGGTCGTGTCGGCGAGCGCCAACTGCAAAGACGTGCTCGAGGCGGCCGGCATCGCCGACCTCCTGGAGGTCCGGGTGGACGGGGTGGTCGCGCGCGAGCTGGGCCTGCCCGGCAAGCCGAAGCCGGACACCTTCCTGCACGGCGCGAAGCTCCTCGGCCTTCCGCCGGAGAGCTGCGCGGTCTACGAGGACGCCCAGGCGGGCGTGGCCGCGGGCCGGGCCGGCGGGTTCGGCCTGGTGATCGGCGTGGACCGGGTGGGCCAGGCCGACGCGCTGCGGGAGAACGGCGCCGACGTCGTTGTCACTGATCTTTCCGAACTGATCAATCTCTAAGAAGAGGCACGACCGTGATCCGTGAACGGGCCTACCCCGTCGACCCCTGGCACATCCGGGAGACCCGGCTGGACCTGGACCTGCTGGCCCAGTCCGAGTCGGTGTTCGCTCTCTCGAACGGCCATATCGGGATACGCGGAAATCTGGACGAGGGCGAGCCGCACGGCCTGCCCGGGACCTATCTGAACTCGTTCTACGAGCTGCGGCCGCTGCCGCACGCCGAGGGTGGGTACGGATTCCCCGAGTCGGGCCAGACCATGGTCAACGTGACCAACGCGAAGCTGATGCGCCTGCTGGTCGACGACGAGCCGTTCGACGTCCGCTACGGCGAGCTCCGCTCGCACGAGCGGGTGCTCGACATGCGGGCCGGCACGCTGGAGCGGACCGTGGAGTGGGTCTCCCCGTCCGGGCAGGGCGTGCGGCTGCGCACGGTGCGCCTGGTCTCGTTCACCCAGCGGGCCGTGGTCGGCATGCTCTACGAGGTCGAGCCGCTGGACGGCGCGGCCCGGCTGATCCTGCAGTCCGAGCTGGTGGCGAACGAGCAGCTGCCGCCGAGCAGCAAGGACCCGCGGGTGGCGGCCGTGCTGGCCCAGCCGCTGCAGGCCGAGGAGATGCTGGAGCAGCGCTCCGGCGGCCTGCTGGTGCACCGCACCAAGGTCAGTGACCTGCGGATGGCCGCGGCCATGGAGCACCTGGTGGAGACGCCGGGCCGGCACGCGATCACCACCGAGGGGCACGGCGACTGGCTGCGTACCACGGTGGCCTGCCGCCTGGAGCCGGGGCAGAAGCTGCGCGTGGTCAAGCTGGCGGCCTACGGCTGGTCCAGCGTCCGCTCGCTGCCGGGCCTGCGGGACCAGGTCGGCGCGGCGCTGGCCAGCGCCCGCCTGGACGGCTGGGACGGCCTGGTCCAGCAGCAGCGGGAGTACCTGGACGCGTTCTGGGACCACTCCGACGTCCGCGTCGAGGGCGACCCGGAGGTGCAGCAGGCGGTCCGGTTCGGCCTGTTCCACACGCTGCAGGCCGGCGCCCGGGCGGAGAAGCGCCCGATCGGCTCCAAGGGCCTGACCGGGCCGGGGTACGACGGCCACACGTTCTGGGACGCCGAGACGTTCGTGCTCCCGGCGCTCACCTACACCCAGCCCTCGGCGGCGGCGGACGTGCTGCGCTGGCGGCACTCGACGCTCGACCTGGCCCGGGAGCGCGCCCAGACGCTGGGGCTGCAGGGCGCCGCGTTCCCGTGGCGGACCATCCGTGGCCAGGAGTGCTCCGGGTACTGGCCGGCCGGCACCGCGGGCTTCCACATCGCCGCGGACATCGCCGACGCGGTCCGGCGGTACGTGCAGGCCACCGGCGACCTCGACTTCGAGCGTGAGGTCGGCCTGGAGCTGCTGGTGGAGACGGCGCGGCTGTGGCGCTCGCTGGGTCATCACGACCGGCACGGGCGGTTCCACATCGACGGCGTCACCGGGCCGGACGAGTACACCGCGATCGTGAACGACAACATCTACACGAACCTGATGGCGCAGCAGAACTTCATGACCGCGGTGGACGCCTGCAAGCGGCACCCGGACCTGGCGCGCCGGTTCGGGGTCGACGACGAGGAGGCGGCCTCCTGGCGGGACGCGGCGGCGGCCGTGCACATCCCGTACGACAAGGAGCTCGGCGTCCATCAGCAGTGCGAGGGCTTCACCCGGCTCCAGGAGTGGGACTTCGAGAACACCCCGCCGGAGGGTTACCCGCTGCTGCTGAACTACCCGTACTTCGATCTGTACCGCAAGCAGGTGGTCAAGCAGGCCGACCTGGTGATGGCGATGTACATCCGCGGTGACGCGTTCACCCCGGAGGAGAAGGTCCGGAACTTCGCGTACTACGACGCGCGGACCGTCCGGGACTCGTCGCTCTCCGCCTGCATCCAGGCCGTGATGGCGGCCGAGACCGGGCACCTCGAGCTGGCCCACGACTATCTGGGCGAGGCCGCCCTGATGGACCTGCACGACCTGCACCAGAACGCGCGGGACGGCGTGCACGTGGCGTCGCTGGCCGGCTCGTGGATCGCGCTGGTCGCCGGCCTGGGCGGGATGCGGGACTTCAACGGCCAGCTGTCGTTCGCGCCGCGGCTGCCCAGCCGGATCAACAACCTGGACTTCTCGCTGCTCTGGCACGGCCTGCGCCTGCGGGTCAACGTCACCGCCGACGAGGTGACCTACTCCCTGCGCAACGGGGGCGGCTCGGCGCGGCTCACCCTGCTGCACCACGGCAAGGAGATCGAGGTCACCCAGGTGCGCCCGGTGTCCATGTCGATCCCGTCGGCCGGCCCGGTGGGCCCGGCGCCGACCCAGCCGGCCGGCCGCGCGCCGGTGCGGCGGGCCACGCCGCACCACTGATTCTCCGGTATCAACGAGAAAGCCCCCGGTCCGCGAAGGACCGGGGGCTTTTTCATGTTCGGTGCGGCGCTACAACAGGGACACGTGCACGTGGTCGGTGTGGTCACTCGGACCGTGGTACGCGTGCCAGTTGCCGGTCGCCGGGAACCAGATCTGTTTGTACCAGATCACGTAGTATATTCCGAGCCGGTCGGCGTTCCGGACCAGGAACGCGGTGAGGTCGTTCCCGTACCTCATCATGTCGTCGTTGTGCGCGACCGAGAAGCCACTCTTCTGCAGTGACCAGTCGCAGGCCCGGCCCTTGGGATGCTCGAACGGACCGCCGTTGCGATGGCAGCCGACGAATCTGTTGAAGCCGGCCTTCTTCACCTCCTGGTAGAGGTGCAGAGTCCGCTTGGTGATGCAGCCGTCGGTCGTCGGGTCGTCCTGGTTGCAGGACTCCGCGGAGAAGCCGCCGTCGGAGTTGCGCGGCGCCGGGGCCGCGACCTTGGAGACCGCGTCGACGAAGCCGTTCGTGATGGTCTTGTTGATGCCGGTGCCGCCGCCGAGCAGCTCGAGCTGGCCCTCGGCCGAGTCGTGCTGCTTCTGCTGGATGGTGAGCTGGGTGGTCTGGTTCTTCAGCTCGGCGTCCAGCTTGGTCTTGCTCTCGGTGATCGTGGTGAGAGCGGTGTTCAGCTCGTTCAGCTTCGCGTCGTGCAGCTTGTTGATCTCCTCCAGGGAGACCGCCTTCTCGATGAAGTCCGACGAGTTGTTCGCCTGGAGAAGGAAGCTCAGCGTGTTCAGCGTGCCGAACTCGTACTGCTGGCGGGCGATCGCGTTGACCTCCGGGATCAGCGCGTCACGGCGCTTCTCGGCGTCGGCGATCTGGGTGGCCAGCAGCTTCTGGTTCTTTTTCGAGGTGGCGACCGCGGCCTTGGCGTTCACGAACCGCCGGTTGGTCGCCTCGAGCTGATCGGAGAGGTCATCGCTCTCGTCCCCCTCCGCAGGGGTCGACGAGGTGCCGCTCGGAGCGGCGAGTGCCGGCGTGACCGGTGCCACGAATATCGTGGTGGCCACGAGCGGCGCCAGGGCAAGCAACAGCCACCGGCGGGGACGTGCGGTCATCAACAATCCTTCCTAGTCACCGCCGACCGAGTTAGCTGACGGGTTCGGGACGGAAGCTATCCCTACCGCGTAATGCGGATTCACCCCAACTACCTGGTTCCCCGGTTCGCCTTTCGACGATTGGGCGGCGGCCTGCCGGCAACTCGGGGGCGGTGCCGTCCTGGCAGGACCGGCGGCCAGTTTACCTGAGATATCACTCGGCATCAGGGTCAGGAAAACCACCAAAGCCGTTACCTTCCGACGACGTTCCGTAATGGCGTGACGACTCGTGACCGGGCCGTTGCAATAAGTGTGAGAACTGTCGATTCCTCGATCGAGTGGGTATGGTCGGTTCCGGTTCCCGCCCGGGAACCGCCGCCTAATCGCAACAACCAGCGAGCCGGGGATCCACATTTCTTCCGGGGTGAATCCGCGTCAGCGGTAGGGATTTCCTTCGTCCCGAACCCGTCAGCTAACCCGGCCGGCGGCCGACGGAAGGAAGCAGCCAGTGCAGCAAGTGACTGCGCGGCGACGATGGGTGGCCGTTCTCGCGCTGCTGGTCGCCGCAAGCGGGATCGCCGGTGTCGGCACACCGGCGGCCGCGGCACCCCGGCCCCTTGCCGCCCCCGGGGAGTCCGGTGACGACGGTGAGGGCGGTACCAAGTCCCTGCTCGACAAACTCGACGAGGCCTCCAAGGGTTACGTCACCGCCAAGACCAAGTTGCAGACGTCCAAGACGCAGCAGACCAAGCTCGCCGCCGCCCTCAAGCAGTTGGACGCGGCGATCGGTCCGCAGCAGGACTCGCTCAACAAGTACGCCGCGCAGGCGTACGCGATGGGCCGGCTCGGACCGCTGAGCGCGCTGCTCACCGCGGACTCCTCGGCCGGCTTCCTGGACCGCGCCCAGCTGCTGACCACCGTGGCCGAGCGGCAGAACCAGGCGATCTCCGACCTGCGGACCACCCGGGAGAATCAGGGCAAGGCCAAGACGGCGATCGACGCGACGATCATCGAGCAGCAGCGTCAGGTCAACGTGATGGCCAAGAAGAAGATCCAGGCCGAGCAGGCCCTGAAGGACGCGAACCAGGGCTCCGACTCGGGTGGCTCGGGTGACTCCTCCGGCAGCAGTTCCAACGCCGACCAGCCGTCCGGCAGCCTCTCCGGCGGGTGCACCGAGGACGACCCGACCACCACCGGCTGCATCACTCCGCGTCTGCTGTACGCGATGAAGCAGGCGCAGAAGGCCGGTTTCACCCGGTACGTCGCCTGCTTCCGGCACCAGAACAGCGGGGAGCACCCGAAGGGCCGGGCCTGTGACTTCGCCGCCGACAAGAGCGGTTTCGGCGGGGTGGCCACCGGTGCCAGCAAGACCTACGGCACGAACCTGGCGAACTACTTCATCCACAACTCGGACACGCTCGGCGTGCTCTACGTGATCTGGTTCAAACGGATCTGGCTGCCGAGCAGTGGGTGGAAGTCGTACAGCGGGGCCGGCGGGACACCGTCGACCGACCACACGAACCACGTACATCTGTCGGTGACCTAGCCGTTGACTCCACAAAAAGAGCCCCGGGCCACTGGCCCGGGGCTCTTTTTCGACGATGCCTACTTCTGCATGTACGCCTCGTACTGCTGGAGGATCTCCTCGGTCGGCCCGTCGCCGCGGATCAGGCCGGACTCCAGCCAGATGACCCGCTCGCAGGTGTCCCGGATCGACTGCTCGCTGTGGCTGACCAGGAACACCGTGCCGGCCTCCTCGCGCAGCTCGCGAACCCGCTCCTCGCTGCGGCGGCGGAACTTCGCGTCACCGGTACCGAGCGCCTCGTCGATCAGCAGCACGTCGTGCTTCTTGGCCGCGGCGATCGAGAAGCGCAGCCGGGCCTGCATGCCGGACGAGTACGTCCGCATCGGGAGCGAGGCGAAGTCGCCGCGCTCGTTGATGCCCGAGAACGCGATGATCTCGTCTTTCTTCTGCTTCACGTCGGCCGGCGACATGCCCATGGCCAGGCAGCCGAGCTCGACGTTGCGCTCGCCGGGCAGGTCGTTCATCAGCGCGGCGTTGACGCCGAGCAGCGACGGCTGGCCGGCCGCGTAGATCGCGCCCTTGGACACCGGCAGCAGGCCGGCGACCGCGCGCAGCAGGGTCGACTTGCCCGAGCCGTTGCTGCCGATCAGGCCGATCGCCTCGCCCTTGTAGGCCACGAAGCTGACGCCCTTGACCGCGTGCACCTCGCGCACATTGGCCGAGTTGGTCTTGGTGACCAGCCGCTTGAAAGCCGAGAGCGGGCTGGTCTGGTTCGCGCCGATCGCCCCGACGATCTTGTACGTGATGTGGGCGTCGTCGCAGATGACGGTCGGTTCGCGTTCGATGTCAGCCACGGCCGTAAACCTTTTCTCCGCGCCAGAAGTAGAGGAAGCCGCCGACGCTCACGATCGCGGTCCAGATGACGGCCTCGGTCCACAGCAGGCCGGGGGTGCCGGCCAGCTTGACGTCCTCCATCAGCGAGTGCCGGAACAGCTCGATGAAGACCAGCATCGGGTTCGCCTCGATCAGGTGAAGCTTCCAGCCGTGCAGGTGGTCGGTGAAGCGGGTCACCGGGTAGAGGACGGCCGAGCCGTACATCCAGAAACGCATGATGAACGGGATCAGCTGCTTGATGTCCCGCAGCTTCGAGCCGAGCCGCGCGAAGAACAGGGCCAGCCCGGTGTTGAAGAGGGCCAGCAGGAACATCGCCGGGAGGATCAGCAGCCACTCGACGTTGATCGGCTCGCCGGACATCAGGACGATGACGAGCAGCACGCACATGGCGGTGATGAAGTTGCGGATCTCCACGAGGGCGACCGACAGTGGCAGGCTGCCCCGCGGGAAGTGCAGCGCCCGGATGATGCCCAGGTTCGCCGTGATCGCGTTCGCGCCCTGGCCCACCACCTGCTGGGTGAATCCGAAGACGAAAACACCGATGCAGAGGTACGCGATGAAGTTGCCGGCGCCGGCACCGGTCCCGATGATGACGCCGAAGATGATGTAGTAGACCAGCGCGTTCATGATCGGCGTGACGACCTGCCACAACGTGCCCAGGTTCGTGCTGCCGAGCTGTGAGGTGGTCTTCGCCTTGGCGTGGGCCGTGATGAAGTGCCGGTAGCCCCAGAGCTGACCGGCGTACTCCAACGGGCTGGCAAGTCGCCCGGAAGAGGCAAGGCCGTGCCGCTGCGCCAACTCCTTGAGGGGAGTGGCAGGAGCGGTTTCGGCAACCGCTGTCTCTGGCATGGGGTGGTGCTCCGATCTCGTCTGCCGGTACGAGGCTGCGGACTCCCGTGTTTCGCCGTCTGGCACAACAAGAAGCATGACAGGCGTCCGCTGACGCCGATGGTACGGGTTCGTATCGACGTCGAGGCAAAGGTATCCGACGTGGCGGCGGAACGCAACCGTTACGTCGTAGCGCTATAGTTACCCCGTGGCGACAGTGAAGCGCGCACCGGCTGGAGCGGCGGTGCTCCGAAATGACATCACCGTGGCGATTCGTAACGCGGTCATGAGCGAACTCGCGGAGGTCGGTTACGGCCGGCTCTCGATCGAGGCCGTGGCCCGCCGTGCCGGGGTCGGCAAGACGGCGATCTACCGGCGGTGGAGCAACAAGCTGGAGATGGTACTCGAGATCATCACCGATGTCGCCGGACGGAAGGTGCCGGTGCCCGATACCGGCAGCTTCGCCAGCGATCTCGACCTGTTGATGATGATCGTCAGCCGAGCGCTGCAGCACCGGGTCGCATCGCAGATCATCCCGGACCTGATGGCCGAGGCCGCGCGGAACCCGCAGATCGCCGAGACGCTGCAACGGGTGCTGCGCATCCACCAGCAGTCGGTGGGGGAGAAGCTGGTCGGCCAGGCGATCGCGCGCGGTGAGCTGCCCGAGGGCACCGATCCGGAGGTCGCGGTCGACCTGATCCTGGGTCCGCTGTACTGGCGGCTCGCGGTGTCCAGGCAGTCGGTCAGCGACGACTACCTGGAGAAGCTGGCGGCCGCGGTGCTGGGCTCGCTGAAGAGCGGTGCGGCTACGTAGAAGCAACTCAGGGTTTCCTGGCGCCGGCCGACGTGCGCGCCGAACGAGAGGGTCATGCACTCCAGCCCTCCGCACGTCGACACCACCGTCCTGGACGCCACCGCGATGCTCGCGATCGCGATGGGCCGCGCCGCCGAGAACGGCCTCGGTGCGGCTCCGTCGCGCCCGTCCGTGGTGACCAGCGCCGCCGTGGTCGGCGCCTGGCGCAGCCCGGACGGGACGGTCAAGCTCCAGCTGCGGACCGACGGGACGTACGCCGGGGAGGTCGCCGGCCGGCGCAAGCGCCCGCACGGGACGTACCGGATCGACGGCGACGCGGTCCTGCTCCAGGACGATGCGTCCGGGCTGCGCACCCCGGTCGTCCTGCTGCACGAGGGCGAGCTGGAGATGGCCGGGCACCGGCTGCTCCCCGAATAGTCGCAAGATCGGCGATGCTGTCACCGTGATCGATTGGTTGAACAGCACCGCGCTGACCGTCTTCGGGGTCGGCACCACCTGGGCCGAGGTCCTCGGCTTCGTCACCGGTCTGCTCAACGTCTGGTTGCTGATCCGGCAGCACGTCCTGAACTGGCCGCTCGGCATTCTCAACGTCCTGCTGCTGATGGTGGTGTTCGGCACGGCCGGGCTCTACGCGGACATGGGCCTGCAGGTGGTCTACGTGATTCTCGGCCTGTACGGCTGGTGGGCCTGGCTTTACGGCGGCGCGGGCCGGAGCGAGCTGGTGGTCCGGACCACCACGCGCGCCGAGTGGCTGGGCCTGGCGGTGGCCGGGGTGCTGCTCACCGGCGGGCTGTGGCTCTTCCTGGACCGGATGACCGGCTCGACGGTGCCGCTCGCGGACGCGCTGACCACGGCGTTGTCGCTGCTGGCGACGTACGGCCAGACCCGCAAGCTGGTGGAGAGCTGGTGGCTGTGGATCGCGGGGGACCTGATCTACATCCCGCTCTACGGCTACAAGGATCTCTGGCTCACCGCGATCCTCTATGTGGCCTTCCTCACTCTGTGCGTGCTGGGTCTGCGCGCCTGGCGGAAGGCGATCGGGTGACGTACCGGCACGGTCTGATCGTCGGGAAGTTCTACCCGCCGCACGCCGGCCATCACGCCCTGATCGAGGCGGCCGCGCGGGTCTGCGAGCGGGTGACCGTGGTGGTCGCGCCGTCGTCCCGGGAGAGCATCCCGCTGCCCCGGCGGCTGGAGTGGCTGCGGGAGGCGCACCAGCCGCACGTCCGGTTCGTCGGGGTGCACGACGACCACCCGATCGACTACGCCGACCCGGCGGTCTGGGACCTGCACGTGGCCGTCTTCCGGGCCGCGGCCGGGCCGGAGCCGGTGGACGCGGTGTTCTCCTCCGAGGCGTACGGCGCCGAGCTGGCCCGCCGCTTCCACGCCGAGTCCGTGCTGGTCGACCTCGGGCGCGAGCGGGTCCCGGTCTCCGGCACCGCGATCCGCGCCGACCCGGTCGCGCACTGGGCGCACCTCGGCCCGGGCGCGCGGGCCTGGCTGGCCCGCCGGGTGGTCGTGGTCGGCGCCGAGTCGACCGGCACCACCACCATGGCCCGCGCGCTGGCCCGGCACTACCGGACCCGGGGTGGGGTGTGGGCGGCGACCGGCTGGGCGCCGGAGTTCGGCCGTGAGCTGACCGAGCGCAAGCTCGCCGAGCTGCGGCGCGGCCGCCCGGACGCGACCGTCTTCGACGTCACCTGGGACCGGGACGACTTCGTGACCGTCGCCGTCGAGCAGGCCGCGGCCGAGGACGCGCTGGCCCGGGCCGGCTCGCCGGTGGTGTTCGGCGACACCGACGCGTTCGCCACCACCATCTGGGAGGAGCGCTACCTGGGCAGCACCTCGGCGAAGGTCCGCGAGCTGGTCCGCGACCCCGACCTGTACCTGCTGACCGCCGACGCCGGGGTGCCGTTCGAGGACGACGGGCTGCGCGACGGCGAGCACCTGCGGCAGTGGATGACCGGGCGGTTCCGGGCCGAGCTGGCCGGGCGCGGGGTGCCGTGGATCGAGCTGACCGGCGGGTACCGGGAGCGGCTGCGGAGGGCGATCCGGGCGGTCGACGATCTGCTCGCCGCCGGGTGGCGATTCACGCCGCCGCTAAGTCATTCGGGGTGATCGGCCGAATCGTGAGGTATGCGACACGTCAGGTTGATCGCGGCGACGGTGTGCGTGCTGATGGCCGGTGGATGCGGCGGCACGACCAAGGTCGAGACGGTCGCGACCCCCACCCCGGGGAGCACCTGGCAACTGCTCATCTCGGGTAGCGCGGTGCCCACCCCGACACCGCCGCCGTTCAGTGCCCGGCCCGGGATCAGCGCCGCCACACTGTCCGGGTCGCCGAACCCCAGCTGCAGCAAGCTCTTCACGCAGAGCGAGGCGGTGCTGATCCCGGTGGACGTCACGCCGATCACCGGCGGTTTCACGGTGGAGTGGCCCCGGATGTACGACTCGAACTACCGGGTCACCGCGGTGCCGCAGCGGCTGGTCAGCGGTCCCCAGCCGGAGCCGCCCTGGAAGGACGTCCCGGCCGGGAAGGGCTGCACGGTCAGCACCACGATCACCGGACTGATCTCGGGCGCGGCCTACATCGTCTGGCTGGACGCGCCGAACACCGGTTACGAGCTGGACGGCACCCGCCACCTGTACAGCGGGCGCTCGGGGGTGGTCTACCCCAAGTGATCGTCTTCCGGCTTGCCCTGGCGGGGCAGCAGGAAGGTCAGACCAAAAGCGGAGAAGAGCAAGAGCAGAGCGACCCCCGCCGTACGGACGGTGGTGTCCTCGAACCCCGCGCGAACCTGCTCCGCCGCGTAGGCCCCGAGCTCCGGGGACGCCGCGACCGGCGACTGGCAGGACGGCGGCACCACGTCCGGGTTCTCCTCGGCGACCCGATCGGTCAGGCAGGCCCGCAGCCCGGCGACCACGGCCGGCGGGGTGCCGGCCGGCAGTGTCGCGGACGACGTGTCCACGTGGTGCCCGACCGCGCCCGGCAGCAGCGCGAAGAAGATCGTGCCCAGCACCGCGATCCCGAACGCCCCGCCGAGCTGCTGCACCGACGTGATCGCCCCGGACGCCGACCCGCTCTCCTCGTCGTCCACCCCGGCCAGCACGATGCCGAAGAACGGCGCCATCGCCAGGCCCATCCCGACGCCGAGCAGCAGCATCGCCGGGATCAGGCGCCAGGGCGTGATGGCCGCCCCGGCCAGGTGCACGGTGCCGGCGAGGACCACGGTCCCGGCGATCATCACCAGGGTGCCGAGCTGGAGCAGCTTGCGGCCGAGCTTCTCGGCCAGGCCGGCGCCGGCCACGATGAAGCCGGCCACCATGCCGAGCGCCTGCGGCAGCGTGCTCAGGCCGGCCTTGAGCGGTGCATAGCCCAGCCCGATCTGCAGGTAGAAGGTGAAGATCAGGCCGGTGCCGATCAGCGACGCGAAGAACATCAGGCCCAGGGCCAGGCCACCGGTGAACGCCCGCTTGCGGAACAGGCTCGGGGTGACCAGCGGGTCGAGGCCACGCTTGTCCCGCCACCCCTCGTACGCCGCGAACAGCCCGAACGCGAGCACGCCGAGCGCCAGCATGCCGAACGTCCAGGCCGGCCAGCCCAACTCCCGGCCCTGCACCAGCGGGTAGAGCAGCAGGAACGCGCCGCCGGCGGCGAACAGCACGCCGAGCCCGTCGAGCCGCGGCGCCCGTTCCAGGCGGGACTCGGGCAGGAACCGGAGCGCGCCGAACACCGCGAAGATGCCCAGCGGCAGGTTGATGAAGAAGATCACCCGCCAGCCGGCGCCGAAGTAGTCCGCGTCGACCAGCCAGCCGGCCAGGATCGGGCCGCCCACCGAGGAGAGGCCCATCACCGGCCCGAACGCGCCGAACGCCTTGGCCCGCTCGGCCGGCCCGAACATCTCGCGCAGCATGCCCAGGCCCTGCGGCAGCATCAGCGCGCCGAACAGGCCCTGCACCGCGCGGGCGGCGACCAGGAAACCGGCCGCCGGGGCGAGCGCGCAGGCCAGCGACGCGAGGGTGAAGCCGGCCGCGCCGATCAGGAACATCCGCCGCCGGCCGTAGATGTCGCCCAGGCGGCCGCCGGTGAGCAGGCCGATGGCCATGGCCAGCGTGTACGCCGCGCCGAGCCACTGGATCAAGCTGTACGACCCACCGAGCTCGGACCGGATGACCGGGCCGGCGATCGTGGTGACCAGCGAGTCGAGCAGGTCCATCACCTCGACCGCGAGGATCACGAAGAGGGCGACCCACCGATAGCGGTAGGGCGCCACCTGTTGTTCTTGAACACTGTTCGTTGCCACGAACACTGTTTTATTAGCGAACAGCGTTCATGTCAACTAAATTAGAGCGCGATGAAGACCTCCCCCTGGCAACCGCTTCCGGACCGGCGACCCGGCCGGGTGCAGCTCGACCGCGAGCAGATCATCGACGCCGCCCTGCGGATCAGCGATGCGGAAGGCGTCGACGCGGTCAGCACGCGCCGGGTCGCCGCCGAGTTCGGCACCGGCCCGTCCAGCCTCTACGCCCACGTGTCCAACAAGGACGAACTGCTCCGGCTGATGTTCGACCGGGTCTGTGGCGAGATCGAGCTGCCGCCGCAGGAGCCGGCGCGGTGGGCGGCGCAGGTCAAGCACCTGATGCTGGCGACGCACGTGATCCTTCGGGAGCACAACGACCTGGCCCGGGTCGCGCTCGCCTCGATCCCGAACGGCCCGAACGCGCTGCGGACCTCGGAGTGGATGTTCAGCCTGCTGATCAAGAGTGGGATGCCGCCGCGGTACAGCGCCTGGGCGATCGAGCGGATCTTCCTGTACGTCACCGCGGACGCCTACGAGAACTCGATCTGGCGTGCCCAGATGCGTCACCTGAAGCTGACCGAGGCGCAGGCGGAGCAGCACGTCAAGACGGAGCTGAAGGAGCACTTCGCGGAGCTGCCGGACGACCGGTTCCCGTATCTCCGGGCCCATCCGGACGCGATGACCTCGGGGACCGTCCAGGAGCGCTTCGAGTGGGGTCTCGACCTGCTGATCGCGGGGTTGACCGGGTTTTTGAAACCGCAACCACCCGCGGACGTCGCCCTGTAGGGCCTCGCGTTCTGGGCGCCCCGCGCCCTTGCGGGGCCCGGAAGGGTCCCCGCGGGAGCGACGATCAGTTATTGGCCGCAGCGTAGGCAATGAAGAACTTGAATTTGATCTTCAGTCCAGGGTCGGCAGGCCGGCTTCCCGCCAGGCCTTGAAGCCGCCGGCCAGGTCGGTCGCCCGGTGCAGGCCGAGGTCCTGCAGCGCGGCCGCGGCCAGGCTGCTGGTGTAGCCCTCCTGGCAGGTGATGATCACCGCGAGGTCGTAGCTGTTCGCGAACGGCAGGCGGGCGTCGCTGCGCGGGTCGAGGCGCCACTCCAGCACGTTGCGCTCGATGATCAGCGCGCCCGGGATCTCGCCGTGCTCGGCGCGCTGGGCGGCCGGGCGGATGTCGATCAGGATCGCGCCGTCGCGGATCGCCGCGGCGGTCGCCAGGGGACCGAGCCGGTCGAGCCGGGCGCGGGCCTGGTCGAGGATCTCGCTGATGCTCCGGGCGCCGGGCGGAGCCGCGGTCACCACTGCGAGCCGGCCTTGTCGACGGTGACGACCTCGAGGCCGGCCGGGCTCAGCCGGTACTTGGTCATCACGGTCAGCGCGGGGCCGTAGACGTGCACGCTGATCGCCGGGTCGGTGCCACGGTTCACGATCCGGTGCACGTGGTGCTCGCCGAAGCGGCGGCCGGCGCCCTCGCCGAGATCGCGCGTGACGACGCGGGGCGACGCGGCCGGGCCGCCCACGGTGTCCTCGGTGAGCACGCCGCTGAAGACGTGGAACGCGCCCGCCGAGCCGCCGTGGTCGTGCAGCTCGGTCTGCTGCCCGGGGAGCCAGGTGAGCAGCCACACCTCGTAGTCGTCGGTGGCCGCCAGCCGGTGATACCACCGGTCCACCGGGTCGAACCGGGGCGGAACCACCCACCCTTCCGGCGCATCGGCGAATTGCCGGGCGATGGCGAGGTGGTCGAGTCGGAGGGCGGTGGCTGACATGCGTTCTCCTCGGCGAGGGCATATATAACCTATCGGCAAGATAGGTTTTACCACAGAAGTGGATCGCGCGTGAAGCTTTCCCGGATCCGGCTCGTCCCCCGAAAGAGGCTTTACCGAGTTTGCCTCTTTCGTGGCGGAGTGCGAAAATCGGCTGTCCGCAATGACGTGACCACGCTGGGTTGAACAAAGTGGTCGTTGCGTCACCGGAATGGCCGATGGCCTCATCCGTTCCGGCAGAGTTCCTGGTCAGCTCGTCCCTAGGCAATTGAGAAAGCTATATGGTGAGGCGCGCCGCCGAAGCCTGGTGTGCACTCCCCTCACTCCCCCCGATGAACGAGGACGGACACGTGTTGAAGTCACGCCGCGGTCTGCTCGCCGCCGGCCTCGCCGTCGCGGTGATCGGTGCGATCGGAGTCGTCTCCACCCTCAACGCGGGGGCCGAGCAGATTCCGGGCGCGACCGCCGAAGCCTCCGCCGCGGCCGAGCCGGCCCTGCAGCCGCCGGCCGAGCTTCCGTGGGGCGCCAGGCCGCAGCGGGTCAAGCGCGGCAAGACCGGCACCAGCAGCAAGTCGCTCAAGGCGGCCGGGCTCAGCGTGGCCGGCGACACGAACCAGGCCGACGACGAGTTCGCGCCGAAGGGCCGCAGCAACAAGTCGACCTTCCTGCGGACCGCGAAGACCAACGTGGTCCCGCCGGAGCCGTCGGGCGTGCCGTCCCCGTCGGCGAGCAGCGACTCCGGGACAGTCAACTTCCTCTACAACGTCGGTGCGCAGTCGGCCGTCTCGGACGGCGCCTACGTCAACCTGACGGTCAACAAGCCGAAGCTCGCGAAAGAGGACTACCACACCCTCGCCGAGCTGGCCGTGCAGTCCGCGGACGGCAACCAGATCGTCGAGGTCGGGTGGAACGTCGACCGGGTGGTCAACGGTGACGACGACCCGCACCTGTTCGTCTACCACTGGGTGAACCGGCAGACGTCCTGCTACAACGGCTGCGGCTACGTGCAGTACAGCAAGACCGTGTTCCCCGGCGACACCCTCGCGGTGGACCAGCAGCGGCGGTTCGGGATCCAGTACTTCAACGACGCCTGGTGGATCGCGTTCGACACCGAGTGGGTCGGCTACTTCCCGGCCAAGCTCTGGGGCGACGTGTCGTTCGCCAAGACCGGCCTGGTCCAGGTCTTCGGCGAGGTGGCCGCGTCCTCCGACAAGCCGTGCACGGAGATGGGCAACGGCAAGAAGTCCGACGACACCACGTCGGCCCGGATCGGCAGCGTGGCCTACCTGAACGGGCCGGACCCGAGCGTCACGGTGCGCAGCACCAGCGACTACTACTCGGTGAACCAGCTGAGTGCCCGGACCTTCCGGTACGGCGGGCCCGGCGCGTGCGGCACCACCACGCCGACGCCGACCCCGACGATCACCGCGAGCGCGACCACCGCGGCCAAGTAGTAGATCCACTTCACGCAAACGTCGATGCCCGGTCCCTCGTAAGGGGCCGGGCATCGACGTTTTCCGGTTTCTTGCCCCCACCGTGAACCGGATCGCATGCCACGATGTACATCCGGGTGGCCGGGCGGAACCCGAGGGGAGCTGGCGCCGATGAAGCGACGGGTGAGCCCCGACGAGCAACTGATGACCGCGCTCTACACGGAACACTATGCAGTTCTGATCAACTTCGTCTCGAGATACGTCTCCGATCGGCACAAGGCCGAGGACCTGGTCCAGGAGACGTTGTTACGGGCGTGGAAGCACATCGACCACCTCGACCCGGAACCCGGGCGAACCAGGTCGTACCTGCTCACCATCGCTCGTAACGTGGTGACCAACGCGTGGCGGGCGGAACAGCGCCGGCCCCGGCTGGTCTCCGACGAGACCGCGGTCAACTCCGTGCCGTCGGCGGACAATGTGGATCAAATGGTGGAGGGCTGGCTGGTCGCGGAAGCGCTGGAACGGCTGTCCCCGGAACATCGGGCGGTGATACAGGCGATGTACTACGAGGGGCAGAGCGTGGCTGACGCGGCGCGACGGCTCTCGGTGCCGGAGGGCACGGTGAAATCGCGCGCCTACTACGCGGTTCGCGCGCTCCGCGCCGTATTCGAGGAGATGGGCATGCTCCGGAGCGGGGGTGTGTCATGAGCGATCTCGACGAGCACGACAGCCTGCACCGTCTGTTGGGTGGCTATCTGCTGGGCGGGCTGGACGAGGCGGACACCGACAAGCTCGACGCGCACCTGCACGACTGCGCCGAGTGCCGGGCGGAACTGGACCGGCTCGCACCGGTACCGGAGATGCTGCAGCACCTGCCGGATGCCCGGCACATGGGCGGCGACTTACCACCGCTCACGGTCGCGCCGACCGCGCGGCCGAGTCCGCAGAACATCGAGAGTCTGCTCGGCCGGATGCGGGCGGAGAAGACCAGGGAGACCCGGGTCAGCCGGACGCGCTGGCTGGTCGCGGCGTCGGTGGCGGTGATCGCGGCCGGGGCGATCGGCTACGGCGTGATCATCAACAACAACACCGGCGGCGACGGTACGACGCAGACCCCGCCCGTCGCGGCGCAGAGCGTCGTCGCGAACTTCCGGGCCGAGGCCGGCAGTGCCATGGGCGGTCAGGCGACCCTGGTCAAGAAGGCGTGGGGCGCCCAGGTCTCCCTGAACATGACCGGCATGTCGGGCAAGGCGCCGTTCTACTGCATCGTCAAACGCGCCGACGGCAAACAGGAACAGGCGGCGGTCTGGGGCGAGACGCCCGAGCACACCGCCAAGGTCGACGGGTCCAGCTCGTTCCCGGCGGCCGACGTGAAGAGCATCGTGATCACCGACGCCGACGGAAAAGTGCTCGGCAGCGCGACGGTGACCTGAGCAGAATCGGGGGCATGTCACCGCACATGCCCCCGAAGCCGCGTCCCGGCGACCGGGTTGCCGTGCTCTCCCCGGCCTTCGCCGCGCCCGGCCTCTTCCCGGAGCGTCACGAGCAGGCGCTCCGCCGGATCCGCGACGAGTTGGGGCTGGACCCGGTGGAGTTCCCGACCACCCGGCAGCTCGGCGCTCCCGCGGCCGACCGGGCCGCCGACCTGATGGCGGCCTGGGCCGACCCGACGATCCGGGCGGTGTTCGCCACGATCGGCGGCGACGACCAGATCACCGTGCTGCCGCACCTCGACCCGGCGGTGTTCCGCGCCGACCCGAAGCCGTTCTTCGGGTTCTCGGACAACACCAACCTGCTGAACTGGCTGTGGGGGCACGGGCTCGGGGCCTACCACGGCGGGTCGACGATGATGCACCTCGCGCGCGGCGGCGGGATCCAGGCGGTGCACCTGGCCTCGCTGCGGGCCGCTCTCTTCGACGGCGGTGACCTGGTCATCGCGCCGGTCCCCGCGTTCAGCGAGGAGGAGACGGACTGGGCTTCCGCTTCTGCGATGACGCCGCCTTTGGTGCCCAGCCCCGGCCACTTCTGGCACCTCGGTTCCCGATCAGAATCGGTCGTTACCGGGCCGAGCTGGGGCGGCAATCTGGAGATTCTGCACTGGAATCTGGCGGCTGATCGCTGGATCCGGCCGGTCGAGGACTATGCCGGGTGCGTGCTCCTGCTGGAGACGTCCGAGGAGATGCCGCCGGGCGAGGAGGTCTTCCGGATGCTCCGGAACTTCGGCGAGCGGGGGTTGTTGCGGCAGTTCCCGGCGGTTCTGGTCGGCACCGCCAAGGCGACGGTCTTCACCAGCCCGCGCCCGGTGGCGGAGCGCCGGCAGTACCGCGACGAGCAGCGGGAGGCGATCCTGCGGGCCTTCGCGGTCTACCACCCGTCGGCGATGATCGTCTTCGGGGTCGATTTCGGTCACACCGATCCGCAGTATGTCCTCCCCTACGGCGGCCGGATCACGGTCGACGGGCCGGCCGAGAAGATCACCGCGCACTTCTAAGTTCAAGATCTTCTTTGCCTCGGCTGCGGCCAATAACTGATCGTCGCTCCCGCGGGGACCCTTCCGGGCCTCGCAAGGGCGCGGGGCGCCCAGAACGCGAGACCCTCCAGGGCGACGTCCGAGGGTGGTTGCGCTTTACCCCAAACCCCAACCCGGTGATCCCGACCTTCGTCGTGCACGCTGCGGTCAGCACCGTCGGACCGCAGCCGCTGACCGTGACCGGAACTGATCGCCTCCCGTGGGGGAGCGCCCCCCAGGGGAGGCTACGACGACAGTGTGAGGGCTGGTGGGTGGCTACGGCTGGGTCTGGACCTGGGTCTGGGGGTCGGGGTGCGGCTGGGGGTGGACCGGGGGTGAGGCCGGGTCGCAGAAGGAGCGGTTGGGGGTGGGCTTCGGCGGCAGGCGGGTGGGGATCACGGCGAAGGCGGTCAGAGCGCCGGCCCCCATCAGGGCGGCGCAGATCAGCATGGCGTGCTGGTAGACCGGGTGGAGCTGGGTGGACTCGGTGAGGGAGCCCGAGCCCAGGCCGGCGGCCAGCGGCAGGACCGCGACCGAGAGCAGGCCGGCCGCCCGGGCCACCGCGTTGTTGACCCCCGAGGCGATGCCGGCGTGCGCGTCGTCCAGAGCACCGAGCGCGGTGGCGGTGAGCGGGGCGACCAGCAGCGCCAGCCCGAGGCCGAAGAGGATGACCGCGGGCAGGACCCGGGTCAGGTAGGGCGCGTGCGGCCCGATCGTCGACATCAGCACCAGGGCGGCGCCGCAGAGCAGCGGGCCGACGGTCATCGGGATGCGTGGCCCGATCCGCTGGCCGAGGGCGCCGCCGCGGGCCGAGAGCAGCAGCATGATCACCGTCACCGGGAGCATGGCCAGGCCCGCGGTGATCGCCGAATAGCCCGCCACCACCTGCAGGTTGACCACGACCAGGAAGAACACGCCACCGTTCGCCGCGTAGACCAGGAAGGTCACCAGGTTGGCGCCGGTGAAGGAGCGGTGCCGGAAGATCTCCGGCGGCACCATCGGGTGCGGCGAGCGCATCTCGGCGAGGACGAACGCGGTCATCCCCAGCACGCCGATGAGCAGCGGGATCAGCACGACCGGCGAGCCCGCGCCGTGCGCCGGCCAGGCGGTGAACCCGTAGGTCAGGCCGCCCAGCCCGGCCGCCCCGAAGAGCAGCCCGGCCAGGTCGAAGCTGCGGGCGGCGCCCGGGTCGCGGGACTCCGGCACGTGGCGGGCGGCCACCCAGAGGACCAGCGCCGCGACCGGCACGTTGATCAGGAACAGGAACCGCCAGCTGCCGATCTCCAGCAGCCAGCCGCCGAGGAACGGCCCGAGCGCCCCACCGACGCCGCCGAGCCCGGACCAGGCGCCGATCGCCTTGGCCCGATCGTCCGGCACGAAGGAGGCCTCCAGGATGGCGAGCGCGCCCGGGGTGAGCAGCGCGCCGCCGATGCCCTGCAGCACCCGGGCGGCGATCAGCAGCTCGATGTTCGGGGCGAGGCCGCAGAGCAGCGAGGCCAGCGCGAACCAGGTGACGCCGGCCATGAAGACCCGCTTGCGGCCGAGCCGGTCGCCGAGCGAGCCGCCGACCAGGATCAGGGCGGCGAGGGAGAGCGCGTAGCCGTTGATCGTCCACTGCAGGCCCGCCGCGGAGGCGCCCAGGTTCCGCCCCAGCTCGGGGAGGGCCAGGTTGACCACCGTGGCGTCGACGAACGCCAGGCTGGAGCCGAGCACGGTGGCCAGCAACACCAGACGTCCGGCGTTGGTGCCGTACCGAACCGGATTCATGCGCCGACCCTACGCCGCGTCCGGTGTCAGCCAGGTGTCAAGCCGAGTGTCGTATCTGGATCTCTTCGTAACGAGTGGGCGGTGCCGTCGGGCGTACGTGCCGGGCGGCGGCCAGTGCGGCCCGGGCCGCGGCCGACGAGCGGATCATCCCGGTGCCCGGGCGGCGCAGCAGGTCGCCGAGTCGGGCCACCAACTCGTCGCGGGCGAACGGCTTGCAGAGGTAGTCGTCGGCCCCGGCGTGCAGGGCGTCGGTGACCCGTTCGTGGTGCACGTCCGCGCTGACCACCATGATCGGTAAGGACTCCAGGGCCGGATCGTCGCGTATTCGGCGACACAGCTCGATGCCGGACGGACCGGGCATCCGCACGTCGATCAGGGCCGCGTCGACGCCGCCGCGGGCCAGCACCTGGAGCGCGCTGTCGGCGTCGTCGGCGGTGACGACCTGGTAGCCGAAGCGGCGCAGGGCGAGCGAGAGCAGATCCCGGTGGTCGGCCTCGTCGTCGGCGATCAGAACGGTGAACACGCGGGCCTCCAGAGTGCGGGCAGCGACGGGCCTACTCCTGTTCGGCAACTGGGTGGAGCCGCTGAGCCGTTGCGGGTTTGAATCAGCGGACCGGATCGGCGTATCGAGCAGGAGGACAAATGATCAGAACGGCGCGTGCGGACGACATTCCCGAGATGCAGCGCATCGAGGTCGAAGCGGGCCGGATGTTCCTGACACTGGACATGGGGCTGGTCGCGGGGGACGAGCCGTTGAGCACCGCCGAGCTGCTCGACTATCAGCGGGACGGGCGGGCCTGGGTGGTCGCGGACGCGGCGGATCGGCCCATCGCGTACGCAATCGCGCTTTTTGCCGACCGCGTGGCGCACCTTGAGCAGGTTTCCGTGCACCCCGCCTGCGCCGGCCGAAGGCTCGGCGCGGATCTGGTCGAGCGCGTCGCCGGATGGGCCCGGGAGCAGGGCTCACCGGCGCTGACCCTGACCACGTTCGCCGACGTCCCGTGGAACGCGCCGTACTACGAGCGCCTCGGCTTCCGGCGGCTGGCCGACGACGAGATCACCCCGGAGCTGCGCGCGATCCGTGCCGAGGAGGCCGCCCACGGCCTGGACCGATGGCCCCGTCTCGCCATGCGTCGCGAGCTCTGACAGGCCATAGGGTGAGGGAATGCGCGCTGCCGTCTACACCGAGTCCGGTTCCGCCTCCGAGGTCCTCAAGATTGTCGACCATGAGTTGCCGCTGACCGCCGCGGACGAGGTGCGGGTCCGGATCGTGCTGTCGGCGGTGAACCCGACCGACACCGGCACCCGAGCCGGGCGCGGCGTGCCGGACGGGGTGGCGCCCCCGCGGGTGCCGAACCAGGACGGCGCCGGCGTGGTCGACTCGCTCGGCGAGGGCGTCGGCGACCTGGAGCCGGGGGACCGGGTCTGGGTCTGGGACGCCGGCTTCGGCCGGGCGAACGGCACCGCCCAGGAGTACGTGGTGCTGCCCCGCCGCCAGGTCGTCCGGATGAACGACGACGTCCCGTTCGAGGTCGGCGCGGCGCTGGGCATCCCGGCGCTGACCGCGCACCGCTGCCTGACCGTGGCCAGCGACGGCCCGGCCCGGTTGGGGCCGGGCGCCCTGGAGGGGCGGACGGTGCTGGTCGCGGGCGGCGCGGGCGCGGTCGGCAACGCCGCGATCCAGCTCGCCAAGTGGGCCGGCGCGACCGTGCTGACCACGGTGAGCGGCAAGGACAAGGGCGTGCTGGCGAGCGCGGCCGGCGCCGACCTGGTGATTGACTATCGCGAGGAGGACGTGGCCGCCCGGATCCGGGAGTTCAGCGAGACCGGGCCGAACGTGATCGTCGAGGTCAACACCGACAACCTGGAGCTCGACCTGGACGTGATCGCGCCGGGCGGCAACATCGCGATCTACGTCGGCGGCAAGTTCAGCGTGCCGAGCTTCCAGGCGATGCTGAAGAACGCCAGCCTGGACTTCGTGCTGACCTACACCACCACGCCGGCGGAGAAGGACGACGCGGTGGCCGCGGTCGCCGACGCGGCGAACTCGGGCGCGTTCCGGGTCGGCGCCGAGCACGGCCTGCCGATCCTCCGCTTCCCGCTGGACGGGGACGGGGTGGCGCGGGCACACGAAGCCGTCGAGAATCACGCGGTCGGCAAGGTCGTGATCGAGGTGACCAGCCCGGGTTGGTCGGGTTAACCCTACTGCCGGCCGGGCGGTCCGCAGGATCGGAACGGCGGGCTCCGATGCCTAGCGTGGAGGACATGACAATCTCGTACGCCGATGCTCCGGCCACCACCCCCGCCCCGGCCCGGCGATACCTGCGTCAGCTGGGCGTCGACACGCAGTATGTGCTGCTCGGCTTCCCGATCGGGCTGATCACGCTGGTGCTCTGCATCGCCGGGTTCGCGATCGGGGTCAGCACCGCGATCATCTGGATCGGCCTGCCGCTGCTGGCCGGCGCGCTCGCGATGTCCCGCGGGTTCGCGCATCTGGAACGGCTGCGGATCGGGCCGGTGCTGCGCCGGCGGATCCCACATCCGCACTATCGCTCGTCCCGGGCGAAGAGCTGGGTCGGCCGGATGTTCAGCCCACTCGCCGACGGTCAGTCCTGGTTGGACCTGGTGCACGGGATCTTCCGGTTCATCCCGAGCACGATCGCGTTCTGCTTCGTCTTCACCTGGTGGACCGGGGTGCTGAGCGGCCTCACGTACGCGCTGTGGGACTGGGCGCTCCCGCACACGCCGGACAACCAGGAGCTGCCCGAGCTGCTCGGCTTCCAGGACACCGCCCTCGTCCGGATCACCTTCTACCTGCTGATGGGCCTGTTCTTCGCGATCACGCTGATCCCGGTGGTGCGCGGCTCGGCGCTGCTCGAGGCGCAGTTCGCCCGAGGCCTGCTCAGCGGGGTCGACGAGCTGCGCCAGCAGGTGGCCGACGCGAACGCCGCCCGGGACACCGCGCTGGGCCAGAAGGCGGCCGCCGTCTCGGCCGAGGCCACCGCGCTGCGCAGGCTGGAGCGGGACATCCACGACGGCCCGCAGCAGCGGCTGGTCCGGCTCGCCATGGACCTGGGCCGTGCCGAGCAGCAGTTCGCCTCCGACCCGGAGGCGGCCCGGGCGACCGTCGCCGAGGCGCTCAGCCAGACCCGGGAGACGCTCGACGAGCTGCGCGCCCTGTCCCGCGGGATCGCCCCGCCGATCCTGGTGGACCGGGGCCTGCAGGCGGCGCTGACCGCGCTGGCCGGCCGCTGCACCGTCCCGGTCGACCTGGACGCCCCGTTCTTCGAGCGGATGGACCCGTCGGTCGAGTCGACGGCGTACTTCGTGGTCGCCGAGGCCCTGACCAACGTCGCCAAGCACAGCCACGCCAGCGAGGTGCAGGTCAGCGTCCAGCGGATCGCCACCGGCCTGCTGGTGACCGTCTCGGACGACGGGGTGGGCGGCGCGAGTCTGGCCAAGGGGCACGGCCTGGCCGGCCTGGACGACCGGGTCACGGCGGCCGGCGGGGTGCTGGCCGTGGACAGCGCCGAGGGAGAGGGAACCCGGCTGACGGCGGCGCTGCCACTCTGACAGAGTGGCCGCATGCGAGTGGTAATCGCCGATGACGCGGTCCTGTTGCGCGAGGGACTGATCCGGCTTGTCGAGGAGAACGGCCACACCGTGGTGGCGGCCGTCGGCGACGGGCCATCCCTGGTCGAGGCGGTCGTCGAGCATCGTCCGGACGTCTCGATCGTGGACGTCCGGATGCCGCCGTCGCACACCGACGAGGGCCTGCGGGCGGCGGTGGAGGCGCGCAGCCGGGTCCCGGGCACGCCGATCCTGGTGCTCTCGCAGTACGTCGAGGTCTCGTACGCCGATGACCTGCTGGCCGATCGCCGAGGGGCGGTCGGCTATCTGCTCAAGGACCGGGTGTCGCTGGTCGCCGACTTCCTGGACGGCCTGCGCCGGGTCGCCGACGGCGGGACCGTGCTCGACCCCGAGGTGGTCGGCCAGTTGCTGGTCCGGCGCCGGCGGGACGATCCGCTGCGCAGCCTGACCCCGCGCGAGCGCGAGGTGCTGGGCCTGATGGCGGAGGGCATGTCGAACACCGCGGTGGCCCGCAAGATGGTGGTCACCGAGGGCGCGGTGGAGAAGCACGTGCGCAACATCTTCACCAAGCTCGACCTCCACCAGGACGAGGAGCAGCACCGACGCGTCCTGGCGGTGCTGGCCTACCTACAGACGTAGGGTTATCCCCACCCCGGTTCGGGGGCTCGCCGGATTCATGATGATCTCCGTGATCCATAGCGTTCTCAGGCATGGAACACAGGGGGAAAGTCAAGGGAATCGCGCCTCGCGTCGCGATCTGGAGCGCCCGGCACCGGGTGCTCGCGATCCTGGGGTGGATCGCTTTCGTGGCCGCCGCCACCGTCCTCAGCGGCATGGTGGGCACCCTCGCGGCGTCCAACGCCGACCAGGGCAACGGTGACTCCGGCCGGGCCGAGAAGATCGTCGAGGGGGCGGGCTTCCCGAAGCAGCCGGCCGGCGAGATGGTGCTGATCCAGAACCGGGCCGGCACCGACCGGGTCGCCGCCGGCACCGAGATCACCCGGACGCTGTCGGCGCTGAGCGACGTCACCGACGTGCAGAAGCCGATCCAGTCACCGGACGGGCGCTCCACGCTGATCACGTTCAGCGTCAAGGGTGACGCGGAGACCGCGAAGGACCGGGTCGGCCCGGCGCTGGACGCGGTGGCGAAGGTGCAGGCCGCGCATCCGGACCTGCTCATCGCCGAGGGCGGCGACGCCAGTGGCGACAAGCTGATCGGCGACGAGCTGGACGCCGGCCTCGCCCGGCTGTCGATGCTCTCCATCCCGGTCACGCTCGGCATCCTGCTGGTGGCGTTCGGCGCGGTGGTGGCCGCGCTGCTCCCGGTCGGCCTGGCGGTGACCGCGGTGATCGCGGCGATCGGGCTGATGGCCGGGTTCAGCCGGCTGGCTCCGACGGTCGACGCGACCTCGCACGTGATGCTGCTGGTCGGGCTCGCGGTCGGGGTCGACTACTGCCTGTTCTACATCCGCCGGGAGCGGGACGAGCGCCGCAACGGGGCTGATCCGCACCGGGCCCTGATGATCGCCGCGCAGACCTCGGGCCGGTCGATCTGGGTCTCCGGCCTCACCGTGATCGTGGCGATGGCCGGCATGTTCCTGACCCACGACACCACGTTCGTCAGCTTCGGCCTGGGCACCATCCTGGTGGTCACCACCGCGGTGCTGGGCTCGCTGACCGTGCTGCCGGCCCTGCTGTCGGCGCTCGGCGACCGGGTCGACGCGATCAAGATCCCGGGGCTCTACCGGCGCCGCAGCGACGGCCGGTTCTGGCCCGCGCTGCTCAAGGTGGTCCTGGCCAAGCCGCTGATCTCGGCGCTGGTCGCGGTGGCGGCACTGGGCGCGCTGGCGGCGCCGGCGCTGGACCTGAAGACCAAGGCGGAGAGCATCCAGGACCTGCCGCCGGACGCCCCGATCGTGCAGGCGCTGAAGGCGATCAACGAGGCGTTCCCGAGCAAGACCACGCCGGCCCGGGTGGTCGTCGAGAGCTCCTCGGTCAAGGGTGACGGGTTCCAGCAGGCGCTCACCAAGTTCCGCGCCGAGGCGAAGGCGAGCGGCCAGCTCGTCGAGCCGATCGACATCGAGATCAACCCCGCCGGGACGGTCGCGGTGGTCTCCGTGGGCCTGGTGGGCAAGGGCGACGACAGTACGGCGACGGCCGCCCTGGACACCCTGCGCGGCCGGATCGTGCCGGCCACGTTCGGCGCGCTGCCCGGCGCGACCGCGCTGGTCTCCGGCGACACCGCGGCGAACGCCGACTTCAACAAACAGCTCGACGACAGCCTGCCCTGGGTGTTCGGCTTCGTGCTCGGGCTGGCGTTCCTGCTCCTGCTGGTGTCGTTCCGGTCGGTCGTGGTCGCGATCACCGGCGTGGTGCTCAACCTGCTCTCCGTCGCCGCCGCCTACGGCATGCTGGTCTACGTCTTCCAGTACGGGCACTTCGAGAAGCAGCTCGACTTCGTCTCCAGCGGTGGGATCACCAACTGGATGCCGCTGTTCCTCTTCGTGATCCTGTTCGGTCTCTCGATGGACTACCACGTCTTCGTGCTCAGCCGGATCCGCGAGGGTCACGACCGGGGCCTGAGCACGCGGGACGCGGTCCGCGAGGGCGTCGGCCGGACGGCCGGCGTGATCACCAGCGCGGCCGTGGTGATGGTGGCGGTGTTCGGCCTGTTCGCGACGCTCCCGCTGAACTCGACCAAGCAGCTCGGCGTCGGGCTGGCGGCGGCGGTGCTGCTGGACGCGACGATCGTCCGGGCGGTGCTGCTCCCGGCCGTGATGGCGATGCTCGGTAAGGCGAACTGGTGGCTGCCCCGGTGGCTGGGCTGGCTGCCGGAGATCGCCCACGACGTGGAGCCGGAGGTCGAGCCGGTGGTCATGCGGCGTCCGCTGACTCCGGTCGGCTGAGGTCCGCGGTTCGGTCCGGGCGCGCTTCGCGTCCGGGCCGCGGCATTTGGGGTACGGGATGGGTCGGTGGTTCGCGTGTGGGGTGCGGCTTTCGGGGTACGTGATGGGGCCGGTCTCGGGGCGGTTTGCGTGCCGGCGGTGGCCCCTGGAGTGCGTGGCGGGGGCGGTTCCGGGGTGGTTTGCGGTTGGGTTGCGGGGATTTCGGCGTACCGAAATCGGTCTTTGATCTTGGGGTTGTTCGCGCTGAGTCATGGGGTCCGGTTTCCGCCGCGCAAGATCGTCGCCTACAGTGGACTCTGAAAACGCCGAGGCACAGGTCAACGGGCATTTACATCGCCTGTTTCAGGTCGTTTCATGCGATCGGTGGATCTGTCCCGAGCGCCCGGAACCGGCCGGGGAGGACGCCGCCACGTCCCCCCGGCCGCCCGCGCGATAACGTCTCGGAAATGGATCTCGACGTCGACCGGCGGGCGCTGGCCGCGGTCGCGGGCGGTGGGGTGCTCGGCGCGCTCGCCCGCTACGCCATCGGAGTTGTCTGGCCGCACACACCGGCCGAGTTCCCGTGGGCCATCTGGTCGATCAACGTCTCCGGGTGTTTCATGATCGGCGTGCTGTACACGCTGCTCGCCCGGTTCCGGCCGGAGGGTCGGCTGACGCGGCTCTTCCTGGGTACCGGGGTGCTGGGCGGCTACACGACGTTCTCGACCGCGGAGGTCGACGTGTTGCGGGCGGTGCCCGGGATCGCGCTGGCCTATCTTTTCGCGACGGTGGTCGGGGCGCTGCTCGCGGTCTGGGCCGGCAGTTCGCTGGCGTCCCTCGGCGCGGCGGCCTCGCTCGACCCGGTGCGGCGATGACGAACACGCTGTTCGCGGCGGGTGGCGCCCGCCCGGGCGCGCCTTTTGCGGCGACGGATGGCGTGGCCTTGCCGGGCGCGCCTTTTGCGGCGGTAGGGGAGGGGCGGCGTTGATCACGGTGCTGCTGGTTGTGGTCGGGGCGGCGATCGGCGCACCGCTGCGGTATGTCACCGACCGTTACGTTCAGGCTCGCTACGGGAGCGGTTTTCCCTGGGGCACGCTTGCCGTCAACGTGGCGGGGTCGCTGGTGCTCGGCTTCGTGCTCGGGATGCCGCTCTCGCACGGCCTGACCGCGTTGATCGGGACCGGGTTCTGCGGGGCGCTGACCACGTATTCGACGTTCTCCTGGGAGGCGCTGACCTTCGCGCGCCGGGGCGAGCGGGCGAAGGCTTTCGCGTATGTGCTGGTCAGCCTGTTGGCCGGGCTCGGCGCCGCGAGTGTCGGCCTGATCCTGGCCGACGCCGTCTGACGCACCGCGCCTCGGCCCGCGGGGTTGTCGGTTACTCGTCGGCCGGGGACTCGACCGGGAACAGCAGGTCGTCCATCGCGTCCGTGGTCAGCGGCTCCGCGAAGTAGTACCCCTGCCCCAGCTCGCAGTTCCCGTCGGCGAGCTCGCTCAACTGCTCGACGTGCTCGATCCCCTCGGCGATCGTGGAGAGCTGCAGCGCCTGCCCGAGCTGGATGATCCCCAGGGTCAGCGCCGCCGCGGCCGGCATGTCGCCGATGTCGTCCACGAACGACTTGTCGATCTTGATGATGTCGACCGGGAAGTTCCGCAGGTACGCCAGCGACGAGTACCCGGTCCCGAAGTCGTCGATCGCCAGCCGCACCCCGAGCGCCTTCACCGCGTGCAACCGCCGCAGCGTCTCCGGCCGGTGATCGACCAGCAGCGACTCGGTCAGCTCGATGATCAGGCACTTGGCCGGCAGCCCGCTGTCCGCCAGCGCCGACGACACGAGTTGGGGCAGGTCGGCCCGTTCCAGCTGGACCGCGGAGAGGTTCACGCTGACGGTCAGCGGGGTGTCCGCGTCACGCTGCGAGTTCCATCGTGCGGCCTGACGGCAGGCCTCGCGCAGCACCCACTCGCCGATCGGCACGATCAGCCCGGTCTCCTCGGCGAGCGGGATGAACTCCATCGGCGGGATGATCCCGCGCTCCGGGTGCTGCCAGCGGACCAGCGCCTCCAGCCCGGAGATCTCCTGGGTGCGCAGCCGCACGATCGGCTGGAACCGCAGCTCGAACTCGTGCCGCAGCACCGCCCGCCGCAGGTCGGCCTCCATCTCCAGGTGTTTCTGGAAGGACGCGCGCATCGCCGGCTCGAAGACCGCGAGCTGGTCCTTGCCCTGTTTCTTCGCCTCGAAGACGGCCAGGTCGGCGCGGACCAGGAGGTCGTCCGCGTCGGTGCTGCCGGCTTCGGCGTACGCGACGCCGACGCTGCAACTGGCGTAGATCTCCCGCCCGTCCAGGTCGAACGGCTCCCGCAGCGCGGCCACGATCCGTCGCGCCACCGGCACCGCGAGCTCGATCCCGACGACGTCCGGCAGCAGCACGGCGAACTCGTCCCCGCCGAGCCGGGCCGCGGTGTCCCCGGTACGCAGGCAGGCGCGCAGCCGGTCGGCCACCGAGCTCAGCAGCCGGTCGCCGATCGCGTGTCCGAGCGAGTCGTTGACCACCTTGAACCGGTCCAGGTCGACCAGGAGCGCGGCCACCCCGTGCGAGCCGGCGGTGGCCAGCGCGTTCTCCATCCGGGTGGTGAACAGCGAGCGGTTCGCGAGTCCGGTCAGCGAGTCGTGGAACGCGTGGTTCATCTCGCGCAGCGTCCGCGCGTCGGTGATGGCCAGGCTGACGTGCTCGGCGAAGGCCTGCAGGATCTCCTGCGAGGCGCGGTCCCATTCCCGTACGGCGTGGAAGGAGCCGACGAACAGCGCCCCGACCACCACGTCGTCCTCGTGCACCGGCACCGCCATCACGCTCTTCAGCTGCGCGCGGACGATCTCCGGCACGGCGATCGGCGAGTTCGCGTAGTCGTCGACGGCGATCAGCTCGTTGCCCATCATGGCGAGCCCGGCGACGCCCAGCGCCGCGACCGGCATCCCCTGCATCCGCTCGACGCCCTCGTCGCTGACGCCGCGGCTGGCGATCAGGCTGGTCCGGCTCGGATCGTCGAGGTCCAGCACGGTCAGCCCGGACAGTTCGACGTCGAGCAGCTCGGCCGCGCTCGCGGTGATCTGGTCGAGGATCCGGCGCAGCGGCTCCCGCTTGGCGATGGCCCGCTGCACCGCGCTCAGCTCGTCGAACAGCCGCTGCCGGCGCTGCAACGAGTTGATCAGGGTCTTGTTCTCGGCGGACTGCCGGCGTTCCACCTCGATCAGGTGCAGCGCCTGGAGGCTCAGTTCGAGCACCCGGGCCATGCCGCGCAGGAGGCAGACCTCCTCGACGCTGAACATGGCCTGTCGGCCGAGCACCAGGACGCCCGGCGTCACGCCGCCGAGGTGGGCCAGGGTGACCGCGTAGAGGCGGCCGTCGGCCTCGAAGGTGGTGCGGTTGCCGGCGGCGATCTCGGTGAGGTCGTACGCCGGGATCCGTTCCACGGGGAGCCCGACCGCCGCGACCACGCCACCGTCGACCATCAGCACCGCGAGGTCGGCCTCGAGTGCGCGTACGGCGCATTCGACGGCGGCGTGCTGCGCGGCGGCCTCATCCGGGCGGTCGGCGACGACGGAGAGGAACTCCGTCAGTTGCTGGGTGGCGAGCACAATGTTGCAGTCGGCTGCGGCCCACCCCAGTTGAGGAATTGCAACCCGCGGGGCCGGGAGCCGGCCGGTCGATCAGGGTGTGCCAATCTGGTCACGAGCGGTCATTGTCCGGTGACGCATGGTTGTCAAAGTCCGCTTCGGTACGACTGAATAGAGTCCGTGGCCACCCCTGACGCACCTTCGCACGAGGAGCCCGCCGGGCTCGCTCTCGGACGTCTCGGCGCCGGATCCGTCGCGTTCTTCGGCATGGCCGCGGCCGCGCCGATCGCCACGGTGGTCATCGTGATCCCGCCGGTCCTGGCCGCCGGCGCCGGGCCGCTGGCGGCACTCTCCGTCGTCGCGGTCGCGGTCGTCCTGGTCCTTTTCGGTACGCCGTACGCCGCCATGATCCGCCGGGCGCCCAGCGCCGGCGGCGTCTACCCGCAGCTCGCCCGTGGCCTGGGCCGGCCCGCCGCGCTGACCGGCGCCTGGCTGGCCCTGGCCGGCTACCACGCGATCCAGTTCGGTCTCTACGCGCTCACCGCGCAGGCCGCGGCGCCCCTGTTGCTCGGCTGGTTCGGCGTGACCGCGCCCTGGTGGGCGGTGGCCGCCGGGTGCTGGGCGGTGGTCACGCTCGTCGGGACGGTCCGGATCGAGGTCGCCGCCGTGGTGATCACGATCCTCACCGTCGCCGAGGCCGCGGTGCTGGCCGGGCTCGCCGCCGCCAACGTGGTGCGCCCGTCCGGCGGCCGGATCGAGACCGGGACGTACTGGCTCGGCGATCTCGCCCGGATCGATCGGCCGCTGCTCGGACTCCTGCTTGCGGTCGCGGTGCTGTCCTTCGCCGGTTTCGAGACGATTTCGACGTACGCTGAGGAGTCCCGTGACCCGCGCCGCACCGCCGGTCGCGCCGCCCGCCTCGCGGTGCCGGCGATCGCGCTCCTGCTGGCCGGGGTGACCTGGAGCCTGATCGTGGCGGCCGGTCCGCGCGGGGTGGCCGGGCGCGCCGCGAACCGGGGGCCGGAGCTGTTGTTCGCCCTGGCCGACGAGCGCCTCGCCGGCTGGGCGGTCACGATCGGCCGGGTGATGCTGTTCACCG
Organism: Actinoplanes sp. L3-i22; assembly: GCF_019704555.1. NCBI lineage: Bacteria > Bacillati > Actinomycetota > Actinomycetes > Micromonosporales > Micromonosporaceae > Actinoplanes > Actinoplanes sp. L3-i22. Next base: position 414,492 of record NZ_AP024745.1, read on the forward strand.
GCCTGCTGGCGGCGATCCTCGCGGTGCATCACGCGATCGCTCGCTACCTGTTCGCCCTCGGCCGCGAGCGCGTGCTCCCCGCCGTACTGGGAAATGTTTCTGAGCGCACCCGCGCGCCGCGCGCCGCCGCCCTGACCCAATCGCTGATCGCGGGTGCCGCGCTGCTCGGCGCGGCCGTGGCCGGCGCCGAGGCGTCGGCCCGGACCGCCCGCTGGCTCACCGTCGGCGGCAGCCTGGCCGTTCTCGTGTTGTTGCTGCTCACCGCGGTGGCCGCGCTGCTGCACCTGAACCGCGCGCCGGGCGGCGAAGGCGCCTGGACCAGGTTCTTCGCGCCCCTTCTGTCCACAGTGTCTCTTGGCGTGCTGGTCTATCTGGCCGGCCTGAACCTGCCCGCGCTGCTCGACGTCCGGTCCGGGTCGCCGTGGGTGACGGTGGTGGCCGCCGCACTCGCCGCCTGCCCGGTGATCGGGCTGGGGCACGCGCTGGTGCTCCGCGCGACGCACCCGGTCCGGTATGCGGCGATCGGCCTGGGCGGCGCGGTACTGGTGGTCACCCCGCAACGGATCACCCCGGAGAAGGCGCCGGCCGCGGCTCCGGCACCGGCTCGCGGCGAGAATCCGTGGTCCTGGGATACGCCGCCGGACGCGTCTAAGGATGATATAGACGACAAATCCGACAAGAAGACCGAGCCCGCCCCCGACGAAGCGCAGCCGGCCAAGATCCCGCAGCAGCGCGCCCCCGGCGCGCACCGCCCCGAGCGGGTCCAGCCGGAGGTCAACGCCGACAGCTAACCGAGCCGATCGCCCCGGTCCGACTCGGCGGCCAGTGGCACCGCGCTGCCCCGGACCAGCCCGAGCTGCACCGGCTGCCGGGACAGCACCCCGTCGAGAAGCCAGTCCGCCGCCACCCGCACCCGGTTCCCCGGCATCGACATCAGGTGGTATCCGCGGGTCACCGTCTTGGCCACCGCCCCGCTCAGCGGAATCCCGAGCGGATCCGCCGCCGCCGACCACCCGCCGAGATCCACGACGAAGCCGAGATCCCGATGCCGGTACGCCCGCCGCCGCCCGTGCCCGTAGGAGGCCGCGATGTTCCCCGCGACGAGTTGTCCCTGCCGGACCGCGTGCTGCGCCGTCATCCCGGTGATCGCCCCCGGATGCCGCAGATCCGGAACGGCGGCCGCGTCCCCGCAGGCGAAGACGTCCGGCCGGCCGGGCACGTTGAGGAACTCGTCGACCACGAGCCGCCCGTCCCGGGTGGCCAGCCCGAGACCGGCCACGAGCGGTTCCGGCCGCACGCCGACACACCAGACCAGGGTCCGGGTCGGCACGCTCTCCCCGTTCGAGAGCCGCACCCCGTCCGGCCCGGCCTCGGTCACGCCGGTGCCGGTCAGGACCCGGACGCCGCGGTGCCGCAGCACCTCCGCGGCGGTCCGCGACAGCCGCGGATCGAGCGCCGGAAGCACCCGCTCGGCGGTGTCCAGGATCAGCCAGCGGGGCGCGAGCGACTTCCCGTCCGCGAGCGCCGAGGTGAACAGCGCCCCCTGGGCGGCCACCTCGGTCCCGGTGTATCCCGCGCCGGCCACCACGAACGTGCACCTGGCCTGGCGTTCCACCGGATCGGCGCACTGCGCCGCCAGCTCCACCTGCCGGGTCAGGTGATCACGCAGGTAGAGGGCCTCCGCGAGCCCGCGGAACCCGTGGGCGTATTCGGTCACGCCGGGCACCGGCAGCAGCTTGTTCACGCTGCCCAGCGCGAGCACCAGCCGGTGATAGCCGAGGACGCCGCGAGCGCCCTCCGGGTCGGCCCACTCGACGGTACGGGCATCCAGGTCGAACGCCCCGGCATGCCCGAGCAGCATCCGCACCCCGGGCAGCGCCAGCGGCACCGAGACCCGGCGCGGTTCGAGCACCCCGGTCGCCACCTCGGGCAGCAGCGGCAGATACAGAAAGTAGTCGGTCGGGTTGAGCAGCACGATCTCGGCCCGGCCCCGGGCGATCCGCTGCAATCGCCGGGCCGCGGTGTACCCCGCGAAGCCGGCACCGACGATGACGATCCGCGGACGTGGCATGCGGAATAGCCTGCCACCAGCCGAAACCTTCGCGGCGAAGTTGCGAAAAGTTCTCCGGTCGGGTGGCACGATCGATGTGATGACCGCGACCGGCGCCCGTGCGGCGGCCACGTCGGTGACCCGTACGTCTCCCCGGAGGCGCCGGGGCGCATGGGTGGCCGCGCTGATGACGGTCGTGCTCGGCGCCGAGCTGATCGTCGGCTGGCCGGCCCTGACCGGAGCGTTCACGCAGCTCCGCGCCCCGCACTGGGGTTGGGTCGGTGCGGCCCTCGCGGCCGAGATCGTGTCGATGGGCACCTACGCCCGGATGCAGCGGGCCCTGTTGCGCGGCGCCGGCACCAAGGTCAGCGTGCGCCGGCACGTGGCGATGGCCTACGCCGCGCATTCACTGAGCGTGACCCTCCCGGGCGGTCCGGTCTTCTCCGCCAGCTTCAATTTCCGACAGATGCGACGGTACGGCGTAGCCTCCGCCGAAGCCTCGTGGTGCATCGCGCTCAGTGGCGTCCTCTCCACCGGCGCCCTGATCCTGGTCGGCTCGGTGGGTGGCCTGCTGGCCCGGAACACCGGCAGCTGGCGCACCCTGGCCGGATACGCGGCCGGCGCGATCGCGGTGACCGCCGCCGTCCGCCTGCTCGCCAAGCACCCGCTCTGGCTGGACCGGCCGGTCCGCGCCCTGCTCGGCGGGGTGAACCGGGTGCGCCGTCGCCCGCCCGAGCACGGCGCCGACCGGCTGTTCGGCTTCTTCACCCAGTTGCGGGCGATCCGGGTGCATCCGCTGCACTTCGCCGTCGCGGTGCTGCTGGCCTGCGCGAACTGGCTGTTCGACGCGCTCTGCCTGTGGGTGTGCTGCGTCGCGGTCGGGGCGGACCGGATCACGCCGGTGCACCTGTTGATCGCGTACTGCGCGGGGATGGCCGCCGCGAGCGTGCCGGTGATCCCCGGCGGCCTGGGTGTGGTCGACGCCGCCCTGGTCCTGGGCCTGGTCGCGGGCGGCCTGACCAGCGCCGGGGCGGTCGCGGCGGTGGTCCTCTACCGGGCGATCAGCTTCGGCTTCATCATCGGTGCCGGCTGGCTCGTCTGGCTGCTCCTACGCCACCGCGCCAAGACGACCGCTGTCTAGGTGCGCTCTTCCGGGCGTACCGGAGCCTCGTTTTTTCGCCCGAAAAGTTTCCATCCACGCTTCTTCTTCTCGACCACGGGCACCGCGTCCCCGTTCAGGATGTCCAGCCGCTGCCTGGCCACCGGATTGTTCGGCTCCAGCCGCAGCGACGTGGTCAGCGCCTGCCGAGCCTGATCCACATGCCCGAGCGCGGCCAGCGCCACCCCGTGCGTGAAGTAGTAGTGTGCCTCGTTCGGGTCCAGCGAGATCGCCGTCCGCGCGGCCTGTTCGGCGTCCGCGAGCTGCCGGTCGGCGGCGAGCAGCGCCCAGGCGACCCGGTCGTGCCAGAGCGGGTTCTTCGGCTCGACGATCACCGCGCGGTAGGCCATCGACATCGCCTCGTCGTGCTTGCCCTGCAGGGTCAGCGCCCGGCTGGCGATGGCCAGCGGCCGCGGGTCCTCGGGGGCCAGCTCGATCGCCTTGTGCGCGGCGGCGAGCGCCGGTTCCACCTGGTCGAGCGAGAGCCGGATGCGGGCCATCAGGATCCAGCCGGCCGGCGACTGCGGGTTGCCGGCCAGCATCGGTTCGAGCATCCCGGCGGCCTCGGCCGGCTGCATGTTCTCGAAGAGGGCGGCGGCCCGGGCGACGGCCATGTCGGCCGGGTCCGCGAACGCGCGTTCGGCCACGCCCGGGTAGGGGGCAGCGGCCGTGGGCGGGGGAAAAGCGGCGGTTGGGGCCAGGTCAGTCATCGGGCCGCTCCGGGTAGCCAGGGGACAGGGCGCTCAAGGCTCACTTCGGCACGCGACCGGGATTTATTAGCGCTTCAGAGCCGCGGAACCATCGAGGTCAGGATGCGGACCGCGAACCCGGCCAGGCTCGCGGCGCCGAGCAGCCCGGGCAACCACCCGGCCGGCGCCACGGTGGCGACCAGGAGCATGGCGAGGGTCAGGGCCGCGGCGATGCTCGCGGTCCGCTGCCGGGCCAAGACCTCCTTGAGGTACGACCGGAGCACCCGATCCAATCGTGCCAGGAAGTACCCCGCGTATCCGGCCGGAGCCAGGAACGCGGTCGCGGCCAGCACCCGCGCCCACGCCGTCGAGTCGTCCGACACCCGCCAGCCCAGGTAGGCGAAGACCACCATGATGATCGCGGTGTAGACCAGGAACTGCCGCAGCGCCGCGTCCAGCAGATGCCGGCTGGCCTCCTGCCGGGGGTCCGCCCGCAGCGCCGCGACCAGCCCGGTCACGCCCCGGGCCAGCCGGGTCAGCGCGAACGGGTTGCGGTGCGCCACGTCGAACGCGGCCAGCTCGTGCCGGGCGATCGCGTTGTCCGGCGCCAGCCGCAGCGCGTCCCGCAGCGCCTCCCGAGCGCGTTGCGGCAGGTTCAGCTGCTTCATCACCATCGCGTAGGTGATCCGGAAGTCGGCCTCCTCCGGGTCGAGCCGGACCGCCTCGCGGGCCGCGTGTTCCGCGTCCACCGGCCGGTTGCCCGCCTCCAGCAGCGCCCACGCGAGCCGATTGTGCCGGTACGGATTCTCCGCCTGCCGGGCCACCGCGGCCTGCGCCGTGGCGATCGCCTCGTCGTGCCGCCCGAGCGCGGTCAGCGCCCGGCTCAGCGCGGTGAGCGCCTCGGCCGACCCGGGCGCGTGCTGCACGGCCCGGGTCGCCACCTCGTACGCCAGCTCCGGTTTCTCCAGCGCGAGCTGCGCGTGGGTCATCAGCACCAGCGCGGTCACGTGGTCCGGCTCGGCGGCCAGCACCGGCCCGAGCAGCTCGGCGGCCGCGCCGGGATCGCCGCGCTGCAGTTGCACGCGGGCCATCGCGATCGGCTGGGTCGCTGACTGGGTCACGGGCGCGCCTCGACGGTCGCGTAGGCGCGGACCGGGAAGCTGCCGAAGCCGACGATCCGCGGCGGCACGGCGGTGAACCGCGCCCCGGTGTCCGGCACCGCCACCAGGTTGGTGAGGTGCTCGACGATCGGGATGCCGGCGGCCAGCAGCAGGCTGTGCGCCGGCCGCTCGCCGCGGGCCCGCGCCGAGATGTCGTCGATGTTCACCGCGTCGATGCCGACCAGCGTCGCGCCCCGGTCCACCAGGTCCTGCGCGCCCTCCCGGGTCAGGTAGGGCGCGTTCACCGGATAGTCCTTCGTGGCCCAGTGCTGGTCGCCGCCGGTGTGCAGCAGCACCGCGTGCCCGGTCACGTCCACACCGGCCAGTGTGTCAGCGGTGACCCCGCGCGGGCCGCCGATCGCCCGGACCACCACGGCCGGCAGCTCGGCGAGCCGGTCCAGCGGCAGGGCGGCCAGGTCGGCGCCGTCGGGGTAGCGGTGGAACGGGCTGTCGACGTACGTCCCGGTGTTGCCGATCATGGTGATCCGGTCGATGGCGAACTCGGTGCCCGGCGCGTAGCGGTCCCGGGATTCCGCCCGGGTCAGGTGCTGCCCGATCCGTGGGGCGGGCAGTCCCGGGTAGGTGATCAGCCCGTCCCGGATCACGTGACTCAGCTCGACGAACCGGTACCGCGGCACAGCGCCTCCCCGAAGGAGCCCGGATATCAGGACAGGCCGATCACGCCCTCGACGATCAGCCAGATGCCGAAGATAGCGAACAATGCGGCGGCGCCCCACTTGATGATGTGCTCGGGAAGGTGACGGCCGAGCAGCCGGCCGACCAGGATGGCGAGCGCGTCGGCGGCGACCATGCCCACCGTGGAGCCGACCCAGACGGCGAACCAGCCGTGCTGGGTGGCCAGCGTGATCGTCGCCAGCATGGTCTTGTCACCGAGCTCGGCCAGGAAGAACGCGCCGCCGACGGCGAAGATCGCGGAGCCGCTGGACCGCTCCGCCTTGCTCTTCTCGTCGTCGGTGAGCTTGTCGCCGCGCAGGGTCCAGGCGCCGAACGCGAGGAACGCCACCCCGGCGACCAGGGAGATCCAGTCGGTCGGGAGGGCGGCGCCGAGGCCGTACCCGATGCCGACCGAGACCAGGTGGACCAGCGCGGTGGCGGCGGTGATGCCGATCAGGGTCGGCACCAGCCGGAAGCGGGTGGCGAAGGTCATCGCCATCAGCTGGGACTTGTCGCCGAGCTCGGCGACGAAGATGACCGCGAAGCTGAGACCCAGCGCGGCGAGGAAAGTTGACACGGAATTCTCCCGGTGACAGACGACCGGGGCTTGGGCGCAGGGCGACCTCGACCCGGCCGCCATGAATGGACAGCCTGGTCGAAGGTCTCGCTCGCCTCAGATCGAGGCTGTCCGGCCGGAGGTCCCGAAGAACCTCAGTATGTCGACCGCGACATTGGGAGCTACTCCCCTTCGCGAGATCGAGCATAGCCGAACATCCGGAAGGCCCGGTGGAGAGCTGCGCCACCGGGCCTTTTGCTAAGGACGGACCTGGGGACGGATCAGTGCCCGATGATCAGCTGCTGGAGCCGGAGCCGGTCGAGCTGCTCGGCCGAGCGCTTCAGCGCCGGCTGGGCGGGCACCGGCTGGGCCAGCGGCTTGCACTGCTTGTCCGAGTGGTTGCCGGCCACCCGCGGCGGCAGCGCGCCGGTGGCCAGGTAATCGGCGATCACGTCGTCGACGCAGGCGTTGCCGAACAGCGATCCGGCGTGCGTGGTCCCGTTCACCCCTTCGATCAACACCGAGCGGGGGAAGAGCTTTCGAACCTCAAGACTTCCGGTGTACGGCGTGGCCGCGTCCAGCGTCTCGCTGAGCAGCAGGACCGGTGGCACCTTCGCCCCGTTCACCCGGACCGGAACACCGGCCGGCGCGGCCCAGTGCCGGCAGGGCGCGTTGTACCAGGCGTTGCCCCAGGTCTCGAACGGCGCCTGGTGGTAGACCTTCCAGTTCTGCTCGGACCAGGTCGACCACTTCGCCGGCCAGGCCGCGTCGGTGCACTGCACGGCCAGGTAGACGGCGTAGTTGTTGTCCGCGCCCGCGGTCTGCGGGTTGTTCTCGTCGTAGAGCCCCTTGAGGCCGGCCGGATCCTTCTTGGTGACCCAGCTGGAGAACGCCCGGGCGACCTTCTCCCAGCCGAAGATGTAGTAGCCCGGCTGCAGGAAGATGTCGGTCAGCTCGGCGGGGCCGATCACCCCGCCGGCCGGCTTCGCGGTCAGCTCGGCCAGTTGCCGGTAGTAGAGCCGCTCCACGGCCGGCCCGGTCGTGCCCAGGTGGTAGACGGCGTCGTGCTTGGCGATCCAGGCGAAGTAGATCTTGATGTTCCGGTCGAACGCGATGTCCTGGTCGATGTTCGAGCGGTACCAGACCCGGCTCGGGTTGACGTTGCCGTCCAGGACCATCCGCCGGACCCGGTCCGGGTACTGCGTGGCGTAGACCTGGCCGAGGTACGTCCCGTACGAGAAGCCGTAGAAGTTGATTTTTTCGGCGCCCAACGCCCGCCGGATGCTGTCGATGTCCCGGACCGAGTCCGCGGTGCGCATGTGATCGAGCAGCGGCCCGCCGGCCTTGGCGCAGTCCGCGGCGTACCGGGTGCTCCGGGCGTGCCAGGCCTTCTCCAGCGCGGGGGTGGACGGCACGTACGGCGGCCGGTTGTACCCGGCGTAGTCGGCGTCGCAGGTCAGCTTCGGCTTGCTGGCGCCGACCCCGCGCGGGTCGAACCCGATCCAGTCGTAGGCGTCCCCGGCGCCCTTGGGCACCTTCGCGCCGAGCGTCGCCATGCTCCGCCCGGCGCCACCCGGGCCACCCGGGTTGACCAGGACCACGCCCTGGTACTTGTCGGCCGGGACGGTGTGGGCGATCCGGGCGACGGCCAGCTCGATGCGGGCGCCGCCCGGGTTCGCGTAGTCCATCGGCACGCCGACCATGCCGCATTCGGCGCCCTGTGCCTTGAGTGACAGCTCGGTGCAGGAGTACCACGCGACCGGCGCCGGTACGTAGTCCGGCGCGCCCCGCGAGGGGGCGGCCTCCGCGGAGGTGATCACGGTGCCTGCTGCCGCGCCGAGCGCGACCACAACGGCGGCCGCCCAGATACTTTTCATTCCTCGCCCTTCGATGTCCGATTCGCCCCATATGGTGAGGGTTGCTCGGGCGGTTTCCACCCCTCCACGCCGGGGCGGCCACCAAAGGGGTGGAATCAGGCCGTGCGCCGGGCGCGCTGGGCGATCAGCGCGACCAGGCCCAGGGCGGAGACGATCCCGGCGTACCAGAGGGCGGTGGTGTGCAGGCCGAGGTGGTTGGCGGCCTGGCCGGCGATCACCGCGGGGATGCTGAAGGCGGCGTACGAGATGGTCAGCGCCACCGCCAGCAGCTCACCGCGCTCGTGCGGCTCGGCGATCCGGGCCAGGGTGCTGAACGACGCGAGCGCCGCCGCGCCGAAGCCGATCCCGGAGACGATCGAGCCGACCGTGGCCAGCGTCAGGCTCTCGACGAGCAGCCCGGTCACGCCGAGCACGCCACCGGCGAGCAGGCCGGACCCGGCGACGGTCAGCACCCGCGGCGTCGCGACCTTGCGCATCAGGAACGAGGTCACCGCGCCGGCGCCGCAGACCAGCGCCACCACCAGGCCGCCGACCAGGTGATCGGTGATGCCGAAAGTGGCCGCCGCGACCGACGGGCCGAGCGACAGGTAGAGGCCGCCCAGCGCCCAGCTGGCCACGATGATCGGGATCAGCGCGAACAGGTCACCGCGCAGCCGGGCCGGCACGCCGAGCCGCCACTTCAGCGAGGCGGCCGCGCCGGGGCGGCGCTCCGCGGTCTCCGGCATCCAGGCCACCGCCAGGCCGGCGACGACCATGCCGACCAGCAGCAGCGCGTAGACCAGGTGGGTGGGGAACGGCGCCCACTCGACGAGCACGCCGCAGCCGAAGGCGCCCAGGCCGAGCCCGGCCACCGGGGCGATGCCGCTGATCAGGCCGGCCCGGCCGGGGGCGTGCGCCGGGTTGAGGTCGATCAGCGCGGCGCCCAGCGTGCTCAGCGCGGCGCCGGTCGCGACGCCCTGCACGATCCGCGCCACCAGCAGCACGGTCACGTTGCCGGCGGACAGGAAGAGGGCGAGCGCGACGGCCTCCAGCAGGATCGCGCCGGCCAGCACCGGGCGCCGGCCGACGTAGTCGGAGAGCGCGCCCAGGGTGAGCAGGGTGGCGATCAGGGCGACCACGTAGACCGCGAAGACCACCGTCAGCATCGCCGGGGAGAAGCCCCAGAGGTGCTGGTAGACGACGTAGAGCGGGCTCGGGACGGCGGCGGCCGCCGCGAACGTCACCAGGATGGCGGCGATCGCGGTGAACGCCGCGTTCCGGCTCAGGCGGGCCGGTGCGGTGGTCCGCGCGCCCGCGGCTTCGGCGAGGACGGTCATGAGGGTTCCCCCAGTGATCGAACAGACAGGTCTGTCTAGTTGCTGGCTCTGACACTAGACAGACCTGTCTGTTAACGTCAAACGCATGTCCGTCACGTCACCCCGCCGATCGGCCCGCGAACGTCTCCTGGCCGCGGCGGACGAGCTCTTCTACGCCGAGGGCGTGCACACCATCGGGATCGACCGGGTCATCGAGCGGGCCGGGGTCGCCAAGGCGTCGCTGTACTCCAGCTTCGGCAGCAAGGACGGCCTGGTCCGGGCATATCTGCAGCACCGGCACGAGGAACGCCGGGCCCGGCTGATGGGTCACGTCGAGAAGCACGAGGGCCCGCGCGACCGGCTGCTCGCGATCTTCGACTCGCTCGCCGAGTCGGCGGCCAAGCCGGGGTTCCGGGGGTGCGCGTTCTACAACGCCGGCGCCGAGTCCGACCCGAACGGGGTGGTCCGGGAGGCGTCCGAGGCCAATCGGGCCTGGACCCGGGGGCTGCTGACCGACCTGGCGCGCGAGGCCGGGATTGCCGAGCCGGCTCCGCTGGTCGCGCAGTTGGTACTGCTCTACGACGGGGCGACCGTCGGCGCCCGCCAGGACAAGGGGCCGGCCGCGGCGCACACCGCCCGCGCCCTCGCCGCGGTTCTGGTGGACGCGGCGCTCGCGTCACGTTGACAGTCAACATTGACGTCAACATGCATTGACCGAATCAATACACAGTGTTGATCCAGTCAACTGCGTCAAGTCAACATGACCGCGCGCGGCGCACTGCGTGGCGGCGGCGGGCGTGGGCCATGGCCGTACGGCGAAATGGTTTTGGGAATGAAGATCGGCGCGACCCGGTGGGGCCGCGCCGATCTGGGTAGGGCCAGGTCAGTCCCGGGTCACGGGCTCGTCCAGCGGCTCGGGAATCCGGGCGGCGGGCAGCAGTGGCTGCGACTCGGCGAGCTCGGCGCTCAGCTCGGCCTCGTGCGCCACCAGATCGCCGCCAGAGCTTTCGGAGGCGACATCGTCCGACTCCGAAGGGGCGGGCTTGGCGCGGATCAGCGACGCCAGCGCACCGAGCACCGCCATCCCGATCGCCATCCAGAAGACGACGATCAGGCCGTCGTGGAACGGGTCGGCGATCAGCCGCGGGAAGAATTCGAGCCCGGTCAGGTTCGCCGCGTTGTCGGCCGGCAGCGCGCCGATCACCTGCGGCCCGAGCAGTTCGGCGACCGGGTTGTAGCCGAGGAACGCGGCGAACAGCGTCCCGACCGGCGGCAGCTCGGCGGCCCGCGCGGCGACGTCGGCCGGCACGCCCTGCGCGAGCAGCCCGGAGTTCAGGCTGGCCGGCAGCGAGTCGGCGAGCCCGGCCACCATCAGCGAGAAGAACACGCCGATGGAGAGCACCTGGCCGGCGTTCATGAACGTGGCCCGCATGCCGGAGGCCGCACCACGCATGTTGGCCGGGACCGTGGACATCAGCAGTGACGTGTTCGGCGCCGAGAACAGGCCACCGCCCAGGCCGTTGATGAAGATCAGCACGGCGAACGTGGGGTAGCTGAAGTCGCCGGGCACGAGCAGCAGCCCGGCGAACGACACCGCCATCACGAGCAGGCCGCCGGCCGCGAACGGGCGCGCCCCGAACCGGTCGGAGAGGAAGCCGGAGAGCGGCCCGGCCGCCAGGAAGCCGATCGTCAGCGGGACCAGGTAGATGCCGGCCCAGAGCGGCGTCCGCTCGTAGTCGTAGCCGTGCAACGGCAGCCAGATGCCCTGCAGCCAGATGATCAGCATGAACTGCAGGCCGCCGCGGGCCACGCTGGCCAGCAGGTTCGCGATGTTGCCGCCGGTGAAGGCGGCGTTGCGGAACAGTTTGAGCGGGAACATCGGCTCGGCCACCCGGGTCTCGATGATCCCGAAGATCACCAGAACCGCCGTGCCGCCGATCAGGCCGCCGAGCACCCACGGGTTGGTCCAGCCCTGGGTGTGCCCGCCGTACGGCTGGATCCCGTAGGTGATCCCGACCAGCACGGCGGTGAGCCCGACCGCGAACGTCAGGTTGCCCCACCAGTCGATCTTCGCGCGCCGCCGGACGCCGGTGTCGTGCAGCGACCGGTACGCCCAGATCGCGCCGACGATGCCGAGCGGGATGTTCACCCAGAACACCGAGCGCCAGTCCCATTCGGCCAGCACCCCGCCGGCGACCAGGCCGATGAACGAGCCGGCCAGCGCGGAGACGATGTTGACGCCGAGCGCCATGCCGCGCTGCTTGGGCGGGAACGCGTCGGTGATGATCGCGGCCGAGTTGGCCATCAGCATGGCGCCGCCGATGGCCTGCGCGACGCGCCAGCCGATCAGCCAGATCGCCCCGCCGCTGCCGGTGAACGGGTCCACCGAGAGCACGATCGAGACGAGCGCGAAGATCGCGAACCCGGCGTTGTAGATCTTGACCCGGCCGTACATGTCGCCGAGCCGGCCGAGCGTGACCACCAGCACCGCGGTGACCAGCATGTAGCCCATCAGCATCCAGAGCAGGTAGCTGACGTTGCCCGGGGCCAGCGGGTTGATCTTGATGCCCTTGAAGATGGCGGGCAGCGAGATCAGCACGATCGACGAGTTGATCGTCGCCAGGAGGTTGCCGAGGGTGGTGTTGGAGAGTGCGACCCACTTGTAGCGCGGATGGTCCACCGGAAGCATCTGATCAGTCCTTCGTGAGCAGGTCATTCAGCCGGTCGAGGGCCGGCAGGGCGGCGGTGAGGGCCGCCCGGTCGTCGGCCGCCAGTTGGCGCAGCACCGCCGAGAGCGCCTCCGCGCGCCCCGCTCGGCGCCGGGCGACGGCCTCGCGCCCGGCGTCGGTGATGCCGACCACCACCACCCGGCCGTCGGCCGGGTCGCTGCCCCGCGTGGCCAGCCCGTCCCGTTCCAGGCGGGTGACCAGCTGGGTCATCGCCGGCTGGCTGACCCCTTCCGGGGCGTGCAGCTCGCAGAGCCGGTGCGGGCCCGATCGCTCCAGGCGGGCCAGCGTGGAAGCGGCCGTGAGGCTGAGCTCCTCGCGCGGGGTGATCCGCCGGAGACCTGCGTAGAGATGTTCGAAAGCGGTCGCGATGACCGCGTCCTCGTCCGGGATCCGCACAGCCAATTTATATCAGCACCTTATGCATTTCCGGGAGGGAGGGTGACCGAACTCCACTCCGACGCGCGACCCCCGAATTCCCACGGGCCGGCCGCGAAGCCTGGGACCATGCGAACCATGGACGAGTTCTGGCTCCACCCACGGCTGGGGACGGCAACTCGGGACGGCCGGGCGCCACGGCACTACCTGATCGCGTTGCAGCACGCCGTGCACACGCTCGGCGCGGATCCGCGCTGGCGCCAGTGGTGGGACCGCAGCGGCATCAGGGGCTGTCAGCTCGGCATCGTCACCGAGGGCCGGGACCACCTGCGTCCCAGCGCCGACATCCGCCGGGTCGGCGACCAGCTGCGCGCCAACTTCACCTGTGAGCTGCCGCCGTCCTGCTCCGACCAGGAGCTGATGCGGTTCGCGGTGACCGAGGTGCGGACCATGTTCGAGGTGATCCGGGAGGCGATGGCCCTGCCCGACCTGCCCCCGGACCCGGAGCCGGCCCCGCCGCCGAGCCGCACGGACGACCTCCCGGTGATCGAGCGGGCGCTCACCTCGGTGCCCCGGGAGCTGGAGCAGCAGGGTTATCTGACGCTCACCCAGGTGCAGAACTTCTTCGGTTGAGCCGACCATGCTGCCGCCGCCCGTCCCGGCCGTGATGGCCCAGTACGACTTCAACCGCCCGGCCACCACCCTGGACCGCTCCGGCTTCGGGCACACCCTGCGGATCATCGCCGGACACGGCGGCCGGCTGCGCGCGGTCGTGCACGGCACCGGCGACGCGCTCGCCTTCCCGCCCCGCTGCGACCACGGCGTCTGCCCGCACGTGGCACTGCAGAGCCCGGGGACCGCCGACCTGAACCCCGGGGCTCGGAACCTCGCGTACGGCGCGGACGTCCTGCTCGCCCCCGGCCAGACCAGCAAGGGGCAGAACGTGGTGCAGAAGGGCTACTCCAAGACGAGCAGCCAGTACAAGCTCCAGGTCGACGGCCTGGCCGGGCAGCCCAGTTGCGTGCTGGTCGACGAGCGGCGCGCCGGGATCCGGATGGTCCGCAGCTCGGTCACCGCGGCGGACGGGCGCTGGCACGCGGTGCGCTGCGAGCGGGCCGGCGCACGCTTCGACATCTACGTCGACGGCGTGCTGCGCGGGCGGACCCGGGTGCCGGCGGACCTCTCGGTGGCCAACAACTGGCCGCTGAGCATCGGCGGCAAGGGCGCCTACCGCGACAACGACCAGTTCAACGGCGTCCTGGACAACGTCTGGGTCCGGATCGGCTGAGATTCAAAAGATTTCTTCGGTACGGCGGCAACCCTTCCGCCCGCACGAGCATGTACATGGATGAGCGCCGGTATCGACCGGCGCCGTTCTCATCGGGGAGCCCGCCATGTCCGCTCGCACCACGTCGTCGATCCTGCTGGCCGTCGCCGGCGCCGCGCTGTTCGCCCTGACCGCCTGCGCCACCGCCACGCCGGAGAACGTCTCGCCGGCCACCACCGCCGCGACCGGCGCCGCCGCCCCGACCGGCGCCGCCGCCGCGACCTCGCCCGCGCGCCCGGTGTCGCAGGCGAAACCGGTGAACGGCTGCCCGGTCACCGCCGAAGCCCTGGTCAAAGTGGCGAAGTTGCCGGCCGGCTACAAGATCGACCCGGCCAGCGTGAAGTGCAACCAGAACTGGGCGGTCGGCACGCCGATCGCTCCGAAGGCCAGTCAGCAGGGCGACGGCGACATCTTCTTCGCGTACGACCCGAAGACCGGCGCCTGGGTGACGAAGGGCGCGGGCAGCGCCGTCGAGTGCGGCACCGGCTCGCAGATGAACATCCCGAAGAGCACCGGCCTCTGCGGCGACGCCCTCTACGCGAACTGACGGATCAGCCGGCCAGGGCGGTGAGCAGCTTCCCGTCGGGAGTGTCCCCGGACAGCTCCCACGCGAACACCCCGCCCAGCGCCCGGCTCTTCGCGTAGGCCACCTTCCCGCGGATGGTGTCCGGGGTGTCGTACGACCACCACTGGGCACCACACCGCGCGTACGCCGTCCCGCCCACCGTCCCGGTTGGCGGGCAGCGCCCGGCGAGGACCTTGTAGTCCTCCATCCCCTTCTCGTACGTCCCCGGCGCCGGCCCGGTCGCCGCCGCACCCGGCGCCGGACTGCGCACCCCGGTCCACCCGCGCCCGTAGAACCCGACACCGAACAGCAGCTTCGCCGACGGCACACCCTGTTTCAGCAGCTGGTCGACGGTCGCCTCGACGGTCGCCCCGGCCCGCGGGATCCCCGGGTAGGTGGTCAGCGGCGAGTGCGGCGCGGTCCGGACGTCGGTGTTCCCGGCGCCGAAGTAGTCGTAGGTCATCGCGCTGAGCCAGTCCACCTGGGCCGCCGCCGCGGACAGGTCCACCGCCCCGAGCTTCTTCACGTCCCCCGGCACCGCCGCGGTGACCAGCGCGCCGGTTCCGAACGTGGCGCGCAGCGCGGCGAGCACCTTGGCCAGCGACTCCCGCCCGCTGCGGTCGCACTGCAGGCCGCAGGCGTTCGGGTACTCCCAGTCCACGTCGATCCCGTCGAACAGCCCGGACCAGCGCGGATCCTTGATCAGGTCGTAGCAGGACTTCGCGAACGCGGCCGGGTCCTTGGCCGCCTGGGTGAACCCGGCCGACCCGGTCCAGCCGCCGAACGACCAGAGGATCTTCAGGCCCGGGTGGGCGCCCTTCAGCTTCCAGAGCTGCCCGAAGTTGCCGCGCAGGGGAGTGGCCCCGGTGTCCGCGACGTTGTCGATGCTCTCCGCGGCGGTCACCGGCTTCTGGTACGCCGCCCACGGGTCCCCGACCGCGCACCTGCCCCCGTCGACCTTGCCGAAGGCGTACAGCAGATGGGTGAGCTTGCCCGCGGCGCCGCTGGCCGCCACGTTCTGCACCCGGTAGGCGCGGCCGTAGGAGCCCCACTCGGTGAAGTAGCCGGCCAGCACCCGCTCGTGCGGTGGAGCGGGCTCGGGCTCCGGTCGCGAAGGGGCCTGGCATGCGGACAAGATCAGGACGAGCAGGGCGAAAGCCGCCGTACGGACATGCACTGGCGCAAAACTAGCGGCCGAAACCGCTGATCGCCCGTCATTCCCCCGATCGAGTGCGGCTGCACCCGGCGCGACCGGCTGTGCCATTGTCGAGCCGTGGCCCTAAGCCCTGACATGCGTGCCCTCTTCACCCGGCGGCGGGTGCTGGGCCGGGCCAAGGCTGTGCTGCGCAGCGCGATCACCACGTTCGTGGTGGTGACCGTGACCCTGTGGCTGATGCCCGGCGTGGCCAGCGCGGACATCCTGGACACGCTGAACCTGGTGCTCCTGGTCGCGGTCACCGGCGCGGTGCTGCGCCCGCTGCTGCTGGCCGGCGTCACCGCGCTGGGCGGCTGGGGCGCCATGCTCTTCGGGGTGTCGGCCCAGGTCGCGGTCATGGTGCTCGCCCTGCGGCTGGACCCGGCGAACCGGATCCGCGGCCTGCCCACGCTGGTGATCGCGGCGATCCTCGCGGTGATCTTCGCGGCGCTGCTCGACTGGATGGCCGACGCCGGCAGCGACGACACGTTCGTCCGGGAGGCGCGGCGGCTGATGCGCGGCGTGCGCCGCCGGACCGCGCGCCGGGCCGGGGGCCCGTTCTTCACGCTGCGCCGCCCGCACCCCGGCACCGAGCCCGGCCTGCTCGTGATCCAGCTCGACGGGGTCGCCGAGCCGGTGCTGCGCTGGGCGATCCGGGCCGGCAACCTGCCGATCCTCGGGCACTGGCTGCGCTCCGGCAGCCACAGCCTGCGCCGCTGGCACACCGGGCTGCCGTCGACCACGCCGGCGTCCCAGGCCGGCATCCTGCACGGCGCGTCCCGCCAGGTCCCGGCGTTCCGCTGGTTCGAGAAGGAGACCGGCAAGGTGATGGTCTCCAACCGCCCGCGCGACGCCGCGGTGATCGAGCGGCGGCTCAGCGACGGTCAGGGCCTGCTCCGCGACGGCGGGGTGAGCATCGGCAACGCGTTCGGCGGGGACGCCGTGACCAACCTGCTGACGGTCAGCCACGCCGCGCTGCCCGGCCGGTCGGCGCGCGGCTGGGCGGCGTTCATGGCCTCGCCGTACGGCTTCACCCGCGCCCTGGTCCTCGGCGGCGCCGAAGTGATCACCGAGCTGCACCAGGCCCGCCTCCAGCGCCGGCGCAACCTCCAGCCGCGGGTCAGTCGCTCCGGGGCGTACCTGGCGCTGCGCCCGGCCGCGATGCTGCTGCGCGACGTGAACATCTCGCTGATCGCCGAGCAGATGGCCCGCGGCGTCCCGGTGGTCTACTGCGACCTGGTCGACTACGACGAGGTCGCGCACCACGCCGGCCCGGCCCGCCCGGAGTCGATGCGCCAGCTGGAGAGCCTGGACCGGATGCTCGGCGTGCTGGAGCGCCTGTCACCCGAGGCGGCCCGGCGGTACCACCTGGTGGTGCTCTCCGACCACGGGCAGAGCCAGGGCGCCACCTTCCGCCAGCGGTACGACGAGACCCTGGACGACGTGGTCGAGCGGCTCACCGCCGAGCCGACCGCCGGCTCCGAGGAGCCCGCCGAGGAGCAGGGCGAACGAGCGCCCGAACCGGCCCCCGAGGCGGCCCCGCTGCTGGTCATGTCGTCCGGGAACCTGTCGCTGGTCTACCTGACCCGGGTCACCCACCGGGTGCTGCGGGCCGAGATCGAGGAGACCTATCCCCGGCTGATCGCCGGGCTGGCCGCCCACCCGGGGGTCGGGCTGGTCGTGGTCGGGGACGAGGACGGGCCGGTCGCGTTCGGCCCGGGCGGCACCCACCGGCTGCGGGACGGCGTGGTCACCGGGCAGGACCCGTTGCTTCCGTACGGCCGGGAGGCGCGCGACGACCTGCTGCGTCACCAGGAGGCCGCGCACATCGGCGACCTCATCGTGATCAGCGCGGTCGACGGCGAGACCGCGGAGGTGGCCGCGTTCGAGGAGCTGGTCGGCTCGCACGGCGGCCTCGGCGGCTGGCAGACCGACGCGATGCTGGTCCACCCGGCCGCCTGGCCGGTCACCACCGAGCTGATCGGACCGGACGCGATCCACCGTCAGCTGATCGAGTGGCTGACCATGCTGGGCCTGCGCGAGGAGCCGGCCCGCCCGCCGATCAGCGCCGGCGAGCCGATCTACGCGTCATGTGAAGCGGCGGGCGATTCGCTCGCTGACCGTCCAGTAGCCGGCGGGTAGCACCCGGGCCAGCAGGTCCGCGGCCCGCGCCGCCTTGGTGATCACCAGGCGCGGCCGGCGGGACTGGACCGCCGCCAGGATCTGCCGCGCGGCCTCCTCGGGTGGCAGGGTCAGCGCGGTCTCGTGGAACTTCCGGTTCTCCGCGGCCTGCGCGCCGTCCGGGTCCGGGCCGCTGAGCCGGGCGTTCAACGCGATGCCGGTGCGCACCCCGCCGGGATGCACCACGGTCACGCCGACGCCGCGCGGCTCCAGCTCGTGCCGCAGCGCCTCGGTGAACCCGCGCACCGCGTACTTGCTTGTCGCGTACGCCACCTGGCCGGGCGGGGCGATCAGCCCGAACAGGCTGGACACGTTGACGATGTGCGAGCCGGGCCGGGCGAGCAGCTGCGGCAGGAACGCCTTCGTCATCCGGATCACCGCGTGCAGATTGATCTCCAGCAGCCAGTCGACGTCGGCCATCCGGTTCTGCTCGAACGTCCCGGACAGCGTCACGCCGGCATTGTTGATCAGAAGATCCGCGCCACCCAGCCGGGACGAGACTTCGGCCGCGAGATCACTCCGGTCCGCGCCATCAGCAAGATCGATTTGGTACGTCGTGACATCCGCCCCGCCGAGCCCCCGCGCCAGCTCCGCGACCCGGGACAACCCGTCCGCGTCCCGGTCGACCAGGACCAGCGTCGCCCGTCGCCGGGCCAGCTCGAGGGTCAGCGCGGCGCCGATACCGCCCGCTGCCCCGGTGATCACGCAGGTACGCCCCGCGAAGGTGAACCGTCGCACCCGCCAAGTATCTGATAACCGCCGCTTATCGGCCGCACAGGATCCGCATAGGCGCGGTGGCCAGTCTCTTCGCAGCGAAGCAACCGACCGAGGAGCAAACGATGACCGCGTACGACCCCTCCGATCGCTCCGCCCAACCCCACCCGTCGCACGCCCAGGCCCCGCCGGCGGACTGGCCCCCGTCCGCTCACCCCCGCACCGGCCACGCCGACCCCCGCGACTCGTTCGCCGACCTCCGCGGCCCGGGCCCCGACCCCCTCGACCCGTTCGCCGACCTCCGCGGCACCGCCCCCGATCCGCGCGCCCCCTTCACCGACCCGCGCGACTCCTTTGCCGGCGCTCGTGCCGCCGGCCCTGACCCGCGGGACTACTACGCCGACCCGCGTGGGGCCGGTGCCGACCCGCGTGGCTCCTACGCCGGCTCGCACGACTCCCCCGGGGACCGGCGTGGACCCGGCGCGGACCCTCGTGCCCTGGCCACCGACCCGCGCGAGGCCCACGTCGACCTCCCGGGCGGGCACCGGGTCCCGGAGCAGGACATCCCGACCGCACAGTGGCAGTCCCCGGCCGGCCTGCCAGGTGGCGCGCCCGCCGCCTGGCTCAACTCCCCCGTGGAGCCAGGCGGCGCGCCCGCTTCCTGGGACCGAGGCCCGGACGACAGCTGGGGCGGCGACCCGGGCCGAGCCGGCGACTGGGGCACCGGCCACATCCCGGACTCGGTCCCCGCCTCCTGGAACGAGTCCGTCACCACTCCCGGCAACCCCGTACCCGGCCGATCCGCCCCCGGAAATGCCGCGCCCACCTGGAACGACGCCACCGCCGCACCCGCCCGCGCCAGCGCCGCGCCGGCCGGCTACGGCACGGATACGCCCGCCGCTTATGGCGTGGACGGGCCGACCGAGCGGAATTACGGCGGGCCCGGCGCCGCGCCGACCGGTTGGAGCCAGCACACCGGCGCCACCAACGGAAACGCATGGCCGGCCACCGAGGCCCCGCAGCAGGCCAGGGCCGCCGCGGCAGTCCCGCCGCCCCCGGCCGCCGCCCCGCCGATGTCGCCGACCCAACCGCCCGCCGACCCGCAAGGCACCCCCACCCCGTGGTCTCCACCCGGCGCCGGAAGCACCGGGACCGGAAGCACCGGCCCGGGCGACACCGGCCCGGGAGCCAAGCCGGCCCGCAAGAGCCCGAAGATGGCCCTGATCGCCGCCCTGGTAGCCGCCGCCCTGGCCGGCGCCGGGGTAGGCGCCGGCGTCACCGCGGCCGTCTCCGGCGGCAGTAGCAGCAGCGTCTCCACACCCGCCGGAGCTCCGGGTCAGAACGGCGCTCCCGGCCAGAACGGCGCCCCCGGCGGTCAGGCCCCGAACGGCCAGGCCGCACAACCCTCCGCCGCCGCGAGCACCGGCTCCTGATCCTTACTGGGGGAAATAAGCAGAGATGGTCCCTGCCGTGGGCGGCAGGGACCATCTCTGTGTACAAACAGGCGTTCGCCCACGCGCGGCGGGGCTACCGCCGTACCGCGGAAAAACGGGACGGACCCGGCGGCGAACCGCGGACCGGAAGTCAGACCGGGTTTTCCTCGATCGGCGCGGCAGCGGTGGCCCGCGCCCGGCGCCGCCGGATGTGCCGCACGTGCAGCGCGATGTACGCCCCGACCACCACCACCCCGAGCCCGATCGCCGGCCACATGTACCGGTGCGCGTGCTCGATGATCGTCACCAGGTTCGCGCCGAGCAGGTACGACACGGTCGTCCACCAGCCCACCCAGAGCGCCGCCCCGATCGCGTTGTAGATCGTGAACGTCTTCCACGGCATCTTGGTGATGCCCGCGATCACGCCGTTGAGCTGCCGCAACCCGTCGATGAACCGGGCCACCACGATGATCCGGTTGCCGCGCCGCGCGAAGAACTGCTCGGCCTTCTCCAGGCGTTCCGGGGTGACGAAGATGTACTTCCCCCACCGGTGCACCACCCGGCGACCGCCGCGCAGGCCGATCCAGTAGCCGATGTTGTCACCGATCACCGCGGCGATGAAGCTGATCAGCGCGACCACATAGATGTTCATCCGCCCGGCGCCGGCGTAGATCGACGCCGCCACCATGATCGTCTGACCGGGGGCGGGCACTCCGAAGCTCTCCACGCCGATCACCGCGGCGAGGGCCAGGTATCCCCAGCGGTCCAAGATCGGGGCGACGCTGTGCAGGAACCCGGGGAGCTCGGCTGAAGGTGGCATCGGCTAACACGGTAGCCGTCGAAGGTGATTACGGCCGCACGGACCTGTGCGTCGGGTCCGGTCCGACCTTTGTCCGGACACGGAAAGGTCCCGGCCCATCACGGACCGGGACCAGTACGCGGAAATCGAGGATCAGAGGGTCGTGGCGGCCAGCTGGTTGCGCAGCTTGGCCAGCGCCTTGGTGAGCAGGCGGGAGACGTGCATCTGGGAGATCCCGATCTGGTCGGCGATCTGCGCCTGGGTCAGGTTGCCGTAGAACCGCAGCGTGAGGATCCGCTGCTCACGCTCGTCGAGGGTGGCCAGCGCCGGCGCGAGCGCCACGCGGGTCTCGGCGAGCTCGAACTCGTAGTCCTCGCCGCCGAGCGTGTCGCCGAGCTCGGTCGAGCCGTCGGCGCTGATCGGCGTGGAGAGCGACGTCGCGTTGTAGGCGCGGGCGCCTTCCAGGCCCTCCAGCACCTCTTCCTCGCTGATGCCGAGGTGCACCGCGATGTCCGGGACGGTCGGGGACCGGCCGAGGCTGTGGGTCAGTGTGCTGTTCGCCTCGGTGATCGCGAGGCGGAGTTCCTGCAGGCGGCGCGGCACCCGGACGGACCAGGTCCGGTCCCGGAAGTGGCGCTTGATCTCGCCGATGATGGTCGGGATCGCGTAGCCGGCGAAGTCGACGCCGCGCTCGGGGTCGAACTTGTCGACCGCCTTGATCAGGCCGACCGTCGCGGTCTGGACCAGGTCGTCGGTCGGCTCGCCGCGGCCGGAGTAACGGTTGGCGAGGTGGCGGGCGAGCGGCAGCCACGCCTCGATCGCCTGGTCGCGGAGCGACGCCCGGGACGGGTGCCCGGCCGGCATCGCAGCCATCGCGTTGAGCAGTTCCGCGGCGCTGTCGACGGGCTTATTGGCGCTGGCGGCCGTCGCCGGGGCGACGGTCGTCGAAGTCTCCATGACGGTCATGCGTAGTCCTCCCTGGCACCTTCCCGGAGAGCCGGTCCACTGTGCAGCGGACCCAGTTCGGTCGGGCGTCTCTACTCACGGGCGGGGCGGTCGAATCACCAGCCGCCGTCCGAGCATGTTTTGTCCGTTCGGTAGCGACCACACTAGCCGGTCGTATGGCGAAAGACTAGCCGAAAGTATGAGTGACACTCAGCCGAGTGGTGTGGTGCTCGTCTATCTGCCCGACCCGGTCGGGCCACTGTGCTTTGCGCCGGGCTCAGCAAGATGGACCCATGACCCCGGTCCTGGTACGGCAATGGACCCTCGACCATGTCCACGAGCTGCGGGTTCTCCGCGCCGGGCTGCGCGACGAGATCACCGGCGCCGATCTCACCGACCGGATGACCGTGGTCGCCACCGAGTTGGCCACCAACGCGCTGCGGCACGGCGAGCCGCCGGCGATCGTGAGCCTGTTCACCCAACCGGGTCGTCTGGTCCTGGACGTGTCCGATCAGGACGTGACCGGCGAGCCCCGGTTCGACCTGCGCCGCCGCCCGGCCGGCGAGGGTGGCGGGCTGGGCCTGCTGCTGGTCCGCACGTTCGCCGACGAGAGCGGCTGGTACCGGGACGGCGACACCAAGCACATCTGGGCTGCCTTCCAGCTCCTGTGACGGCCGGCCGCCCGACTCAGCTCCCGTAGTGGTGAGCCGCCTGGCGCAGGTCGATCTCGGCGATCAGCTCCCGAGCCGTCTCCTCGTCCAGTTGCCGGTCCCGCAGGGCCGTGCCGACCGCGCCGCGCTGCTGGTCGAACGACTCCCCGGCGGTCTCGACCACCGCCCGCCCCCGATCCCGCATCGCCTCCGCCGCGGCCCGCTCCCCGGCCAGGTCGAACCGCAGCCGCCGGGCCAGCCACCGCAGCGTCGTCCCCTGGATCAGCAACGTCCCGAGCGTGACCAGCAACGCGATCGCCTGAATCGCGTCCCGCCCGGGGAACGGCGCCCCGGACGACGTGGTCTCCGGCACCGCGGCCGCCGCGGCCAGGGTCAGGATCCCGCGCATCCCGGTCCAGCCGACCAGCAGCGTCTCCTTGTTGTCCGGCGCGCTCAGCGGCTCACCGCCGCGCCGGGTGCGCCGGCGTTCCAGGGCCGCGCGGTACCGCGGATCCCGTTCGGCCCGCCGCGCCGACATGCGCTCGCGCAGCCGCCAGCGCCCGAACAGCCCGTAGACCAGCACCAGCCGGATCACGATCGCGGCGACCAGCAGCACTCCGGCCGCGATCAGCGTG